>JAODMR010000148.1 GCA_025465475.1 Micrococcaceae bacterium
GGGCCTCCAGGTCCTGCATCCACCCCACCAGCACCCCGTCGGGCAACCCACCCAAACCCGACACCAACAACCCCGGATCCACCACCGGACCCGACCCGCCACCACCGGCACCGGTCATGGAAGCACCCGACCCGCCACCGTCACCATCGTCGGGCGCGCCGGGGGAAGGGGTGATGACCGGCCCGCCACCCTCACCGACACCATGGGAGTCGACGTCGGGACCGTCAAAAACCACAGGGGTTGCGGGAGCGGGGGTTTGATCTGGCCGGTCATCGGCCACGGTCACCTCCGGCACGGTCACGTCCGGCCCGTCACCGGCGGCCGTGTCAGGTCCTTCGGGGCGGGGTCCTGCGTCGCCGGCCAGGCGGGCCGCGAGGTATCCGGCCAGGACGGCTATCCTGCCGACTTGACACACCGCCCCGCTGCCATCCCCTCCGGCACCAAAACCACCGGACGGAACACCCTGAAAGGTCTCCATAACCCCACGCTACGGCCACCCACCGACAAAATAGCCACCCCCAGACACCACCCAGACGGCTGTGGATAAGCAACCTCGGGAGCTTCGGAAAGGGGATAACAACATGTCATCGCGGATCTCGACGGCAACCGAACCGCGACAGGCATTCCTCACTACATCCAACCGAACCAAGGCGGGCGGTCCTCACCTCGTCACGTCGCCACCAAGCCCGTGGTCGCCACGTCGCAACCGTCGCCGTCGCCCGTGGTCGTCGCCTCCGCCCGTCGCCGTCGCCCGTGGTCGCCGTCGCCCGTGGTCGCCGTCGTGGTCGCCGTCGTCATCCTGTCGCCGTCGTCATCTTGTCGTCATCGGGCATCCAGTCGTCACCGTCGCACTCATTCGACTCGACATGCGCAGATCGCTCACCTTCGCGACACCCGCTCAACCCGTCCTGCACGTCAGGGCCGCCGCACCACCGTTCCACGGCCTGCTCGGCAGCAGACGCGCCGACCCGGTAGAGTGGACCTGCATTGGTTGCAATGCAGGCGTGAGTAGCTCAGCAGGATAGAGCGTCCCTCTCCTAAAGGGAAGGCCGCGGGTTCGAATCCCGCCTCGCGCACTTGAACACTCACGCTGTGGAGGACCTCACCGCGTTCCTTTTGGGCCGTTGGCAGCTAGAACGGGTCAACCGTGATCTCGGGTCTGGCGTTTCGGGTACATTCACCGGCTTCGTGACCTTCACACCCGACGGCGACCGGATCCGTCAGCACGAATCGGGGCTGATGAGCTGGGGTTCCTATACCGGACCTGCGAGCCGCGATTACCTGATGCATCCCTCCAATAGTCCCTCCCGTCTGGACGTCCACTTCAGTGATGGCAGGGAGTTCCATTCCCTCGACCTTTCCGACGGATGTTGGACAGCCGAGCACGGCTGTTCCCCCGACCTCTACGTGGGCACGTTCACGGCCCTCGGTCCAAATCGGCTGGAATACTCCTGGCGGGTGACGGGGCCGTCCAAGGACCTGCTCCTGAGCACGGTTCTGACCAGGGACTCGGTATAGGGCGGAGGTATTTCCGCCCTAGAAAGCCCCAGGGTGCAAACCCTGGGAAGGTTCCGCCAGTCACGTAGGCTGGTAGTCAGGTGCGCCGGGAAGTCTGGTCGGCAACGTCTTTGACGAGCCTCGAGAAGGAGACCAGCCGTGTCGGACCAGCCGTACACTTCCCGCTCAACCCCGGATGATCGAGTGTCCTACGACGTGCCGGGCAGCGCGAATCCAGGCGCGGACCTCCCCGGCTCCGCCGACCCATCATCGTCGCGACCCCGAGGAATTATCCCGGCGGCCTTGGGCCGGGGCAGCTATCCGGAATATCTTCGGATAGCTGCCATCCTGCGCAAGGAAACAGTCGGCGGACTATTACTGGTGGCAGCCGCGGCGGTTGCGCTGATCTGGTCGAATTCACCCGCGGCCAACAGCTACTTCGCGCTGCGCGACTTCACCATCGGCTACGAACCCTGGCACCTGCAACTGAGCTTGGGTGCCTGGGCATCCGACGGGTTGCTGGCGATCTTCTTTTTCCTGGTTGGCCTGGAACTCAAGAGGGAATTCGTCGCCGGCGACCTGCGTGACATGCGGCGGGCAAGTGTTCCGGTGGCGGCGGCGGTCGGCGGGGTCGCTGTTCCCGCCTTGATATACGCGGTCACTAACGCGGCCAGTCCTTCGACCCAAGCCGGTTGGGCCATACCTACCGCTACCGATATCGCTTTCGCCGTCGCCGTGCTTGCAGTTATTGGATCACATCTGCCCAGCGCCTTGCGCATTTTCCTGCTGACGCTGGCTGTTGTGGACGACCTGCTCGCCATCTGCATTATTGCGATTTTCTACTCCGACCACCTGCAGTTCCTCCCGCTGCTTTTCGCCCTGCTCCCCCTGGCCCTCTACACGTTCCTGGCGCAAAAGTATCGGCGCTTCTTCGGCCTGAGATCCGTAGCTGCCTGGGTGGTGCTGCTGCCCCTCGGCGTGGTGACTTGGGCTTTGGTCCATGCTTCCGGCATTCACGCCACCGTCGCCGGAGTGTTGCTCGGTTTCGCCGTTCCGGTAATTCGCAGTCAAGCCAGTGGGGGCCCGGGAGCGGGACCGGGGCTCGCCGAAATCTTTGAGCAGCGGTTCCGTCCTATTTCCGCTGGTTTCGCCGTCCCCGTCTTTGCCTTTTTCTCAGCGGGCGTTGCGATTGGCGGAGCGTCAGGATTGGCCTCGGCCCTGCAGGATCCGGCGGCGGTGGGCATCGTAGTGGCCTTGGTGGCAGGGAAGCCGCTGGGCATTCTGGGGACGACGTGGGCGGTCACCAAGGCCACCCGCGCGCAGCTTGACGACTCGGTCCGGTGGATCGATCTGACCGGAGTGGGTCTACTTGCTGGCATCGGCTTCACGGTGTCACTGCTGGTTGCCGAGCTGAGTTTCGGGCAGGGCAGCCCACATGACGATCACGCGAAAGTCGCCATCCTTACGGCATCGGTGACCGCGGCCATCCTTGCCTCCGCGGTTCTAGCGACCCGTAACCGGTTTTACCGGTCCGCGGAGGTAACAGAGGCAGAGGTAACAAAGGGCTAGGCGGGCGGGCCCCCAGGCAGGCGGGGCCACGGGTAGGCGGGCCACAGGCAGGCGGGGCCACGGGTAGGCGGGTGACAGGTAAGCGGCGGATGTTCCGGCAGGCGGGCCACGGGCAGGCAGCAGATCCTCAGGCAGGCGAAGGGGAACTCGGGGGCACGGTAGCCGGTTACGCCATAGCCGGAGGCGACGCAGGACACCCGGGCCTTCGTCCGCCTCTGTACAGTGAGGGAATGACTTCGACGCCGCAGCGTTCCGTGCCTCAAGCCAGCTACGCTTTCCGCGCCGTCGTGGGGTTGGGCCAGCGCGTGCATACGCTACGCACCCGCGCGGCAACGGCCCGGCACTACAGGCCACGTGTCGTCGCCTACCCGAGTTATGGCAGCACCACCCAGGTACGCATCCTGGCCCGGGTCCTGCTTGCCAGCAAGCCCCAACCCGGCGGTCGCACCGAACAGGCAGCCACGCCGGGAACCGAAAACGTGCGCGGGTGGCGCGCCTTCACGAGCGTCCCTGTCCAGTTCAGCGAGGTCCACGTCGAGATAGACGGCGAGGTGCACGTGGTGAGTGCCGACGTCGGCGGGCTCGTGGACGCTTCCTTGCCCGTAACCCTTGAACCCGGTTGGCACACCGCCCTGTTGTGGGCGCCCGGGACCGAACAGGTCAAAACGCGAATCTTCATTATCGGCGACGACACCACGTTCGGAATTGTCTCCGACATTGACGACACCGTGATGGTGACAGCACTCCCGCGGCCATTCCTCGCCCTCTGGAACACCTTCGTGCTCAGCGAGCGGGCACGCACGCCGACGCCGGGAATGGCTGTCCTGCTGGACCGGCTCGCTCTTGAGCATCCCGAGGCGCCGGTGATCTACCTGTCCACCGGCCCCTGGAACGCGGCTCCGACCCTGGTCCGCTTCCTGGCACGCAATCTATACCCCGCGGGCACCCTGCTCCTGACGGACTGGGGACCGACCCAGGACCGGTGGTTCCGCAGCGGACGGGAGCACAAGCACCGGAACCTGGAACGGTTGAGCAGGGAATTTCCTCAGGTCCAATGGCTGCTGTTCGGCGACAATGGCCAGCACGACGAGGAGATCTATTCGGCCTTCGCCCAGCAGCATCCCGACGCCGTGACAGCCGTCGCGATCCGCCAGCTCTCCCCCGGTGAAACGGTGCTGGCCGGTGGGCATTCCAGCAGTGCGACGCCGGGTGGTCCGGCGACCGCGAAGCCCTGGATCTACGCCCCCGATGGTGCCGGGATGGCGAAACAGTTGGAGCAGCTCGGCATCCTGTAGCCGCCGGGTCAACCCGGCCGGCGCCCGACCCGGTCCGGCTCGCCCGCCGCCGCAGGCCCAGGCGGCCCGCGGGCACAGTCCTCTAGGCCTTGGCGTCCTGCACAACAGCGACCGCCTGCGAGAACTGCGTCTCATACAGCTCGGCGTACCTGCCACCGGCGGCGAGCAGAACGTCGTGCGTGCCCTGCTCCACAATGCGGCCTCCCTCGACGACGAGGATCGCGTCAG
>JAODMR010000155.1 GCA_025465475.1 Micrococcaceae bacterium
ATGTCGGAGTGTCCTGCGCCCACATGATCAAAAAGCACCAGCCGGTAATCATCAACGAAATAGGGCAGCAGCTTCCGCCACATATCCTGATCGCAGCCAAAACCGTGGGCAAACATCATCACAGGCCCATCAGTCCGGCCGACTATGGTGACATTGTTCCGGCCCATTACAGCAGCCACTGCTTCGATCACGTTCTCACTGACCCTCACGTGGGGTGACGTCCTGTCCCAAATATTATCCACGTGGAATAAGGAATCCTCCCACTCTGACCCTCAAGGTGACGTCGAGTCAGGGGACCGGTCCGGTCGGGATTGAGGTGCCCTGGGACCGGGATGGGTCCTTGAACATGCACCCGTTTTCTCGGTTGGGTGGGCTTTGGCTCATATAGTCAGGCGCTGTCGGACATCTTTGGGGTCCAGGACTACGCCGGCGGCGGCTGGGGAAGAGTCCCCGGTCTCAAGAGGGGCTCTCGCACGCTACCGGCGCAGCCTGAACCGGGCATAGGCCCGGATCTCCGGCCCAGAGGGCCGTGACTTGACCATATGAAATCGGGAAGTTCCAAGGCATCAGTAACCTGTACGTGTCCTGTGGCCCCGGCTACTCGTAGCCGTGATGATGTCCACCGGGGCTGCCGCATTTCGTTTTTGTGATGGCCGTCCCGACCGGCAGAAGGCTACTTCGGATGGCAGAAGACCAAGGACAGAATAAGGTCCCGCACTACTTAGTCTCGGCGAAGGACAACCTGCTCGCCTTCGCCGGGCTCTACGTTCTGGCCTGATCCGTCGCTGTCGCAGGACGATCCGGGTTCAGTCTGTAGTCGGTGAAGTTGCGGAAGCTGCGGGTGATTCTGTGGGTGGTATCGGTTACGCCGATGATGGCTTCGGTGGGGTCCATCGAAGCCGCTATCTGAAACCCTGTTCCGCCCGTCAGGGACGACACGCTATGAGGGCGGCCTGGCTTCCACTCGTGCTTATTTGGCCCGTGGGGTCAGGGGAGGATTTTGTGACGGTCCATCCGTCGCCCTGGAAAATCAGGGTTCGGCGTTGCCCGTCGATCCGGCCCGTCAGTTTTGCGGTTCCACTGCGTGTTGGCGTCGGGCAGGCACTTCGCCCGGGGGGTTGGGTGTTTCGTCTTGATCGGCCTTTTTCTGCAGCCTGCGCGCCCAGGCTGCACTCACGATGGGGCAGAGGATGGCGGGAGCCGACGACGGAGGCTGCGACCAGGACGGTGGCGTGTTCCGCGGCCGGGGCGTAGATGGGGTTGGCTGCGGCGACAAATGCCGGGAACGAGGGCGGCGTTCCCTGCAGTTGTTGCTGCGGCGAGGCCTGCGACCCCGTCGCCGCCGGTGAGTTTGTCTGCCAGGAGCAGTACGGCGCCGCCGACGAAGACGACGAACAGGCCCAGGGCAACGCCGAGCAGCCCGGCCTGGACGCCAGGACGTTGGCATGGTCGATTTCATAGACCTGGCGGCCCGGCCATCAGGCCAGCCGGTGCGAGCGGGTGTCAAGCCCGGCACCCAGCACCACGGTTTGCACCGTCGGCTCCGAGAGCAGGAAATCGTCAATGAACCTGGCTCGTACGCCGATGTAGATGGATGCCAAAAGAAGAGGATGCTGCAAGGGCGAGACGGCCTCCAGGTCGGCAGGCCACGCCGTCGGAAACCCCACGTTGGAGGGTGCCGCCTCCCCTCAGAATCGATGTCTTGAGAGGGAGCCTACCTGCGGGACACAGAACGAGTCCTACAACGGACCGCTTAGCCCGGCATCACGAGGCCTATTGCGGTTCCGGTCACCTCGGGACCGGCCTAGGAAGGTATGTACATCCGGGGCCGCGGTATCGGAGGAGAATTTACCGGTCGTCCCCATCCGGCCCTTGCCCCAGTTCATGGTCCCTGTACTGCCCATCGAGGCTGGGCAGGTCGGTGGTGTTATGTCAGTTGACGCTCCAACGCGTTCACGGGCTCAGCGATGTAACGGTTGAAGGCGGCTACGGTACGTTCAATGATGGTTTCCAACGGCAACTTCCAAATGTCGTCATTGAAGATTTCGACTTCAACGGGTCCGGAGTATCCGGCCCGGCGGACTGAAGCGGTGAGGGAGGCGAAGTCGATGCTGCCTTCTCCCGGGAACAGCCGGCCGTTCATGTTTTCGGGGGCCGGCAACGGCAGTGAGAAGTCGCTGACCTGGTAACCGGCGATCCTCGGTCCTGCTTCAACGACGTCGTCATGAAAACTTGGGTCCCAATAGGTGGCGTAGGCGTCAACAAGGATTCCGACAGTTTCAACTGGCAAATCCTCGATGACCCGCAAGGCCTGACCGATCGTGGTGACAATGCTGCGGCTATCCACAAACAGGGGGTGCAGCGGTTCCAAGGCCAACCGGACACCGGCCTCCTGGGCGTGCGGTTCCAGCTCCTCAATCGTGGTGCGGAGCCTCTGTTCGGCGTGCAGGATGCTGCGGTCCCGCGCGGGAAGCCCTCCGGCGATCAGGGTCAACATCGGGCTGCCCACTGCGTGTGACAGGTCAAGGGCTCGCTTGACACCATCCATAGCGGCCCGAAGGTCCTTACCCTCTTTGTCGGCCAAGAACCCGGCTCTGCACACAGAAGTGACGGACAAGCCGGTATCGGCGAGCAGCTGCTGGGTGCGGGCGATGCCGGTCTCTTCGACCGGTTCGATCCATAGGCCGATGTGCCGTATCCCGGCACGCATCGCCTCCTCTGCAGTCGCGATCAGCGGGTATGGGCGGGTGGTGGCTTGATTGAGGCTTAGCTCCATGTTTTCTCCTCATGAACTGAATCTGTCACCGGCGTGTGCCCGTTCGGATCAACAAGGGCGCCAGGTGGTTGAAGCAGTGCAATTGCTCTGAGGCGACGTCGGTGCGGGCGGGTTGGTCGATGCGGGCGGATCCGTATACCGCGGCGACAATCTGGAGGAATTTCATGGGCCCTAGCGATCACTGACGCTTGGCGCCCGTTTCCCCCGTACCGCAACTGTGTGGTGGTGCTCATTTCACTGAAGCCAATTTGTTTCCGCTCGCAGTCATTGGCACGGTGGCTAGGGCGGCGTCCGCTGCTCGTCGGCCGAAGACGAGGCCGAAGATGATCCCGCCTACGTAACGCCGGTCCTGGGCGCCGCCGGCATCGGCCCCGGCAGCAAAAAGTCCGGGAACCGGCTGGTTGTCACGGTTCAGAACCTGACTGTCGCCGTTCACGCGAAGGCCGCCGAACGGGATGGTGATGCACGGCTGGACTTCGACGGCGCGGAATGGGCCCTTCTTCAGGGGGCTCGGGCGGCCCGGCAATGGCGCGTCCAGGCTTACGGATTCGCCATTGGTGGCGCGTTGGTAGTTCTCCAAAGTGGTCGTGAGACCTGCACGGTCGACGCCCCAGCTGGCCACTACCTCGATCAGTTCCTCCAGCGTGTCGGTTTTGGCAGTGCGGGCTCCCAGCTTGGTTGCTTCAGCGTGACGGTCCAGTGCCATACCGCTGGGGTATGGCACGGCCAGCGCCCGGTTCTGATGGACGTCGTCATCCCAGATCAGCACTCCCCGCTGGCCAGGTTCGCGGACGACAGCCTGGTTGGAGACTTCATCGCCCAGGGATTCATCCGTGAAGCGTCGGCCGAGCCGGTTGACGATAATGCCGTAGGCGGAGAAGTAGAGGGTCAGACGGAGGAACACGTCCGGGGAGACGGGGACCGGGCTGGGCAGCGTATGGCCGTAGAAGCCTGACAGGTGCCGGCTGGCCGCGCCTCCTGCGGCAGCCCCAAGGCGGAAGCCGTCACCAACTGAATGGGGATTGCTCCGGACAGCGATATCGTCAGCCCCGTTACCAATGAATTTTTGCGTCAGTTCAGGGTCTCCCTGAAATCCTCCGGTGGCCAGGACGGTCGCCGTGCCGGACGCATTCCTGGTCTCTCCATCGTGAAGGAAGGTCACTCCGCTGACTCGACCATCATTGACGATGAGGTCGACGCTACTGATTCCTGTCAGCAGGGCACCGCCGGTGCTGTGGACTTTGGAGGACCACTTCGCGATGAGATCTTGAATGTCGATTTTGCAGGCGCGTCCCCACTCCAGGTGATCCAGCCATTCCTCGGAAACCATCACGTCGGAGTCGAGTACGTCCTGGACGGCCTGCTCGTATCCCTCGACGACCAGTGGGCCAAGGACAGGATCACCATCGGGCTGGATATGGCGAAGAACTTCCAGGTTCGGTGCCGTCCAGAGGACGCCGGCGGAGAGAGCAGCAGAGCCGCCAGCAGCCTGACCCTTCTCCAGCACCAGAACACGTCCACCGAGATCGACAGCGCGGTTAGCTGCTGCCAGTCCTGCTGCTCCGGCTCCTACAACAATCAAATCGAAGGACTTCGAAAGGTCGGTCACGTCTCACCCTTGAGTAGTCACGGATAGCGTTTGCCATGGGTAGCACAGCGGTGAAGCGGGCAGCGGCAAAGGTTTACCGTAAAGTTAAGTGGCGTAGGCCACCGTGTCAACCAGCATGTAGGTAAACCGACCGCACAAAGTAGCCCCCGTGCTGTGGTGCGGGGACGAATACATCCAAGGAGTTGGGCCATTGGCGACATTGCGAGAAGTGGCCGAGCTTGCCGCGGTGTCCGTCGCCACAGCCTCCCGGGTTCTCAATGGCTCTGCGCACCCTGTCTCGCCGGACGTGCGTTCCGTTGTTCAGGCAGCGGCCAAATCGCTTGGTTACACGCCCAGCGCGCCGGCTCAGGCCTTGAAGCAGCAACGCAGCAGGATTATCGGCGTTATTGCCAGCGATATCCTCGATCCTTATTTTGCCGAGCTGACCCGGGGCATTGAGATCGAAGCTGCCAAGTCCGGTTACGTCACCATCCTGGCCAACGCCAACCGGGACCCGGAGCAGGAGCGGACAAAGTTCCGGGTTCTCCGGGAATACCAGGCGTCTGGCATCGTATTTTGCGGGAGTGACATTGAGGGTTCGCCAGGCACCGCTGACCTTGCGCGTGAAGTCAACGTTGCCGTTCACGCCGGGACCCGGGTTGTAGCACTGGCACCCCGCGGCTTCGACGCTACGAAGATCATCATTGACAATGTACAAGCGTCTTACGAACTCACCCGGTACATGCTGTCGCTTGGTCATCGCACAGTTGCGTTCATCGGCGGTATGCCGGGCCTGACTGCAGTCGAACAACGAACGGACGGCTACCGGAGGGCGATGTTCGAAGCTCAGGCCCTTCCCCATGTCGCTGGTAGGACAGGAATGCGCCAGGAATCGGGCCGGGCCGCCATCGCGCAACTGGTTGCGGAGGGGCATCTTCCGGAAGCGATTGTGTGCGCCAACGATGAAATTGCAGTTGGTGTACTGGCTTATCTTTGGACGTCCGGTTACAGGACTCCCGATGACGTGTCTGTAGCTGGCATTGGCGGCACGCGCGGTGGCACCGTTTTCGGTCTCACGACAGTAACGTTGCCGCTCATGGAACTGGGGGGCCTGGCTGCCCACTACATCGCTGACAGCGGCAGCACTCCAGCCGTGCCGGAACCGCCACGCTTTGAGTTACGGGTCGGAACAACTACTGCACAGTCGACACGCCCGCCAGCCCTCTCCCAATCCGACCTTCTCCGCCATTAGGCAAGGCAGGCACACCTGAGGTCGACGAGCAGTGAGTTCGGCCTAGGAGACTGTCTCCGCCGCGTCGCGCCAGCTTCAGTCCGAACGTATCCAGCGAATGCATTTACTGAAAGGGGATCATCCATGGGCAGCGACAACATCACCCCTGTAGCAACCACCGCCGCCCGTCCGGAATGTGTTTCGTCTCTCCTGCGGACCATTTCGCTGTCCATTTGGGCCGAGTAGCCGCATACTCAAAGAACAGCCACACGCTCGTGCGGCCTTTTATCCTCCGGTGTCCTCCAGTCCAAGGGGCTGTTGCAGGGAACCAATCAGGAATGAGGCCCGTCGTGGCCCCCGAATCACAGCCGTTGCCGTTGCACGATGTCATTGACCATCTGCAGGACCTGGTCCTCAAGACGGATGACGTGAAGGTCATGCTGGACGAACTCGCCGCGTTCTCCGCTGCCACCCTGGCCGATCCCGCGACCGCTTTCTGCAGCATCACGCTGATCCAGCATAAGAAACCCGTCACTGTGGCCAGCAGCCAACAGGGCGCCGTGCGGTTGGACCAAACCCAGTACAAAGCGGGCGACGGCCCGTGCCTGACTGCGATCCGCGAAAACGTGATCGTTCATGTGCCGGACGTGAGGAAAGATTCCCGCTGGCCGGATTACCGTGCCGCAGCACGGGATGAGAACGTGGGATCGAGCCTGTCCGTGCCCCTGGCACTGGAGGGCGAAGCGGAAGCTGGCCTCAACCTCTACTCCACCAGATCCCATGGCTTTGCCGGGGAGGACATCGTCTCGGTCCAGGCGTACGTCCGCCACGCCTCCAAGGCCCTCCGTCTGGCCGTGAGGATCGGCCGGCTCGCGGAAACGAAGAACAACCTTGCTTCCGCCCTGGAGTCCCGGACCGTGATCGATCTCGCGGTCGGTGCCATCATGGCTCAGAACCGGTGCGACCAGGACGCCGCGGTGAAGATCCTGAAGCTCGCCTCCAGCACGCGGAACATGAAGTTGCGCGACGTCGCCGAATCTGTTGTCGCCTCCCTGTCCGGGAACCGGTCGATTTACACCCACTTCGACGCCTAGGCCACCACCGGGTGCAGCTGCTCATCGCGGTGCATGTCGGGGCTCGTGGTGATGGTCAAGAAGTCGGCCATCACCCGGCAGTGGTCAAGAAGTCGGCCGCTGCCAACAGGGTGCCCGCTCGGGCCCGAACCCACGGACCGGCCCCGAGCGGACCCCTTTCTCGCGGTCATCGTCCCGGGGGCCGCGAGGAGGGACAGTATGGCGAAATGGATAGGTTCATTTCACTTCTGTAACTTCCGTACCAAGGGTCTCCTCATGGCCGCATACTGAGTGGGTGCCCCGACTTTTTCGCTCAACATTGCAGCGCTTCAAAACATCTCCCTACCGTCCGCTTTTCCCGTCCATCGCGATCCTCGCCGCGGTGGCTCTGTTCTGGGTGGTCGGTGGTTTTGGCGGACTGGCCATCCTGAGCGAACCCAAGTCGCCCATCGTGACCCTGGCCGTGCTGTACGGAATGCTGTTTTTCATGGCCTGCAGCGTGGTCGCCGGGGCGGCAGCTGCCACCACGCTGGCCCGCCGGCTACCGTCGATCCGGCGCCCGGTTCAAGACCTCGCTCTGGTTCAGAAGCTGGATGGGCTGGTACTGCTGTGGACGACGGCGGTGCGGGCCCAGGGAAGCGGGCTACGGCACTAGCTGCCCGTCCCCGCACCTCAGGTGTCGGTGCAGGCCGGGCCGGTGACAACACTGAAACATCGGACGGTGAATTGGCCAGCCGGGGGGAGGAGCCAGATGCCTGACGGCATCCTCACGCCATCGGACCAGCTGGTCGCCGGAATCTGCAGGAACTCGAACTTAATCTCATTGCCCGGCAGAGCACCCTGCGCCGGCAATTCCCCGGACGTGGCGGAAGGGGTGGGCCCTTTGGCAGGATACAGCGGGTCGGACTGACTCGTCATTCGGCTCCCGTCGGATAAGGGTGCGCCTGGTCGGCGGGAGCGACTTTGAGTTCGAGGTCTTCCGGCAGGTCCCGGGAACGAGCGGATCCGGGGTGATCTCCCCCCATAAGCGTAGGCGTGGGACGGAACTGCCTCCTTGCAGGTGATGGTACCGGTACTGTCCCCGGGCTGGTCTTCGGGGTAACACTCCAACGGTATAAGCAAATGGGGATCGAACGTCACGGCAATCCCGTGATTGGTCTTTTTATGAGTGTCACAACGGCGGGTGAATGCTGGCCTTTCATGACCCATTGGGGGTGTCTGATAGACACTGCCACCGTTCGTCCAGCCTGCGTAGCGTGGTGGACGTGGAAAGAAATGAAAGAAATCCCCGACCACACTCACGCAGATCAGGCGGTAGCTAAACCCGCCTGGACATCCTGATCAACAACGCCGGGCTCCTGCTGCTCGGCCCCATCGCAGGCGCAGATGTGGCCTGGGCAAACTACGGCGTCTACAACATGACCAAGTTCGGCGTGAACGGGTTCGTCGAGGCGTTGCGCCAGGAGGTCACGAAGAAGCACGTCCGCGTCGGGGTCCTCGAGCCCGGTGCCGTCGACACCGAACTCATCTCACACAACAACGACACCATCAAGAACGAACTTGCCACCTCGGCTGCGATCCCCGAGCCGCTGCAGCCGGGGGACATTGGCAACAACATCGCCTTCATGGTGACACGCGCACGCCGATCCTCCATCGCCCAGCTGTGGGCCATGCCCACATCCCAAGCCTGAAAACCACACCGAAAGGAATCACACCATGAAAAACGCACACCTCGGAGGCCTGGAAGTCTCCCGCATCGGCCTCGGCACCATGACCATGGCCGGCACCTACACCAGCGAAGGAGCCCTGGATAACACCGAATCCATCCGTACTATCCACCGCGCCCTCGACCTGGGCGTCACCCACATCGACACCGCCGAGATTTACGGGCCGTTCCTCAGCGAAGAAATCGTCGGCCAGGCCCTTAAGGGCCGCCGTGACCAGGTCACAATCGCCACGAAGTTCGGGCTCGTCTCCCACAAGGGCGGCGGTCCCGGCGTCACCGACAGCAGCGCCGTGAACATCCGTACCGCCGTCGAGGGATCCCTGCAGCGCCTCGGCACCGATCACATCGACTTGTACTACCAGCACCGGGTCGACCCGTACATCCCCATCGAGGAAACCGCCGGAGCAGTCGCTGAGCTCATCACCGAGGGCAAGGTGCGGCACTTCGGACTGTCCGAGGCGTCCCCGGCCACGATCCGCCGCGCCCAAGCCGTCCAGCCCGTGACCGCGCTGCAGACCGAGTACTCCCTGTGGACCCGCGACGACGAAAACGAGATCCTGCCGCTGCTGCGTCAACTCGGCATCGGCTTCGTCCCCTACTCACCGCTCGGACACGGACTGCTCACCGGGCAGATCCGCGCCGTGGATGACTTCGCCGATGATGACTGGCGCAAGACAAACCCCCGCTTCACGGGTGAAAACTTCGCCAGGAACCTCCGCATCGTCGACGAAGTTCAGAGGATCGGCGCCGAGATTGGCGCCACCCCAGCCCAGACAGCCCTCGCGTGGCTGCTGACCCGAGGCAATGACATCGCCCCGATTCCCGGCACCCGCCGCGTCTCCAGGGTCGAGGAAAACACCGCCGCCGACTCCGTTGAACTCACCACCGGCCAGCTCGAACGCCTGAACTCACTCCAACCCGCAGCAGGGGCACGGCACGACGACGCCAACATGGTTTCAATCGATCGCTGATCCCCCGGACCAGCACACCAGTGGGCCGGTCCACCGTGTGCCTGTCGTCCCCGCGACGCGGAATCGACGCCGTGGGTGCAACGACGATCAAGCGCGGTGAAGCGGGGCGGGACGTCGGGCAGTGACGTCCCGCCCCACCTGCCATGCAGGCAAACCGGGGTTGTTGTAGGACCGGGCCGCCTAGCTCACGAGCCGGATCACGGTGAAAATCACACCGATGATGCCGAAGATCGTGCAGATCCAACCGAGAACCTTTCCTGCCGTTGCGCGTTCGCCCAGGCGCTCCGCCTTGTTGGCCTGCATGATGGCGATCGGACCAAGAACGATGCCCAGCAGGAAGAGTCCTATGATGCCGAGTACCAGTGAGATTGTCTTGGCCTTGCTTGCCTCGGGCGAAACAACACCGGCACCCTGAGCTTCGTGGTGAGTCTGGTAAGTCATAGTGGTCCCCTTGGAATATGTTGGCCGCGAACGGTGCGGTAAACGTGGAGTAGCGCGGATAAAAGGTTGCAAATCAAGGACTGACGCGTCCCTCAGATACACCCCTGCGGCGACTCTACTGGCCCATTGCCGGGAAATATTCAAACCGGGCAAATCATGCGTCGAATAGTTACATTGCCGCTTGGATTGTGGCCATTGATGAGCGTAATGGACTAACCGATTGGCAATACTGGAAGTAGAACCAGTGATTTGTTGCCTAAGCAGCCGCCCACCAAAGGGCCGAGGCCGGCGCCCAGACGAAGGATGGAGTAGCTTTGCTCCGAGTCGGCAGTAGCACGGATAGGCAAGCACGCCAATCTTTCAATGTGCCTCCTGGCTAGTGGCGGGGGTCGCAAGTATTCGGATAATCACCGGCCTATACACAACTGAGCCGGACCTGAATGGGCGAGTGAATAGGGGGGACAAATTTTTAATACAAAAATATTTTGATCGGGCCTGTTGGCGCAGAAAGTACAGATTCGGCTTGTCGATGACCTTTTAGGCGAGGACGTGGAGCGGAAGTGAACCTGCAGGTGCGGTTGTCCGCCCGCCTGGGCGGATGCCGGCGGCCTAAAGCTCCTACGACGTCCGTTGCCGCAAAGCCGGCTTTCAGGGCGTCAGGGCGGTAGAACGCCCCAGGCTGGCGTGCTCCGTCCGGAATGACCGATTGAAACTAGTCGGCGTCGTAGGTGTTGGCGATGTAGACGTCACAGGAGGCGCTGTGGGCAACGCTGTTGGCCACGCTTCCCAATACACGCCCGATGCCGCGCATCCGTCGGTTTCCCACCACTATCAAGTCCGCTTCAAGCCGCTCCGCTTCCCTGATGAGCGCGTCGGCAGGCTTTCCCCTGGCTGCCGCGTACGTCACTTTGACGGTGCGGGCCAGCGAATCCGCCACGGTCCTGGCCAGGTTCTCGGCGCCATCCGCGTCGGAGACAACCCACCGGTCGCTGCCGGAGCCGAAGACCTCGGTACGGTCGCTGTCGAAAGCCGAGACCACGTGCAGCGAGGCATTTAGGGCAACGGCCAGGTCCCTGGCAGACTCTGCGGCCTTTTTGGCCGTTCCGCTGCCATCAACTCCGACAACAATAATTCCGCTCATGATGCCCACTCCTTGTTCGTGTACTCAATGGTCGCGTTCCGGTCCGGACAGCGCTAGGCCGATACCGACCCGGCAGCAATCTGAATAGGCCCTGCGGCAGCGGGGCACGGGCCCGCGGTTTGCGCTGCCGTCTCCCCGTTCGGAGTCGGGAGTCGAGGGAACCGCTGAACATCCTGGGCGAATCCCTTGACGTGCTCTCAGCAGAGATGACGGGGGACAGCCGTGATCAGTGCGCGGATCAGCCGTGCACCCTGACACAGCCGCCGCCTGCAGCCTTGGCCCTGTACATGGCCTTGTCAGCGTCCCTGAGGAGTTCGTCGGCAGTGATTCCAGAACGCGAAAAGGCGATGCCGATGCTTGTTGTGACCTTGATGGATTCGCCGTCGAGGTCCTGGGGTGTACTTAGCGCTTTCAAAATCCGATGGCCCAGCGCTTCTGCTGCTGCCCTGTCCGGCAGGTCCTCGCACAGCACTACGAACTCGTCGCCGCCCAAACGCCCCACGGTGTCCTGCTTCCGGCTGGCCAGGTTGAGGCGCTTGGAGACCTCGGTGAGGAGGGCGTCGCCCGCTGCGTGCCCCCGTGAGTCGTTGATGGTCTTGAAATTGTCGACGTCGAGGAACAGCAGGGCTGCCAGCCTACCCTCACTTTGGGTCCGAATCAGCGCCCGCCCGATTCTGTCCATCAGCAGGAGCCGGTTGGGGAGGCGTGTGAGACTGTCGTGGGTTGCCTGACGCCTCAGCAGCTCTTCGGCTTCACGCCGTGCCGTGATGTCCTCGAACTGGGCGACCAGGTAGGACGGGGACCCGTCGTCGTCGGTCACCACGGCGCTGGTCATCGAGGTCCACAGGGTGCGCCCGTCCGCGTGCACCAGCCGGCGCGGCTCCGCGTACTCGAGGACAGCACCGAACAGCATCTGGGCCAGCCTTCCCTCTGCCGCTAACTTATCCTCGGGGGCGGTGAAGCGCAGGGTGGTTGATCCGGTGACATCTGCGGACTTCCGGCCGAGCAGGTTGCAGAACGCCGGATTGGCCCGGAGGATGCTGCCCACTCTGTCAGGGTCCAGACTCACCAGGGCGACCCCGATGGGAGCGTGGTCGAAAGTCAACCGAAACCGTTCCTCACTTCGTCGGAGTTTGGCTGCCGCTTCCAGTTCGGCCGTGCGCTGTCTCCGGCTCTCCGACAGCAGGTGCTCCAGCTCCCGGTCGTTGCGTTCCAGCGTCAGCCGTTGTGAACGCAGCCCGAGGGCGGCCAGGTGAGCGGTGACGGCAATCGAGGCCATGATGACGGGGAACAGGGCCATCCGGATCACGGTCGGGGCGCCGATGGTTGTTCCGGCGGCCAAGGGCGGCAAAACGGCGCTTAGCGTCGCGGCCAGGACGGCCAGCAGAACAGCGGCCCACGACCTGCCGACCGAAAGCCAGACCACCGGAAAGACGGCAAGCAGTCCAAGAACACTGAGCGTGCCGGGATCCAGTTCCCTGCCGAAGCCCAGCGCCAGGCAGTCAAGGACAGGAATGACGGCGTAGCTTCCGTTAGGCATCTTCTCCCACGGGACCACCACGCAGAGGGCAAGGAGGAGGGCGTTCACCGCGACAGTGGCACCAAAGATGCCGTGGTCCATGATGGATGGGTTGAAGCAGAGCGTCAGAACGGTGACGAGGATGAGGGTGAGGGTTAGCGGCAATTGGCAGAGCACCACCTGGC
>JAODMR010000012.1 GCA_025465475.1 Micrococcaceae bacterium
ACAACAGCGACCGCCTGCGAGAACTGCGTCTCATACAGCTCGGCGTACCTGCCACCGGCGGCGAGCAGAACGTCGTGCGTGCCCTGCTCCACAATGCGGCCTCCCTCGACGACGAGGATCGCGTCAGCGGAGCGAATCGTGGACAGCCGGTGGGCAATAACGATCGCCGTCCGGTCCTGCAGCGCCTCGCCGAGGGCAGCCTGCACGGCGGCCTCGTTGGTTGAGTCCAGCGCTGCCGTTGCCTCATCAAGGATCACGACGGCGGGCTGAACCAGCAGCAGGCGGGCAATGGTCAATCGCTGCCGCTCGCCGCCGGAGAGCCGGTATCCACGCTCCCCCACCACGGTCTCCAACTTGTCCGGCAAAGACTCGACGAGCGCTTCCAGCCTGGCCCGCCGCAACGCGTCCCAAATCTGCGCATCGGTGGCATCAGGCCGGGCAAGCAGCAGGTTCGAGCGGATGCTTTCGTGGAACAGGTGGCCGTCCTGGGTGACCATGCCCAGGGTGCGGCGCAGCGATTGGAAGGTCGCGTCCCGCACGTCCACGCCACCCAGCTTCACCGCGCCGGAATCGACGTCGTATAGCCGGGACAGCAATTGCGCGATCGTGGACTTGCCTGCGCCGGACGAACCGACCAGGGCAATGGTCTGGCCCGCCTCGGCCCGGAAGTTGATGCCATGGAGCACTTCCTCGCCACCACGGGTGTCCAGCGTGGCAACGTCCTCCAGGGAGGCCAGCGACACCTTGTCCGCGGACGGATAGGCGAACCGGACGTCGTGGAACTCGACAGAAACCGGGCCCCGCGGCAGTTCCCGTGCGTCAGGCTTTTCCTGGATCAGCGGTTTCAGGTCGAGGATCTCGAAAACCCGGTCAAAGCTGACCAGGGCGCTCATGATGTCGACGCGGGCGTTGGCCAGCGCCGTCAGCGGGGCGTACAGCCGCGTCAGCAGCAGGGCCAGCACGACGACGTCGCCGGTGGCCAGCGAGCCACGGATGGCGTAATACCCACCAAGACCGTAGACCAGCGCCAGCGCGAGCGCCGAAACCAGCATCAGGGCCGTGAAGAAGACAAACTGCATGACGGCGGTGCGGACACCGATGTCCCGTACCCGGTTCGCCCTGCTGGCAAACTCGCGGGACTCATCCGCAGGGCGCCCAAACAGCTTGACCAGCGTTGCGCCCGGGGCGGAGAAACGCTCTGTCATCTGCGTGCTCATGTCCGCGTTGAGGTTTGCTGCTTCCCTGCGCAGGCCGGCCAGACGGGAACCGAAACGGCGCGCGGGAATGAGGAAGATCGGCAGCAGTACCAGGGCCAGCACGGTAACCTGCCACGACTTGCCGAGCATGACGATGAGGGTCAGAACCAGCGCAACGGAATTGCTGACAATTCCTGAGAGTGTTCCGCTGAAGGCCTGCTGGGCTCCAATGACGTCGCTGTTGAGCCTGCTGACCAGGGCCCCGGTTCGGGTACGGGTGAAGAAGGCGATGGGCATTTTTTGCACGTGGTTGAACACCGCCGTGCGCAGGTCCAGGATGACGCCCTCGCCCAGATTCGCCGAGATCCAGCGCAGGATGAGACTAAGCCCTGCGTCCAGCACTGCCACCAGCGCGATCAGGAGGGCGAGGTTGATCACCACCTGAACGTCGCTGCGGGCCACGATGGCGTCGACAACCTGTCCTGCCAACAGCGGGGTTGCCACGGCGAGCACCGCCGAAGCGACGGACAGCAGCACAAAAATGGCCAGTTTCCGGCTATAGGGTTTTGCGAATGCCAAGGTCCTGCGAGGGGTGTCCTTGGCTATTCCGTTGTTGCTCTTGTCCGAACGCATGGTGCTCCATAGGGAGCTCCAGGCTGCGCCTTCCATACTCATGTGGGATATCTCCTCGTTACGCGGCGGCGCTGGCGTTCACGGGTCGCCGTGCTCCGTGCCGCCTTACAAGCGTAGGCCCTGGCGCAGACAAAAAACCCAGCCCCAGCTCAGGCGCCCAATTCACTGTTAACCAGCGGCAGAACCTCGGTGCCGAGCAGTTCGATCGACTCCAGGACCAGCTTTTGTGGCACGGAGGAAAAATCGAGCTGGAAGATTTGCCGGTCATGCTTCATGTGGCCGTGCATCCTCACTATTTTGCTGGCCACCTGCTCGGGGTTGCCAACGAACAACGCGCCCGCCGGCGCTGTCTGTGCCCGGTAACTGACCTCGCTGGGCTTCGGGAAGCCGCGTTCAGCGGCGATCCGCGTCATGGAGTCCATCCAGTAGGGCTGGTAGGTGCGTTCGGCGTCCTTGCGGAGGATCAGACCGGGCGTGCTGGCACCCACGCGAAGGGCGCCGACGTCGTGCCCTGCTTCCTGGGCTGTCTTGCGGTACAGCTGGGCGTGCTGCTCAAAGTTGTTGACTGGTCCACCGAGAATCGCGTACATCACCGATTGGCCGAGCACTGCGGCGCGGACCGTGGACTGGGGAGTGCCACCGGTCGCGATCCAGATGTCCAGGGCGCCCTGGAAGGGTCGGGGCAGAATCAGGGCGTCCTCCAACGGCGGCCGGAATCTTCCTTCCCAGGTGATCCGTGGCTCCTGGTTGAGTCGGAGCAACAGGTCGATTTTTTCCTCGTATAGCTCGTCATAATCTTCCAACCGCGCCCCGAACAGCGGGTAGGACTCGATGAAGGATCCGCGGCCCGCGGTCAACTCCGCCCGTCCCTGCGCGATGAGGTCCAGGGTGGCGAACTGCTGGAACACGCGGACGGGATCTTCGGTGCTGAGCACGGTGACAGCGCTGCCGACATGGATGTTCTTGGTCTGCGCGGCTATGGCTGCCAAAACAATCGCCGGGGAACTGACTGAATAGTCGGGCCGGTGGTGCTCGCCGATGCCCACATAGGAGAGGCCAACTTCATCGGCCAGTCGTGCCCGCTCCAGAAGGTCGGCAGCGTTCTGGGCTGGTGACACCTGATCGCCGATGACGGGATTGCGGTGGATGTCACCGAAGCTGAAAATACCAAGTTCCATGTCCGGCAAACTCCACCATCGGGGCGCGTATTCCCCGTCGTACCCTCGCCGTACGCTGGATACATCCGGCGAAGGGCAGGAGGCCAAGATGGCGGCAACGACAGCGGGAACAGCGACGACGACAGGAGCGACGACGGCGGGAGCGACCGTGGCCGAAGTACTGGCCGAACTGGCCGCGCTAGAGGACCCACGCGTGCGCGAAGTCAACGCCAGGCACGGGGACGACCACGGCGTGAACCTCGGCACGTTGCGCGCCTTCGCCAAAAGGCTAAAGGTCCAGCAGGAGCTTGCCCGAGAGCTATGGGAAACCGGAGACACGGTCGCGCGCTTGTTGGCGATGCTGATTTGCCGCCCCAAGGAATTCCAACGCGAAGAATTGGACGCCATGGTGCGTGAGGCGCGCGTTCCCAAGGTGCAGGACTGGCTGGTGAACTACGTGGTGAAGAAAAACCCCCACGCCGAAGAGCTACGCCTGGCTTGGTTGGCAGATCAGGATCCCGCAGTTGCCAGCGCGGGCTGGGCGTTGACCAGTGAACGCGTCGTGAAGAAATCCGATGGCCTCAACCTCACAGGACTGCTGGACATCATCGAGGCTGAGATGAAGGACGCCCCCGATCGACTGCAGTGGGCCATGAACACTTGCCTGGCCCAGATTGGAATTGAACATTCCGAGCTTCGCGCCCGCGCCATC
>JAODMR010000024.1 GCA_025465475.1 Micrococcaceae bacterium
TGCGGGATCTTCGCGGCCGACAGGCGGGCCTGATTGTAGAAAATCCGGCCGAAGTGGTCCTTGTCAGGAAACACCTCGTCCTGCATGGGCAGGTAGGCCCCTCCCGAGTCGACGAGGTAAATGCACGGCAGCCGGTTCTCCAAGGCGATCTGCTGGGCGCGCAGGTGCTTCTTCACCGTCATCGGATAGTAGGTGCCGCCCTTGACCGTGGCGTCGTTGGACAGCACCATGACGTGGCGTCCGTGGACCAGGCCGATGCCGGCGATCACCCCCGCTCCCGGGCACTCGTCGTCGTACATTCCATTGGCCGCCAACGGTGCGATTTCCAGGAAGGGGCTGCCCTCGTCCAGGAGCTGGTCGATCCGCTCCCGGGGCAGCAGCTTCCCGCGGGCCACATGCCGTTCGCGGGAACGTTCAGGGCCGCCGAGCGCCGCGTGCGCCAGCCGCCGCCGAAGGTCCTCCACCAGGTTGCGCTGCGCAGCGTCATTGGTGGAGGCATCAGCCCCCGGCGCATCCCGACCCGCAGTGATGGTCTCCATTGACAGCTTTCCTCCGCCCGTCGTCGCCGTTGCAACCCACGAAACGGCAGTTCGGTTAGTGGGCATTAACTGGGAAACACGTTAGTCTGCTGTAACTGTGATGTCCAACACAGCGTCCCTGACCAGCACCGTGACGGACCCGATGAGCGATGAGCCTGCAACACAGCGCGGCAGGGCCAAGGCCGACCGCCGCGAAGTGCTGCTCAATGCCGCCGCGCGACTGTTTGCAGCACACGGTTTCGCTCGGGTGTCAATCGAAGATTTAGGCGCGGCGTCGGGCATCAGCGGGCCAGCGGTATACCGGCATTTTCCGGGCAAGCAAGCTGTCCTGGCGGCGCTCTTGGTCAGCACCAGCGAGGCCCTGCTGGCCGGTGGACGGGCCGTTGCCGACGAAACGGACGACGACGGCGCGGCGTTGCGGGGGTTGGTGGGGTTTCATGTGGAGTTCGCCCTGACCCACCCGGACGTCATCCGCGTTCAGGACCGGGACTTGGGCAGCCTGGCGGAAACAGACCAGGCCACCGTCCGCAGGCTGCAGCGCAGCTACATCGACGTCTGGACGGCCGTGCTGGGACGGCTGCAGCCCGGAACCCCGCCAAACACTTTGCGGCTGAAAGTCCAGGCCACATTTGGGCTGATCAACTCCACCCCGCACAGCATCCGCGGCCAAGGGCGACAACTGGAGGCCAAAACCGCCCGGCCCATCCTGGAAGCCATGGCCCTGGCAGCCCTCCTGGCCTAACCCCTTTCTCCCCGCCGAGTGTCGACATCTGCACACCCCGCCGAGTGTCGACATCTGCACCCCCTGCCGAGTGTCGACATCTGCGCACCTAAGAGGGCCTCTGGGCGTGCAGATCTCGACACTCAGCGGATGGGTGGCGGTGCAGATCTCGACACTCGGCGGTTAGGTGGGCGTGCAGATCTCGACACTCGGCACTTAGGTGGGCGTGCAGACCTCGACACTCGGCGGTTAGAGCATGGTGAGGGCCAGGCCGGGGTCGCTAAGCAGGGCACCGATGTCAGCCAGGAAGCGGGATCCCTGTTCGCCGTCGACCAACCGATGGTCAAAGGAGAGACTGAGCGTCATCACCTGGCGCAGCGCGATGTCTCCGCGGTACTCCCAGGGCGTGCGACGGACCGCTCCCATGGCCAGAATGGCCGCTTCACCGGGATTCAGGATCGGAGTTCCTGCATCAATGCCGAAGACGCCGATGTTGGTGATGGAGATCGTGCCGCCCCGAAGATCAGCCGGCGTCGTGGTGCCGGCCCTGGCGGTCGAGGCCAACTGCGCCAGTGCGTCGGCGAGCGCCCGAAGATTCATGCCCTGGGCGTCCTTGACGTTTGGCACCAGCAGTCCGCGCGGGGTGGCTGCCGCGATGCCCAGATTGACGTAGTGGGCGGTCACGATCTCGCCGGCGCTCTCATCCCACCGGGAATTGATCGACGGTGTTCGGGCCACTGCCAGGCAGAGCGCCTTCGCCACCAACGTCAGGGGCGTGAGCTTGACGTCCTGGAACTCAGGGCGCGCTCTTAGGCGTTCGAGCAGGGCCATCGACTCCGTCACGTCCACGGTGAGGAACTCGGTGACATGGGGCGCGGTGAACGCACTGGCCACCATGGCCGCGGCGGTGGCCTTCCGGACACCCCGGATGGGCTCGCGTGATTCACGGCCGACGACGACGCCGGGGGTTCTGGCGCGGCTCGCCTCGGGTACGGACATTGTCGTGGATAGACCTGTTTCCCATGGGGCCGTCCCTGCGGTTGGCGTCGGCAAGGCGTGCAGGACGTCTTCGCGGGTGATAAGGCCATCCGGTCCGGTTCCGGACAAAGCGGACAAGGAAACGCCGAGGTCCCTGGCCAGTTTGCGGACCGGCGGTGTGGAGCGTGGACGCTCGGCGCCTGCTCCTACCGTCGCAACGGCTCCAGCCGCGCCACCTCCCGACACCGCAACGGTTGCCCTTGGCGCAATTCCTGGCGTCAATACGACCGGCTTCCGCGCTCGACGGGCCGGCCGACCTGACCGCTCCACTTCCGCGCCGTAGCCCACCAGGGTAGGAACCCTGCGCGGCTGGGGCGCCTCATCCGCCGCCTCATCCGCCGAAACATCAGGCGACCCCTCCCCTAACTCAGCCATCCTGGGTGTGACACCCCCACCGGCGCCGATGACGTCGATGGAAACCAGTGGAGAGCCCACAGCGACGACAGTGCCGGGCTGTTCGTGCAACTGGGCGATCGTGCCCTCGTAGGGCGAGGGCAGTTCCACCACGGCCTTGGCCGTTTCCACCTCGGCGATCACCTGGTTCAGGGTGACGTGGTCCCCGACCGATACCTTCCAGTCCACAATCTCGGATTCGGTGAGCCCCTCCCCCAGATCGGGCAGCCGGAATTGCTTGATCATGCGCCAGCCTCCTGGGCGCGGAAGGCGTAGGGCCGGCCCAGCACGTGATCCACTCCATCCAGGATCCGATCCAGGTCAGGCAAATGGTGGGTCTCCAGCTTGGAGGGCGGGTAGGGGATATCGAAGCCGGTGACCCGGATAGGAGGGGCCTCCAGGTACTCAAAGCACCGCTCAGTGATCCCGGCCGCAATTTCCGCCCCCAACCCGCCGGACTGTGCCGCTTCGTGGGCGATCACCAGCCTCCCTGTCTTGCGCACGGAGGCCACCAGGGGTTCGTAGTCCAGGGGCGAGAGCGAGCGTAGGTCAATCACTTCCAGCGAAACGCCGTCGTCCAGGGCCGCGGTGGCGGCATCGAGGGCGGTGGGAACGAGTGGACCGTACGTGACCAAGGTTGCGTCGGTTCCCTCCACGGCGACGCGCGCGCGGCCCATCGGCAGCGCCGTCGACAGCTCCGCTTCCTCGTCCACCTCGCCCTTGGTGTGGTAGCGCCGTTTCGGCTCGAAAAAGACGACGGGATCGTTGCTCGCAATGGCCTGCTGGATCATGGTGTAGGCGTCCTGGGGATTGGACACGCTGATGACGCGCAGCCCCGATGTGTGGGTGAAGTAGGCCTCCGGGGACTCGGAGTGGTGTTCCGGTGAGCCGATGCCGCCTCCGAACGGAACACGGATGGTGAGCGGCATCGAGACTGCTCCCCGGGTCCGGTAATGCAGCTTGGCCACCTGGCAAACGATCTGGTCGAAGGCCGGATACACAAACCCATCAAATTGGATCTCGACGACGGGCCGGTAACCGCGGTAGGCAAGTCCGACGGCGGTGCCCAGAATGCCGGCCTCGGCCAGCGGTGTGTCGATGACGCGGTGCGCGCCAAAATCCTTTTGCAGTCCATCGGTGATGCGGAATACGCCTCCGAGTTTTCCGATGTCCTCCCCCATGAGCACGACCTTGGGGTCCTGATCCATGGCTTTGCGGAGGCCGGCGTTAATCGCCTGGCCGAAAGTAAGTACTGACATCAGGAGTTCCCCTCCGAACCGACGGCCTCAAAGGAAGCCAGATAACCTTCGTAAGATGCCCGCTGTCGGTCCAGTTCCGAATGGGGCGCGGCATAGACGTGGGTGAAGACGTCCATCGGTACGGGATCGTGCAGCCCCAGGCAACCGGCGCGAAGTCCCTGGGCAGCGGCATCGGCTGCCGCTGCGACCTCGGCCTGCAGTTCCGGAGTCAGCATTCCTTCGCTCTCGAGCAGGGCAGCAACCCTGTCGATCGGGTCCTTGGCCGCCCAGTCCTCCAGCTCGTTGGCGTCCCGGTAGCGGGTCGGGTCGTCGGCCGTGGTGTGCGGACCCATGCGATAGGTGACGGCCTCAATGTAGCTGGGTCCTCCCCCGGCGCGGGCCCGGTCAAGGGCGATCCTGGTGGCGGCGAGCACGGCCAGGACGTCATTGCCATCCACCCGCAGGGCCGGAATGCCGAAGCCCGCTGCACGCCCGGCCAGGGGTGCATGGGCCTGCAGTCCGACGGGTTCCGAGATGGCCCAGTGGTTGTTTTGGCAGAAGAAAATCACTGGCGCCTGGAAGCTGGCCGCGAAAACCATGGCCTCGTTGACGTCGCCCTGGCTGGTTGCACCGTCGCCAAAGTAGGCGATCGCGGCGGCGTCGGCACCGTCATGCTGGATACCCAGGGCGTAGCCGGTTGCGTGCAGGGTCTGCGCGCCGATGATGACCTGCGGGACGGCCATGTTGACGGCGAAAGGGTTCCAACCTGAGAAGGTGTTGCCGCGCCAGACACGCACCAGATCGTCCAGTCCCACCCCGCGGCAGTAGGCCACCCCATGCTCGCGATAGCTGGAGAACACAAAGTCATCGGCCCGAAGGGCCCGTCCGGAGCCGATCTGCGCGGCTTCCTGGCCGAGCAGGGGCGGCCATAGTGCTAGTTCGCCCTGCCGCTGGAGCGCTGTGGCTTCGGCGTCAATCCGGCGGATAACCACCATGTCCTGGTACAGGTCTGCCAGCTGACCGGTGTCGACGTCGGTGACCCAAGGATCGAGGATCTCGTTGGGAACCCGGCGACCCTCCTCGGTGATCAGGGAAAGGAGTTCAATGTCCATGGCCGGTTGCACGCTGCCTTTGCACCTCGTACGGAGCCGGAGCCGGCCTGGTAAGGCGGTGCCGGTGCCGAAGCAGGGCGGGTGGCCTGCCTCAGCGGCGGGCCTCTTTGCCCACCTGGTGTGACCCTACTCACAAGAAGCACAGGGTACAACCGCTGCTGATTTGGTTGGGCATAATGCTCTGTCCCGCTGGTTTTTACCGTGCTACGGTTGCGCATTATGCACCCTTTGGATGGCACTGATGCCAGGCTGCTGCAGGCTCTGACCGAGGATCCGCGCAGCACGGTTGTTGCCCTGGCCGAGCGCCTGGGCCTCTCGCGGAACACCGTCCAGGCGAGGATGGCGGCGCTGGAGCGCAACGGCGCATTCCTCTCCTTTGACCGGAGGATCAGCCCTGCAGCGCTGGGATATCCCCTGATGGCCTTTCTTTCCGTCCACGTGAAGCAGCGGAAGCTGGCCCAGTTGGCTGAATCATTGGCAGCGATTCCCGAGGTGCTGGAGGTTTTCGGCGTCAGCGGCCGTGCCGACCTGCTGGTCCGTGTGGTGTCGTCGGACGCGGAGGACCTGTTTCGGATCACCGGCAAGATCCTTGATTGCGACGGCGTGAAGCGGACTGACACGGCGCTGGCCATGGACGAGTTGGTGCCGTTCCGGTTGGAGCCGCTGCTGCGTCAGGGTCCCCGGAGCTGAGTCAGAAAAAAGAGACCTGACTTTCCGGAGGTCGGACCCATCCGGTTGTGCCGGTGCACCGAATTGCCTGTGAGGTTCCGCTCGGAGCTTCGCAGGAATAGGGTGGACCGCCGACGGTGGCACCCGCAGAATGAAAGTCAGGACCAATGCGCACCTCCCCCAATCGGCTGTTGGCCACCATCTTCGGCGCCGTCTACCTGCTGGTGGGCCTTGTCGGCTTTTTTGTCACTAGCGGCGTGGGGTTCTTCGCCACGGAAGGCCGTAACCTCATCGTGTTCGAAGTGAACCCGCTGCACAACATCATTCACTTGGCCATCGGCGCGGCCCTGCTGACCGCCGGCCTCCGATCCGTGCCGGCTGCCAAGGCGGTCAACACCACCGTCGGCGGGGTCTACCTGCTCGTTGGCCTGCTCGGGCTGTTCCTGCTCAACAGCGCAGCCAACATCATCGCCCTCAACGGTGCCGATAACGTCCTGCACCTGGCCAGCGCCGTCGTACTGCTGGGCGTCGGCCTGTCCCAGGACAAGGTTGTCGAGCCCGTCCGTTCACACCGCACCGCCTGAGCATGACGGCACTCCCCGCCCTCCCGGTTCCCGCCCAGTCGGGAACCGGGCCGCTGCCAGCCCGTCCGCTGCTGCCCGAGGCTGTCCAGCTGTACAGGTGGTTCGCCGGTCTCGGCGCCGCAGCGCTGACGATGGCCCAGAGTTCCACGGTTCTCGCTGCCGTGTTCCGTGCCCAGGGCGCGGTGGGAGGGCTCGACGCCGGTGGCCTTGCCATCGGCACGGGCCCGGCCGTCGGGCTGGCGGTGCTGATAGCGGGCTGGGGTGCCTACCTGCTGGTCTGGTCGTTGCGGTCGCTCCGCGTCGGCCGGGACGCGCTGGTACCGGTGATGCGCCGGCTGCTGCCACTGGCCGCCACCATCCAATTGGGCGCGCTTCTGGCGGGCCTGTGGCGGCTCCCGGCCAGCAGCCGGACGTTCGATGCGACAGGTGCGTGCACCCTGCTGGTGGAACTGTCCATGCTGGCGAGCCTTGGCTGGTCAGGACGCCGGCACACACCGTCGCCCGCCGAGGCCGGGCCGCCTCCGGCGGGTCGGTTGCTGATGGGGATGTTTGCCGCGGCCCTCCTGGTCGCGGGCGTCACCACCCCGGGGTTGGCGGCATCGGCCGCTGGACAGTCAGCCGTTCCGCACGGCGAACACGGCCAGCACCAACCGTCCGGCTCACCGGCGGACGGGAATCCCGTGCCCTCCGAGAACTCCTTGCACGACCCGGCAGCGCACTCCCACTCACACTGACCGCTCTAACTGGTCGGTCGCCTTTTGCTGGTCGTTCGGCTCTGACTGGTCGGTCGGCGCGAACAGGTTTTTCGCGACGGACATGGCTGACATGGCCTTGGGCCAGCCGGCGTAGAAGGCGAGGTGGGTGATGGCCTCAATCAGCTCCTGCTCCGTGAGGCCATTCTTCCTGGCGTAGTCCAGATGGAAGGTCAGTTGCTCGGAGTTGCCACCGGCGAGTAGCGCGGCGATGGTGATGAGGCTGCGATCGCGCGGCGACAGCTCCGGACGCTCCCACACTTCGTCGAAGAGGATGCGGTCCGTGTAGTGGACCAGCCCCGGGGCGAAATCTCCGAAGATCCGCTGTCCGCCGGTCCAGCCGGTGGTCCTGTTGGTCATGATGGTTGTCCTTTCAACGCGGGCCGACGCGCACGGTGGCGGCGCGGACCTGGCTGGTGAGCATGGGAGGCAGGTAGGGGCTCTGTGCGTACTTCGCCCGGTAGGCGGCGTCGATCCGATCGTTCAGCGCCTCGTCGTCGGTGGAGCCGATGCTTTGCAGCTCCTCAGGAGTCCAAGAGGTCATGACACCAGTAGAACGGGAAATTTCTCGCAGGTGGGAGACCCTGCCGGTGGGTGGTACTGACAGAGACTCCCTCCGGTCAGAAGGGGGCCGTAGCGTGGTCTTTATGGACAACCGTCAAGAGATCCGGGACTTCCTGGGCACCCGGAGAGCGAAGCTGACTCCAAAGCAGGTGGGCCTGCCCTTGTTTGGCAGTGCCCGGCGCGTCCCTGGCCTGCGGCGCCAGGAGGTCGCGCAGCTGGCCGGCGTCTCGGTGGAGTATTACACCAAACTGGAACGTGGCTCGCTCGCCGGAGTCTCCGAAGGTGTGCTTGAGTCGCTTGCCAAAGCGCTCCAGCTGAACGAAGCCGAACGTGACCACCTGTACGACCTGGCCCGCGCGGCGTCCCCGTCAGCACGGCAGCGGCGCAAGCCTGGCCAGGCTGTGACCCCCAGCGTTCAAAGAATGCTGGACTCCATGGTGGGCGTGCCCGCGTTTGTGCGCAACGGTCGACTGGACATCCTGGCGATCAACGATCTCGGACGCGCGTTGTATTCGGAGGCGTACGGGCCGAAGACCAACACGGTGAATCTGGCCAGGTTCGCGTTCCTGGATAACCGCTCCCATGGCCTTTACCCCGACTGGGAAAAAGCGGCCGATACGTCGGTAGCTATCCTTCACACCGAGGCCGGTCGCGATCCCTTCAACAAGTCCCTGACGGAACTGGTCGGGGAGCTGTCCACCCGCTCGGAGGACTTCCGTACGCGATGGGCCCAGCATGACGTGCGTCTGCACAGTGGAGGATACAAGGACTTCCGGCACCCCGTCGTCGGGGACCTCCACCTGGCCTTCGACGCCCTTGAGCTGCCCAACGGGCCAGGGTTGACGCTCACGGCCTACAGCGCCGATCCCGGCACCCCGTCAGAAGATGGCCTCCGTCTGCTGGCCAGCTGGGCGGCGACCGAACTCATCCCCACCGCAAGCAAGGAAAACGCATGAACATCGAATCCACCAAACCCACAGGCAAGAATCCGCCCGAGCAGTTCATCGGTGATGTGTGGTTGGACCCCATCGCGCTGCCGCACGAAAGCGATCAGCGCATGGTCGTCGCCACCGTGCGCTTCGCTCCCGGCGCACGGACAGCCTGGCACTCCCACGTCCGCGGACAATACCTCCGCGTCACCCAGGGTGTCGCCCGGTTTGGTGGCCGCGACGGCACAATTATCGAGGTCCATCCCGGTCAGACCCTGTACACGCCGCCCGGTGAAGAGCACTGGCACGCCGCGGCGCCAGGCTGCTTCATGGAGCACATCGCCATGCTGGAAAACGCTGACGACCTGGCGACGACGACAAACTGGCTGGAGCACATCACCGACGACGAGTACAACGGCGCCCAGTCCTGACCCCCACGGCGGAACCGACGAGTACATCCCCCGGCACCGGCAGCCTCACGCCCAGGCCAGCCGAACACATGACAGGCGCTCCACATGACAAAGACTCCCGGCCTGTTGGCCGGGAGCCTTTGGTGTCGCCTTGCAGCCCTGGAGGCGGGCGGCGTTAGTGGTGGGTGGCCTTCTCGGCACCCACACCGGTGAGCGAACGGACCTCCATTTCCGCCTGAATCGCGGCGTTCTCCTTGTTCTTGTCCAGCACCGTGCCCAGCCAGCCCAACACGAAGGCGGCAGGAATGCTGACGAGGCCGGGGTTCGCCAACGGGAACCAGGCGAAGCTGGCGCCGGGGATCATGGCCTTGGGGCCGCCGGAGACCACCGGGGAGAAGGCGATCAGCAGTATCGCGATGGCGAGCCCGCCGTACATGCTCCACAGCGCGCCCTGGGTGGTGAAACGCTTCCAGAACAGGGAGTAGAGGATCGTGGGCAGGTTGGCGCTCGCGGCAACCGCGAAGGCCAGGGCCACGAGGAACGCCACGTTTTGCCCGTTGGCAAGGATGCCGCCCAGGATGGCCACGATGCCAATGACCACCACCGTACGGCGGGCGACCTTGACCTCGGTCTGCGCGTTGACCTTGCCCTTGGCAATCACGTTGGCGTAAATGTCGTGGGCAAAGGACGCCGCCGCCGTAATGGTCAGCCCCGCCACGACGGCCAGGATCGTCGCAAAGGCGACGGCGGAGATGAACCCGAGCAACACCGGGCCACCGATGACGAACGCCAGCAGAGGGGCCGCCGAATTAACGCCACCCGGGGCACCGGTGATTTCGGCTGGTCCAATAAGGGCACCGGCACCGTAGCCCAGTACCAAAGTGAAAAGGTAGAAGATGCCGATCAGCCAGATGGCCCACACCACAGATCGGCGGGCTTCCTTCGCCGTCGGCACCGTGTAGAACCGCATCAGCACGTGTGGCAGGGCCGCGGTGCCAAGCACCAGGGCCAGGGCCAGCGAGATGAAGTCCAGCTTCGACGTCGGGGTGACCCCGTATTGCTTGCCGGGGTTCAGCAGCGCCGCTCCCCCTTCACCGGCCTTGGCGACGGCCGCATCCATCAGGGTCGAGAGGTTGAACCCGTGCATCGCCAGGACGATGACCGTCATGACGGCGGCGCCGGCAATCAGCAGCATGGCCTTGATGATCTGCACCCAGGTGGTGCCCTTCATGCCGCCGATCAGCACGTAGACGATCATCAGGGCGCCGACCACGGCGATCACGATTGCCTGGCCCAGGGTATCTTTGCTATCCAGTCCCAGTAGCAGGGATACCAGGCCCCCGGCACCGGCCATCTGAGCCAGCAGGTAGAAGAAGCAGACCATCAGGGTGGTGGTGGCGGCGGCAATCCGGACAGGGCGCTGCTTCAGCCGGAAGGACAGCACATCGGCCATAGTGAACTTGCCCGTGTTGCGCAGCAGTTCCGCCACCAGCAGCAGGGCCACCAGCCACGCGACCAGGAACCCGATGGAGTAGAGGAACCCGTCGTAGCCGTTGATCGCGATGGCGCCGGTGATACCCAGGAACGAGGCCGCCGAAAGGTAGTCCCCGGCAATAGCGGTGCCGTTCTGCGGGCCGGAAAAGGAGCGGCCGGCGGCATAGTAGTCGGCCGCCGTCTTGTTGTTCCTGCTGGCCCGGAACACGACCACCAGGGTGATGGCCACGAACAGGCCGAAGATCAGGATGTTGACCCAGGAGGTATTCTTCATCTGTGCGCCAAGTTCCGCCGCGGGCAGGACCGCTGGAACGACGCCGGCCAGGGCGCTCACTTGCCGGCTCCATCGGAGTGCAGAGGGCCTTCGAGGCGATGTCGGATCTGCTCGGCTGCGGGATCGAGCCGGCGGTTGGCGTAGCTGACGTACCACATCGTGATGGCGAAGGTGCTGACGAACTGCAATAGACCCAGGATCAGGCCGAGAGTAATGCTGCCGGACACCTTGGTGGACATGAAATCGTGGGCGTAGTCGGCCAACAGGACGTACAGGAAGTACCAGACCAGGAACCCGATGGCCAGCGGGAAAACAAAGCTGCGGTGGCGGCGACGCAGCTCCTGGAATTCGCCGCTGGCCTGGACTTCGGTGAAGACGGCAGCGTCGGGCGCCGCGGAAGCGTCCAGGGTGGAATCGGATTCGTTGTGTGGTGATGCTGGTCCATCCGGGGCGGGAGTGGGCCCGCCCTGGGCCGGGTTGATCTGATGACTCATGTTTCCTCCTTGCGGGTGTGAAATTGCTATCACTGTGCGGTGCTGGCTGCGTGCGTCCTGTTACGCCACGGAATTCCGTCGCTGAGCGGCGCCTGCGCTGCGCCCAGTGGCATTACTCTTGGCTCCATGTCGGATTCCCCCTTGCTCCTGGCGGCTGCCGGCGCGGTCCTGTTGGCGGCGCTGGCGGTCCTGGCCGCTGTCGGCCTGCGGCTGTCCGGATCACACCGGGAACTTGGTACGGATGCTGAACGGGCCGCCTATACCACCTTGCACACGGCAGCCTTGGCGGGTACCCACCTGCGGGCGGGGCTGGAGCCGGCCGGCGCCGCGAAAGCGAGCCGGCACCTGCGGACCCTGCTCAACTGTCCGGCGTTCGCCATGATCGACGGGTCCCGGTTGTTGGCCTGGGACGGGTCGGGTGGGTCCGAGGTGTCGCTGCGGGCGGAGACCGTGCGGCGGCTTGCTGGCCCCACGATGACTTCCGGGCGCACGCGCATGTCGCGTTTGGAGGTGGGCGAGCTGTCGGCATTGGGGTTCGGCCCCCGCGACATTGTCCGGGAGGTCATCATCTCACCGGTGGAGGCCGGGGACCGGATTGTGGGGTGCGTACTCGCCTTCACCCCGCAGGCCAGGGCAGGACTGGTCAGGGCAACCAAGGAGGTGGCCGGCTGGGTGTCGGCGCAAATTCAGCTGGCGGATCTGGAGGCGTCCCGGACGCTGCTGATGGAGGCGGAGGTTCGGGCCCTGCGGGCGCAGATCAGCCCCCATTTCATCTACAACTCCCTGAACGCCATCGCAAGCTTCATCACCACGGATCCGGCGCGTGCCAGGGAGCTGATCGTCGAGTTCGCCGACTTCACCCGTTATTCCTTCCGCAGGCACGGGGATTTCACCACATTAGCCGAGGAACTGCGGTGTATAGACAGGTACCTGCTGCTTGAGCGTGCACGATTCGGGGAGCGGCTGCAGGTCAGCCTGCGCATCGCCCCGGAGGTGCTCAGCACGGTGGTACCGTTCTTGAGCCTGCAGCCGCTGGTTGAAAACGCTGTGCGGCATGGGCTGGAGGCGAAGGAAGGAACGGGTCACATTTCGATTGCGGCGGAGGACGATGGACACGTCGCTCGCGTCACGATTGAGGACGACGGGGTCGGCATTGACCCGGACCACCTCCAGTTGGTGCTTTCCGGTCGGGCCGACGGCGACCACGTCGGTCTGCGGAACGTGGACGCCCGGCTTCGCCAGGTCTATGGAAACGATTTTGGCCTGAGCGTGGAAACAGCTGTGGGAGCCGGAACCTTGATCCGCTTGCGTGTGCCTAAGTCCCAGCCGGAACACGCGCCCTGATCCCATGGTGAGCTGCCGCCCAAGACGCAGCCTGCGGCAGGCCCGGTTCCACGACGGCGGGGTCGCCCGGCGGCGGGTCGCCCGGCGTGCCGCGGGAGCTGAACGCGGTTTCGCGCCCACCGGACCATAGGCTGAGCCCATGATTGACGTCCTCATCGCCGATGATGAGCAACCTGCGTTGGCGGAATTGGCGTTCCTGCTGAGCCGGGACGAGCGCATCGGTGCGGTCCATCAGGCCTCAAGCGGCAGCCAGGCCCTGCTGTCGCTGGAAACCCATGCCGTGGACGCGCTCTTCCTGGACATTCACATGCCGGGCCTGTCAGGACTGCAATTGGCCCGGGCCGTCAACGAACGGCCGCGTCCGCCGTCCATCGTCTTTGTCACCGCCGACGAGGACTGCGCCCTGGCAGCGTTCGAACTCGCCGCCGTCGACTACCTCCTCAAGCCGCTGAGGCCCGAACGGTTGACCCGTTCCATCGGCCGGCTGCACAACGCCGTCGACAGCGGGCAGCAGGCAATCCGGCCGACGACGATCACCGTGGACCAGGGCGGGGTCAGCAGGATCATCCGCCGGGACGAGGTCCGCTTTGTCCAGGCGCAGGGCGACTATGCGCGGCTGCACACACCCGAGGCCAGCTACCTGGTCCGCGTTCCCCTCGCCGACCTGGAGCGCCAGTGGGCGGACGCCGGATTCCTGCGGGTGCACCGCTCCTACCTGGTCTGCCTGCCTGCCATAACTCAGGCCAGGCTGACAGCGGCACAACCGACCGTGACGGTGTCCGGCGCGAACCTGCCCGTGAGCCGCAGGCATCTGCCGCTGCTGCGCGAGGCACTCTCCGCTACCAGGATCCGGCCGCACTCGTGACCGCGCCCGAGTCATCCCCCTCGGGGTTCCCAGCGGCCGAGGAGAATCCCAGGGGCGAAGAGCCTACCCAGGTGCAGGATACTGCCCTGGTCGAGGGGCCTGCCATGGTCGACGAGATGCCCGTGGGAACGGTCCGTCCACAGCGGGTCCTGGTGCAGGCACCGCAAGCGCAGGCTGCAGCCGTTCGCGGCGGCTTTGCCGTATCCCGCGAGGTGGCGGAACAGACCGCTGTGGGCGAGGTGTTCCTCTCAGCGCTGATCCGTTCCCAGCTTCGGTTGGCGTTGGTGGTGGCCGGCGGGTTTTTGGTGCTGTTGCTTGGAATTCCGCTGCTGCTCACTGCGCTGCCGGCCGCTGCGGGAGTAACCGTTCTGGGCGTGCCGATGCGTTGGTTGCTGTTGGGGGTCGCGGTGTATCCATTGCTCCTGCTGTGCGCGTGGTTGTTCGTCCGCAGTGCTACCCGCAACGAGGTCCGTTACCGGGAATTGGTGGACGAAAAATGAGTTCCCCACCGTGACGGCCGTTCTGGGAGGGACTGCCGTAGTGGCCGTGGCCCTGGCCACGGCACTGATCGGGTTCTACGGCCTGCGCATCTCCCGCACCACCAGCGATTTCTACGTCGCTTCCCGCACCGTCAGGCCGTGGTGGAACGCCTCGGCCATCGGTGGGGAGTACCTTTCGGCTGCCAGTTTCCTGGGTGTCGCGGGACTGATCCTGGTATCGGGCAGCGACGGGCTGTGGTTCCCGATCGGCTACACGGCCGGTTACCTGATGCTGCTGCTCTTTGTAGCTGCCCCGCTGCGCCGGTCAGGCGCGTACACGGTGCCCGACTTCGCCGAAGCACGGCTCGCGTCCCGCACCGCACGACACGTCACCAGCGCCCTGGTGGTGGTGATCGGGTGGCTGTATATCGTGCCGCAACTGCACGGCGCGGCGTTGACCCTGCGCATCACGACAGGCTTGCCGCGGTGGGCCGGAGCCGCCGCCGTCGTCGTTATCGTGTGCCTGACGGTGACCCTGGGCGGCATGCGGTCCATCACCTTTGTGCAGGCCTTCCAATACTGGCTGAAGCTCACCGCGCTGGCCCTGCCCATCGTGTTTGTGCTGCTGGTTTCCCCGCTGCCGTCCGCGGCCCTTACCGGTGGCGGAGCCGCGTTCGCTGACAGCCTGGATACAGCCGGACCGTACAGCCCATACCGCATCGCTTCCCTGCTGACAGCACTCCTGTTCGGAACGCTGGGCTTGCCGCATGTGCTGGTGCGCTTTTACACCAATCCGGATGGCGGCGCTGCCCGCCGGACCACGCTGATCGTGTTGGGGCTGCTGTCGGTGTTTTACCTGTTTCCCACGGTGTACGGCCTGGCCGCACGCGTCCAGCTCCCCGGTCTGGCTGACACGGGTCAGGCTGACGCCGCCGTGCTGCTGTTGCCTGGGCAGCTGCTGCCGGGCCCCGCCGGGCAGGCGCTCGGTGCCCTGGTCATCGCGGGTGCGTTTGCTGCCTTCCTGTCCACGACGTCGGGCCTGGTCGTGTCACTGGCGGGCGTGATCAGCCAGGATCTGTTGGGCGGTGACGTGCGGGGCTTCCGTATTGCTGCGGTGCTTTCGGCGCTAATTCCGCTGGTGGTGGCGTTGGGAACCGATTCCCAGGCCCTGGCCGGCAGTGTGGGCCTGGTGTTCGCCTTCACGGCCTCCACCATCTGCCCGTTGCTGCTGCTGGGCATCTGGTGGCGGGGATTGACCGACGCCGGTGCCATCGCCGGGATGCTGACCGGCGCCGGGTTGTGCGGAGGTTCATTGTTGCTGGCCCCCCGCCTGCAGGTGACCGGGTTGCTCCGGGATGCGCTGGATCAGCCGGCCGCCTGGACCGTACCGGCGGCGTTTGTGGTCATGGTGCTGGTCTCGCGGGCCACGCCGGGCCGGCAGCCGGGTAACGTGCTGCAGTTGCTGACGCGGTTGCATGTGCCGGAACGACCGGTTCGCAGGATGCCCTAGTCGATGCCTGCCATCAGTTCAATCACCCGGTCCAGGAATGCATCCACCTGGCTTTCCTCGTAGCCGTCCCGGCCCTTGGCGGGCCGGAAGACGGCCCGGCGGACGACGTCGACGCTGAGGGCCTTGTCCTGCTCGAAGTACCCCAGCAGCTTGCGGCATAGTGCGTCGACGTCATCGACGTGGTAGCTGCGGGCCAGGTTTCGGCGCGGGCGGCGAAACCGCTCCCCGTCCGGGCGGTGCAGCCTTGCCCGCAGGGTTGCGGACGTCTTGCCCAGCTGCAGCAGCCAGGCCTCCTCGCCCTTGCGGCCCACGAGGATGTCGCGCTCCCGCTGCGCGAAGGCGTCCTCGAGCCTGTCCAGTACAGCGTCCACCGCTTGGGCCTGATATCCGCCGCGGGCTGCGTCAAAGACGGCCGTCCGGATGTCGCGGCTGGACATGGCTTTCAGGTTGGCGTCCCTGGCAGCGTAGTAAGCCTGCGCCCGGGACAGGAATTGGTCCACCTGGGAGGTGTTGTAGCCAAGCTCCCGGGAGGCAACCCGCGGAAATGCGGCAGCGGTGCGCTGCTGGTCCTCAACGCTCACGGGGCATCCTTGCTGGTCGTTCCGACGGGGGGCTGGACCTGCGGGTCCGGATACATCCTACGCAGGGCTTCCCGCTCACGCGGGATACCGGCCCAGCAGTGTGAAAATTAGGAACGCCATGGGCGCAGAGAACAGGATGGAGTCCAGCCGGTCCATGACGCCACCGTGTCCGGGCAGGATGCTGCTCATATCCTTGACGCCGAGTTCTCGTTTCACCATCGATTCGGCCAGGTCGCCGGCTGTAGCCGCCGCCACCATTCCGACGGCCAAAGCCAGTCCCACCCACCAGGGCTGCCCAATCAGGAACGTGGTGGCCAGGATGGCCACCACCGCGGCCCCGCCAATGGAGCCAGCGAACCCCTCCCAGGACTTTTTGGGGCTGATCTTGGGAGCCATCGGGTGTTTGCCGAAAAGCGCGCCGACCAGATACCCGAACGTGTCGTTCGCCACGACCAGCAGCAGCAGGATGGCCACTTCCAGTACGCCCACGCTGACATGGGCCACATCCAGGGTCAGGGCGGTCGTCGGATCCTCCCTACCGCGCAGCACCAGGATGGCGAAGCTGATGAAGAATGGAATCCACGCCAGCAAGAAGACGCCGGCGAAGATGCTGCCGACCGCACCTTCCGCCGGGTCCAGCGAACGCCACAGCAGTACTGCTGCCGCACTCGCGACCAGGGCGAACAGCAGTCCCTCCGGGCCGGAGAAGTACGCAGCGACGGGCATGGCTGCGGTGCCCACCATGACGGGGGTCAGCGGGACGCTGATGTCGCGGTGCAGCAGCGCCCGGCTCACCTCCCACACTCCGACGCAGGCAAAACCGGTGACGACGATGACGAACGCCACGGGGTAGAAAACCAGCGAGCCCAGGACCAGTGCCATCAGCCCGATACCGACAGAGATGGCGGCGGGCAGGTTCCGGCCGGCCTTGGACGTGCGCTTGACCGGGCCCGCTGCTGTCACCTGGGGCGACTCGATCGGGCCCGGTGTTGTTACCTCGGGTGCCCCGATCGTCGGAGCGGCGACCGGGTTTTCCTCCGGCGCCTCCCCTGCGGCGCCCCCGCCGGGAGCTGCCGCAGCCGGGCCGGGTGCCTCCCCTGCCGCCGCCGCGCCGGGCGCCGGATAACGGACCGGAGGTGCTCCTTCGGGATGCAGTTCAGCCCGGGTCCGGCGTGCCCGCCGGGCCATCGCTTCGGCGGGGAACGCCTCGATGGTTCCCGGTGCCTGGGGCACCGAAGGAACAGAAGTTTCGCTGCGCATTTCGCGGCGCCGCGGCCCGGTGCCTCGGGCGGCTTTTCTGCCCTGGCGTCTACTGGGAGGGGTGCTGGCTGCGGTGTCGTCGCCTTGCGGTGCAGACTCCGCCGGAACGGACTCCCCTGCCGGCGGCTGGGCGTTCGTCATCTAGACCTCGAGAAGTTCGGTCTCTTTGCGTTTGAGCAGCTCGTCGATGTTGTCGGTGTGCGACTTGGTCAGCGCGTCGAGTTCCTTCTCGGCGCGTGCTCCTTCGTCCTCGCCGGCGTCGCCGTCCTTGACGATGCGGTCCAGCTCATCCTTGGCCTTGCGGCGGATGTTGCGGATGGAGACCTTGGC
>JAODMR010000037.1 GCA_025465475.1 Micrococcaceae bacterium
GATGGTGAATCCTTGGACACGGGGGCTTCCCTGGGAATCCCCGCCCTGACCGCGCACCGGGCCCTGACCTGCTCGGACTCAGGTCCGTCCCGGCTGACGCCGGAAGCCCTGCGCGGAATGACCCTCCTGGTCACCGGGGGAGCCGGCGCTGTCAGCCATGCCGCCATTCAGTTGGCCAGGTGGGCAGGAGCAACGGTCCTCACCACCGTCAGCAGCGAGGAGAAGGCGGTGCTGGCCAAGCGGGCAGGGGCGCAGCACATCATCAATTACCGAACCGACGACGTCGCCCGCAAGGTCCGGGACATCGCGCCGGACGGCGTGGATCTCATCGTCGAGGTTAATGCCCCCATGAACCTGGCGACGGACCTCGCCGTGCTGTGCCACGGTGGAACGGTTGCCATCTACGCGTCCACCTCCGACGAACCACTTGCCATACCGGTACGCCCCAGCATGACCAAGAACATCCGCTACCAGTTCATCCTCACCTACACCGGGAGCGAGGAGCAGAAGGAAAACGCCGTTGCCGATGTTCGTGCCGCGCTGGCCGAAGGAGCCTTGCGGGTCGGGGAGGAACATGGCCTGCCGCTGCTCCGCTTTGCCCTGGACGGCACGGCAAAGGCCCACGACGCCGTTGAACGGGGCGCCATCGGCAAGGTACTCATTGATGTAGCAACCGTCTAAGCCGCTGGGCAGCAGCAGGCGACCCGGGATGCCGGGCCGCTACTTAGGAGACGCGAACGATCCGCTGGGAAAACGGGGCCGGGACGCGTCATGAAGTACCAAAGGCCTTTTCAGCGACCGGGTAGTGCGTCTACGGTGGGGGAACCTGAATTCCCCAAGCAGTTGCGGGCATCGGTGTGCATCCGAAGCCCGGTGGACCGTTAAACGTCCGCCAGGCCCAACTGACGAAGGAGAATTCCATGACCCCGCCACCTCAGCAGCAGCCCGGCACCTCACCGGTCACGGCAGTCATTCTGGCCGGTGGAGTGGGCACCCGGATGGGCCTGGACATTCCCAAGCAGCTCGTCCCCATTGCGGGACGCACCAGCCTTGAGCACACTGCCGAAGCCTTCCAGAACTGCGCCGCAGTCGACGAGATACTCGTCATGATGGACCCGGGCTGGCTGGATGCTGCACGACGGCTGCTGCCCGCCGCCAAGTTTCCCAAGATCATCAACGTGCTGCCCGGCGGAGCTGACCGCAACAGAACCTCGCACCTTGCCCTGCAGGCCATTGACAACAAGTCCGCCAAGGTCGTCTTCCACGACGCCGTCCGGCCCCTCATCGACTGTTCCATCATTGAGGAATGCGTCCGCGCCCTCGATTCATACGGCGCCGTCGATACCGCCATACCCTCAGCCGACACGATCATCGAGGTTGACGGGTCCAACCACATTCGTGCCGTGCCTCCCAGGGCCAGCCTGCGGCGGGGCCAAACCCCGCAGGCGTTCCGCTGGAACGTCCTGGCCGACGCCTACGATCGGGCCTACCGCGATCCGGACTTCACCGCCACCGATGATTGCTCCGTGGTGCTGAAATACCGCCCCGACGTCCCCATCCTGGTGGTCCCGGGCTCCGAAGCCAACATCAAGATCACGCACCCCATCGACATACATCTGGCCGACAAATTGTTCCAGCTCCGGCATCACAGCGCGGACGGTCCGGCCGGGAACCGCACCTCGTTGGCCAGCAGCACCGTCGTCATCTTCGGGGGCAGTTCCGGCATCGGTGCCGAACTTGCGGCGCTGCTCACCACGGAGGGTGCCAACGTCGTCAGCCACAGCAGGACGGGCTCGGGAACCTTCGTCGAGAACCGCCAATCGGTGGCCGCCGCCCTCGCCGAGGCAGCATCCAAGTATGGACGGATCGACCATGTGGTGCTCACGGCAGGCGTCCTGACCATCGGTCCACTGGTCGACCTCACCGACGAACAACTCCATCACGATGTCAACGTCAACTTGATGGCGGCCTTCGTGGTGGCCCAGGAAGCGCACCGGTACCTGGCGGAATCGTCGGGTTCGTTGCTGCTCTACGCCTCCAGCTCCTACACGCGCGGTCGCGCCAATTACACCGTGTACTCCGCGACCAAGGCCGCCGTGGTGAACCTGACCCAGGCGCTCGCGGATGAGTGGAGCACTGACGGTATCCGGGTCAACTGCGTCAGCCCGTCCCGTACGGCAACCCCGATGCGTGAAAAGGCGTTCGGCCACGAGGACACCGATTCGCTGCTTGCTGCCGCCACCGTGGCCCAGGCCAGCGCCCAGGTCCTGGCCGAGGACATGACCGGCCAGGTCTTCGACGTCCGGTTGCCACGCACCGATCCCCTTCAAGTCAAGCCGCTGGAAGTGGTGCCATGAGCGTGGTGCTTGAGGCCGACAGGACAGGAATGCGGGTGTTGAATGCACGGCTGCCCGCCGGCGCCGTCGTGTCGGTGCTGCTGGGTGGCCGCCGCCTGTGGACGTTCCGCGTGCCGGAACCGGGGCCGAACGTAGACGATGGGCACGTCGCAGTGCCGTGGCCGGCTCCCTTGGCCGAGCGCTGGACCGGAACCGGGGACCTCGCCGTGGCCAGCGGAGGGGAAGTCCTCGCTGAGGCGACCATCCGCTTTGACGACCGGAACGTCCCTTTCCAGCTGGTGGAACCGGGTACGGGTATTCCGCAGGTCATCAACAAATGGGGCCGCATAGCCCGGTCGTTCGAGGGACGCGATCCCGACCTTATTCAGGGCGTCCTGGACGAAACCGAGCACCTCATCGAGTTGGTGTCCCAAGCCCTCGGCGTCGATCTCTTCGTCACCGGCGGAACCCTCCTGGGGCCCGTCCGCGACGGAAGGATCCTGCCCAACGACGACGACGCGGACCTGGCCTACCTGAGCAGGCATGACAACCCCTCCGACATCGTGCTGGAGAGCTACCGGATCGAACGCGCCCTGACCAGCGCCGGCTACGACGTCGTTCGCCATTCCGGGGGCCACCTGCAGCTGAACTTCCCCGGTGGCACGGTCACGGACAGCTTCTATATTGACATCTTCACGTACTTCATCACTGAAGGCTGGTTCTACGGGCCGTTCCACGCCCGCGAACCCGCCACAACCGTGACAGTCCTGCCCCTTCAGAGCATCGACGTGAATGGCAGGCAGCTGCCCGCCCCTGCGAACCCCGAGCAGATGCTCCGCGCCATCTATGGCAGTTCCTGGCGCACGCCTGATCCTGCCTTTCGCTTCGTCACGCCCCCCGCGGCGGCCCGCCGGTTTTTCTGGTGGCTGAACCACTACGACGTCGACAGGGAGAACTGGGAAGACACCCATCGCGGCGCCATCGCCGCAGGAATGGCATTGACACCCACGGCCTTCGCAAAGCACGTCGCCGGCATCCTCCCACCCTCGTCCACACTGCTCGAACTGGGTTGCGGCCTCGGCGGAGATGCTCAGTATCTGGCCGATTTGGGGCATCATGTCCTGGCGGTGGACTTCAGCAGGCCGGCGGTGACCTTCGCGGTGGAACGGGCCGGAGCCCAAGCCCATACGGGCGATGGGTCCCTTCGGTACGAGCGGATCAACCTCAACGCCATGCGCCAGGTGGCGCACCTGCGGGCATTGTGTGCAGCACTGCCGGGGCCCGTTTCCGTGTACGGACGGGGCATTTTCAATGCCCTCAGCCCGCTTGGTTGGGACACCACATTGAAGCTGCTGCAGCACCTGCTGGCAGGCACCGAGGGAAGGGGCTACCTCGAGGTGGAGGTCGGCTGCGACAACAGACCCCAAAGTTGGACTGACTACGGACCGGTGTCATTCCAACGCTTTCAGGAACAGCTAACCCGCTACGACCTGGGCATCGTGGAAAGCCGTGAGGACATCACAGGTTCCTCCGGCGAGGTACGGACGGTCCGGCAAGTGACAGTGAGGGGATTGAAATGAGTGCAACGCAGGACAGCCCGGCGGCAGAGGCACGGCACGGACACGCGGCGACGTCGTGGGCGGCGAGCACGACGCCTACCGGGGAACCTCTTCCGCCTTGGCCGGAAGCCTTGGAGGCGCTTCGCGCCGACCTGGAAGAGCTTCGGCATGAGGTCGCCCGGCTGGACGCCGACCTGGACGAGTCCCGACGACTCAACCTACGGGCCGCGGAACTGCTGGATGTGGTTTACACCGAGCTGGGAAAGAAGAAGCAGGCATGAATTGCGGGACAGAGCGACAGGGGGAAACGGTATGACGGGGAACAGCCGTAACGGGCCGCTGGACATCATTGGGGGCTTCGAGACCACCTATCTTCCGGCGCATGACACAGACATCGCCGAAACCACCGGACACGACAAGCGGTGGCGGGAAGACCTGGAACTGCTCAGGCATCTGGGGGTACGCCGCGTCCGCTATCCCATCCGCTGGCACCGGATTGAGGAGGTGGAGGGCTTGTTCGACTGGGCAGCGACCGATGAGGTGATGAACTACCTGCGCAGCAGCGGTTTCGAGCCAATCGTCGACCTGGTGCACCATACAAGCTACCCTGGCTGGCTGGAGCAGGGCTTTGCCGACCCGCGCTTTGGGAACGCCTATCTGCGCTACGTCGGGGAGTTTGCCCGCCGGTATCCCTGGGTCCCCGAATACACGCTCTTCAATGAGCCGTTTTCAACACTTTTCCTTTGTGGACATGAGGCCATTTGGCCGCCGTACCAGTCCGGGCTGCGTAACTTTGTGAACCTAATTGTCAACGTTATGCCTGCGGTGGCCGAGGCAAGCAGGCTCTACAAGGAGCTGCTGCCGGACGCCCGACACGTGTGGGTCGACACCTGTGAGCATCACACCGGCTCCGACGCTTCCGGCCAAGCCTACGCAGACATGGCCAATGCCAGGCGTTTCCTGGTGCTGGACGCCTTCCTTGGACTCGGTTACGACCCGAAGGGACCGTTGGCGGAACCGCTCAGCGAGGCTGGTGGAGAGCGCCTGCAGAACTGGGAACCCGGACGCTTCGACGTCCTCGGCCTGGACTACTACGCGCACTGCCAGTGGAATTTCGGCATCGAAGGCGGCACAGCGCCCACCCCGGACCCGCTGCCCCTCGCGGACCAGATCGAGCTTTACTGGCGCAGGTATTCCGTCCCCTGCCTGGTGACGGAAACGAACGTCCGCGGCCGGACCTCGGACCGTGCCACGTGGTTCAAGTACGTGCTGGAGCAATGCGAGATTGCCCGGCATCGAGGCGTGCCGTTGGAGGGACTCTGCTGGTTCCCGGCGATTGACTCGACCGACTGGGACTCTTTGCTGTTCCGCTGCGAGGGACACATAGACCCCGTGGGTGTGTTCTGGCTGGATCCCGACCTGCAGCGGCGAACCTCTGCCATGTCAGAGGTGTACGCCCTGGCCGCCCAGGGAATCCCGTCGTCGTCGTTGCCGGCGTACGAACTGGGCGAACCGGTGGCGACCTGGCTGCGGGGTTACCTGCCCCAGATGTCGCACTGGACCTGGTTGCCCGCTTCGGAAATCAACGCAGGCAACAGCCTGCCACGGCTTACCACCAAGATGGAATTGAGAATAGTCGATGCAAAGTGAACTGGTAGTCCTGTCCCACCTCCGCTGGGATTGGGTATGGCAGCGCCCCCAGCAGCTGATCTCTCGGCTCGGAAAGGGCCGTCGCACCTGGTTTGTCGAGGAGCCGGTCACACCACCGGGCCAGGACGTTGAGCACAACAGGTTGGGGGTGCACGAGCTGGACGGAATCACCAGGGTTCGGCTCGAAATCCCGGAGCAGGGCAGGCACGTGGGCTTTTTCGATGAGGTCCTGTCGGACTATGTTGCCCAATTGCCGGAACTTCTCGGTCCGCCGCAGGGTGAACGAGTGGTCTGGATGTACACGCCACTGGCCCTGGAAATCGCGCTGGCCCTGCAACCGACAACCCTCGTCTATGACGTGATGGACGACCTGGCGGCCTTCAAGGACGCCGCACCCGAGTTGGTCGTCCGGCAGCGCCAGGCCCTGCGCCGCGCGGACGTCGTTTTCGCGGGCGGACGATCCCTGCACCGCTCCGTTGTCCGGCAGGGACGGGAGGACGCGCACCTGTTTTCCAGTGGCGTCAGCGCTCAGCACTACGCCCCGGCACGCAAGGCGGCCGACGCAGCAGCACCGAACCCACGGCCGGTTGCCGGCTACGTCGGCGTGCTGGATGAACGGCTGGACCTGGACCTCCTTGCCGGGTTGGCCGCAGCATTGCCGGAGTGGGAAATCCGCATGATCGGCCCTACCGCCAAGATTGACCCCCAGGACCTCCCGCAGGCGGACAACATCGTCTATTGGGGACTGCAGGAGTACGGCGACCTGCCACGTGTCATGGCCGGGCTGGACGTTGCCCTGATGCCCTTCGCCCTGAACGAGGCGACAAAATCCATCAGCCCCACCAAGACCCTGGAATACCTGGCCGCCGGACTTCCGGTCGTTTCCACGGCCGTGCCCGACGTCGTCACGGACTTTGGCGAGGTCGTACAGGTGCGTAATGATGCGGCCGGTTTCGCCGCCGCCTGCGAAGCGCTCCGCAAACAGGAGGGCGCCTTCCGGTCCGATCCGGCCTTGCGGCGCCTGCTAAAGCGCCACGACTGGGACGACATTGCCGCCCGAATGGAGCACCTGGCCTTTGGGGCGTCCCGGCTCGATGATCCCCAAGAGCGGGAGCAGGAAAACACAGCCTGACGCTTTGCCCCAACAACACAACGGAAAGGCACCGGCGCGTTTGCGTCGGTGCCTTTCCTGTGGAGCGGGTGGCCGGTGTGGAGCGGGTGGCCGCGGTCCGGGTGTTCGCCGTTTAGCGGGTGGTGCTGGTGGTGCGGTTGCGGGTGAGCAGGACGCCCAGGGCGATCATGCCGATGCCCAGGACGAAGTGCAGCCAGTTGTCGGCGGTGTTGACGGGCACGAAGTTCGCTGCCGAGTCGGAGTTCCCGGCGAGTAGGCCGTAGATCCACAGGACGAGGTAGATGACTCCACCGACGATGAGGTAGTTCCGGGAGCCGC
>JAODMR010000038.1 GCA_025465475.1 Micrococcaceae bacterium
CCCGTTTTCCATGTAGACGTGCCGGTCATAACCGCTGGAAAGGCCGCTGGACGCGTTTCCGAAGCCGATCAGCTTGCCTCCATTGGTGGTGGTGGTTTTGAACCACAATTCCTCCGTGTACACGGTGGGGTTGTTGACGGCGGTGTTGCTGACGGCCACCGCTGATGAGCCGTTGAACAGTGCCGCCGTGTTGGCAGAATCCGCGACGGCACCATTTTCGCCCAGCGTGATGCCGGAGCTGTACGTGCCGGTGGTTCGGGCCGGTCCGGCGTCCGCCGCGGTGGTTCCGGTGCTTTCTCCGAGCCGCCAGAAGAGTTCGGGATCGGCACCAAAGACGGCTGCACCGTAACTGTCGGCGGGGGCCTTCGGCAGGTTGAGGCTTCGCCCGGAGGCGGTGTAATGGTTCTGCACCTGGGACAGGCTCAGCGGTGCAGCGTAGAGGGCCACCTCGTCGATGTCCCCGGCGAAGTGATTGCTGGACGGTTGCGATGGCCAGGAACCAAGGTTGTCGCCGCCGATGCGCCGGTACCCGCTGTAGGGTTGCCCGGCGGTGACGTCGGCCCGTTGGCCGATCCGTTTTCCGTCCACAAACAACGTCATGCCGCCCGGACCCATGCCCGCCACGATTTGGTGCCACTGGCCATCGTTGTAGGCGGCCGAGGAATTGAGCGTCTGGGAGGACCCGGTGTAGACGCCAAACCAGATCCGGCCGCTGTTGTCCATGTACACCATGCGGTCGTAGCTGCCGGAATTGCCTGTCGCGTTCGTCGGCCGTTACCACGGTGACTGTTACCGAATCGGACTTGGCCACGTTGCCGAAGGGGTCCGTGGCGAAGATTCGGTAGGTATGGGTGGATCCGGGGACCAGGCCGGTATCGATGTAGCCCATGGTTGGCCGGCTCCAGAAGGTGGAGTCCTTGACTTCGGTATGGATAGGAGTCGTGGTCTTGCCGTCGCGGATGACCCGGTAGGTGAGGCTGCTGTTGTCGCGGTCCCAGTTGGCCTGCCACGCGATGCGTGCTGACCCGGCCGTGGTGGAAACGATGCTGGGGTTGAACAGCGACCCCGTTAGGGCATCAGCGCTCCGGAGACGGCGTCAACGGCGCCGCGGCCATAGCCGGGCTTCGACGAGCCGTTGAGGGTGCTGTAGGTCCGCCGACGACGACTTCGGTCTTATCGGGGGAGAGGGCCAGGGCGTTGACCTGCCCGCCCTCCGCGGCCGGGGCCCAGCTTTTGAGTGCTCCGTCGGCAGCGTTGAAGGCAGCGAGCCGGGATCGTTGCACGGTTCCGACGCCGGTGAACGTACCGCCCAGTTACACGGTGTCCGCGGTCGCGACGATGGCGCGGACAGCGCTGCTGACTTTGGGGACAAAGTTGGTCAGGAGTCGACCGGTGGCGGCGTCAAGTGCAGCGACCCGCCATACGCTCGCGCCGTTGACTGCAGTAAAGGAACCGCCCACGTAGACGCGGCTACCGTCGGGGGAGGCGGCCAATGAGAGCGCCTGACCATTGAGGCTGGGTGCGAATGAGGTCAGGAGGGCACCGGTGCGGACGTCGTAGGCCAGGATGTTGTTGCGCGTCACCGTGTTCGTTCCGGCGGCGGCACCTGCCGGCCGGGCGGTGGTGAAGTCGCCCGCGGCGTAGACCGTGTTGCCGACCACCACCTGTTGCCAGACGACGCCGTTGATCTGGACGGTGGGGAGCGCGTCAGCGGAGACGGTGGCAGGGGTAGCGGCACTGGTGGGGTCGCTGGGAGCCGTGTCCGCCTGGGCTGCCGGGGCTGCCCAGGAACAGCGGAAAGGTGAGGGCTGCGGCGACAGTGACGGCAAAGAGCCGGCGCGCCGCGGGAGTGTTTTCATGGTGTCCTTGCAGAGGCGCCCGGGGGCTGGGCGCGGGGAAGTGGGCGACGTCCGGTGGGCCGTCGGGAAAATAGGTGAATGATGTACGCGTCAGGGCTCTGTCACGACGGCGCCCGGGGTGGCGCCGCGGGCCTACGGGTGCAGGCTGTCCCGGGATTGCTCCCAGCGCGGCTGCAGGGAAGGGTGCGCGAGGGAGTGCTCCGCGCGCAGCCGTGAAGGCCGGGAGTGGGAGTGGACACCGTCCGGGCGGAAAGGAAGACAGCACTGCAGAGGCGCATACGAGACCTGCTTGTTCCGGGCAACTATTAACTGACAAGCCCAATCTAGGGGCGCAAAAATCTACCGACGTGGGTAATTGCTACTTGACTATCGCTTCGGACCATCCGGAACCGTGCCGAATGTTACGTGGACGGCCCTGGGACTACCTGACAAAGGCAAAAGAAAGGGGTGGGACGCTTCCTTGCGCCCCACCCCGAAGGTCGTTGCTGCGTTTAGCCCTGCCCGCCGGAGATGTTGACCAACCAGCTGGTGCCGAACTTGTCGATGCACATGCCAAAGCTGTCGCCCCAGGGCGCTTTGTCCAGGGGCATCACGACAGTTCCGGCGTCGGAAAGCTTGTCCCAGTGGCCACGAAGCGTTGTTTCGTCGTCGCCGCTGAGCGAGACGGAGTAGTTGTTGCCCGGCTTGTAATCCATCCCGTTGGGCGTGTCAGCGGCCATCAGGGCCAACCCTTGGGTGGTGGTCAGCTGTGAGTGCATGATCTTGTCCTGCTCGGCCGGGTCCTCGCTGGCCTGGTACTCGGCGAAGGTGCTCAGGGTCAGCTCACCGCCGAAAACTTCCTGGTAGAAGGTCATTGCCTCGCGTGCGGTGTCCCGAAAATTGAGGTAGGGGTTGATCGTGATGGTCATGGTTCCACTCCTTTGTTGGTTGGCTGCCGGTTTGATTATGGCCTTGTACCCGGCGGGGCGAAAGAGGTCCGCCGGCAGCACACAAGGAAAGGCACCGGCGCGTTTGCGTCGGTGCCTTTCCGGTGGAGCGGGTGGCCGGTGTCCGGGTGGCCGCGGTCCGGGTGGTGCCGGGCGGTGCGGGTGGCCGCGGTCCGGGTGTTCGCCGTTTAGCGGGTGGTGCTGGTGGTGCGGTTGCGGGTGAGCAGGACGCCCAGGGCGATCATGCCGATGCCCAGGACGAAGTGGAGCCAGTTGTCGGCGGTGTTGACGGGCACGAAGTTCGCTGCCGAGTCGGAGTTCCCGGCGAGTAGGCCGTAGATCCACAGGACGAGGTAGATGACTCCACCGACGATGAGGTAGTTCCGGGAGCCGC
>JAODMR010000043.1 GCA_025465475.1 Micrococcaceae bacterium
GTCCGGTGCTGCGGTAAAGGTCCGTTACGGACCCGTCGGCTGGCTGGATGTACAGGACGTAGGCCCCGGGGGTGGAGTTTCCCGGTGTCCACGCCGGTGGGATGCCGGGCAGCTCGAAGCGCCCGTCGGCGTCAGTCCTGACGAAGTAGGTGGGCTCGGCGATCGGAAAGACGTTGTCACTGTCCTCAGTGGAGAGGATGACGTGGAAGTTCCCGGCAGGTCGCCCGTCGGTTAGCTTGACCCGTCCGCTGACAGTGGTCCGGTTCGCTGGGGACGGGTACAGGGGATCAGCCATCCAGGGTGCGCCGGCTTTGTGTTCGGCGATCTCCGCCTGGGCGGTGCGCCCTGCCTGGGCGATCAACGCATCGGGTTCGTCGGGGTCAGCGACGGTGAAAAAGGTCAACCACGGCCCGTACAGGCGGCGATAGCCCGCCGTGACGGGGTAGCCGGGTTCGCCGTAGTGGTTGCGGGCAAAGTAGTTCAGGATGAGGGCGTCCTGATGGATGGCCAGGTCCTGGTGCTGGGGTCCGGTGCCGTAGTAGGCGCACAGGGTGTCATCAGTGACACCACCCAGCGGGGTGAACCATGCACCGAATCCATGGCCGAAGTGCCCGAACATCGGGTTCTCGTGGTGATAGAGGCTCCAGTCGTATTTGCTGTAAACCGACCCCGCCGGCAGGTTGCCGGAGTTGCTGTCCGGGCTGGGAAGACTCGGGTTGTTAACCCCGTCCACTCGCCAGGTTTCATCCTGGAGAGACTGCTGTGTGGCCAGGTAGGCGTACGTGGGCTGCTGGCCCGCTCCGCGTTCCCAGTTGTAGGCATGGTCAAGGAGGCTGCGATCCCATCTCGTGTTCATCCGCACCTCGCTCAGGACGGTATCGGCCACGGCTGTCATGATGTTGTAGCCATAGATGCCGCGGCGGCCGGTTCGCATCACCAGGTGGTGCTCGTGGCGGAGCGGCGTGCTCGTGGTGTCGACGAAAGCGATCTCAACCAGCCCCTTTTCGACCCGAAGCACATCGATCCGTGAGCACACCAGCCGGGTCTTGCCGCCGCCGGCGTCCACATAGAAGGAGTGCTGGCGGTCAGGGTCGCGTGGTTCCACGCCGTTGAGGTTGTGCGCCAGTTCCGTGCCGGCGACAACGATTGAGGTCGCGGTGATGGACACGTCCTGCCAGCCCGTGGCGACACCGGCGTCGTCCCGCCCGAACGTGGCGCGCACCAGTCCGTTGTCCAGGACGAGTTCAGAGGCCTCGCCCGGAAAGGCATAGCTTCCCACCTTGGCCGGTGCACCATTGACGAGCAGCCTGACGCCCTGTTCCGACTCCCCAGCGGCGGCGGTGTCGGCGCCGATGCCCACCTGCCCCGCCAGGACGACACCAAGAGTGGCACCGCCCATTCCCTGCAGGGCCGTCCTGCGCGAAATGCTCCTCGCCTTTAGTAGCTGTACCGGGTTTGGCTTCATCATTTGCTCCTCATGAGACGGCTTTCTCCGACTCTTGGCATCTCAGGGGGGACCAGGGCGATTTCTTTGCCTACGTCGGCCACACCTTGAGTTGCGGTGGGCGGAAGATGGAGGGAAGCGCTTTCCCTGAATCGATTCATCCAAGCTACCGAGTGACGTAGCCCACGTCAATGCCCTGAGCAACGGCACGTCCAGGCAGGAACGGAGGAAAGTGGAGGCGCTCAATGGGCTTCCACGCGCTGAGCACGATTCCCGGGTTTTCGCACCCCGACCGAACGTACCCGCGGAGCAAGGGTTTGTCGCGGCGGGTGCTTGTCAACAGAACGTTCTTGCGATCTCGACGTGAAGTGGATCGATCCGAATAAAGGATTGATTTGTTTTCCTGAAGCGAATTCAGGGCGCTGCTTCTATGGCAGAATTCGGGGCATGAATGACGCGTGGAATCGGCTCCAGCCCCTCCTTCGGCAAGGTGAACAAATCCGCTGGGTGGGACAACCTGACCCACGGGTTCTTTTTACTCCGGCCGACGCATTTCTGGTGCCTTTCAGCCTCCTGTGGGGAGGGTTCGCAATGTTCTGGGAAACCCAGGCCATTACGCGCGGTGGACCCTCCTTCTCCGCTCTGTGGGGTATTCCTTTCGTCTTGATGGGTCTGTACATGATTTTCGGCCGGTTCATCTACAAGAAGCGGAGCAAACTCAAGACGGTCTACGGGCTCACGGATGCACGGGTGATCGTCTCCTCAAGCGAGCGCTCATTCGAAGACGTGCCACTCCTGGGCACTCCCATGCGGATCAACCGTTCCCGCAGCGGCCGTCACGTCAGCGTCTTCTTCGGCGTGACAGGCAGGAATCAATACCAAAACACCGGACTCGACTTCTTTTTCAATCGCAGCCAAGCACGGGGCCTGGCGTTTTTCGACGTGCCGGACGTGGATGCACTGACACGCGAGTTGGACAAGGTGGCACGGTAGGTTCCGTGAGCCCGATTTGGTAAAGCAAGAATGGCTGCCTATTCTTTCTGTCGGCATTGCTGGCCATGTTCCGCGGGGACCAAGAAGATTGCAATAATCACGCCGACTAGGACACCTAAGGCCGGCTGGAACATAGGAAGGGAATGACACCAACACTCCGAGCACGAGAGCCATCGTGCCAAAGTGGTGGTTGGTCGGTGCGGGAGGCACGACGGCGGTCCCCCGGATCGGGAATACTGGGGCCATGGAGCCACTAAGCTATTTCGAATCGATTCTTATTGCCACATCGCCGGAGAAACTATATGAGTTGGTCTCCGATGTCACGCGAACAGGTGAGTGGAGCCCGATCTGCAAGGAATGCTGGTGGCTGGATGGCGACGGACCCCGGGAGGGGGCATGGTTCGCCGGGCGCAATGAATCGAATGGGCGCGTCTGGGAGACCAAGTCTCTGGTGGAAGTTGCAGAACCGGGCGTGAAGTTTGCGTGGTTGGTGGGAGGCACACGTGTGCGTTGGGCTTACACCATCGAGCCAGTGGCAGCCGGTGCCCGTCTCACGGAGACCTGGGAATTCCTTCCCGATGGAATCGCCCTGTTCCATGACAAATACAAGGAAGATGCCCATACCCAAATTGAGGAACGGACGCGGGCAGCACGCACCGGCATCCCCGCAACACTTTCTGCTATCAAGAAAATCGCCGAAGCCGAGAGCCGTCACCAGTTCATCCAACCCCCTGCGTCTTAGGACGCAACAGCTCTTTGAGACAGCGGACGGGCCAAGCTCCGCTCGTATCCGGCAGCACAACATCTGGTAGCACAACACCTCTCCGAAGCGGTCGTTTACCGGCACCTGTGGAAGGGGCGACAGGCTACTTTCGGTCCAGGCCTGGGGGTGTCTGTTAGGCACTGCCGGCGGCCAAAGGGGGTGCGTAACGTGGTGTAAGTGGACAGAAAAGACGACATCCGTGAGTTCCTGATCTCGCGACGGGCGAAGATTAGCCCGGAGCAGGCGGGTATCCCCGGCTACGGAGAGCTCCGTAGGGTGCCGGGCCTGCGACGGGAGGAAGTGGCCCAGCTCGCCGGGGTCAGCACCGACTACTACACCCGACTCGAACGTGGCGGCATACGCGGTGTCTCGGACTCGGTGCTCCAGGCAGTGGCCTCGGCCCTAAATTTGGATGAGGCGGAGCGGGCGCACCTGATGGACCTGGTGCGGACAACCACCGCGGCCTCGGACCGGGCTCCGCGGCGGCCACCGCAGCAACGGGTCCGTCCCGGTGTGCTGCGCCTGCTGGACGGAATGACCGGCGTGGTCGCAATGGTGCAGAACGGCCGTTCGGACGTGCTCGCAGCCAACCTGCTGGGCCGGGCGTTGTACGAGCCGGTATTAAAGTCTCCAATGGCTTCTGATCCGGATACCCCTGCCCGGCTGCCTAACCAGACCCGCTACCTCTTCCTTGATCAGGGCGCAAGTGATTTCTACCCCGATTGGCGCGCCGTTGCGGCCATCACGGTCGCGATGCTGCGCTCGGAATCTGGGCGCAACCCGCACGACCGGGCCCTGAACGAACTGGTCGGTGGGCTGACTACGCGCAGCGGGCTATTCGCGGAGTTATGGGCAGGACACGACGTGCGGATCCACACCACAGGAACCAAGCGCTTCCACCATCCTTTCGCAGGGGACTTGTCCCTGCAGTACGAGACGCTGGACCTGCCCGGCGATGAAGGACAGACCCTGTTCACCTTCACCGCGGAGCCAGGCTCCGCTTCCGCACACGCGCTGGCGTTCTTGGCCAGCTGGGCGGCACCGCCTCCCGAAACAACCACCACCGGTGAAATCGCCGACGGACCCACCGTCCCTGGCGTCCGCACGCAGGGCGCTGCCAGAAACACGCACCCCAGAAAGACAAGACCACGCCATGACTGAACAAGACGCCATGACGGAGAGAACACCCGGCTGAACAGAACATCGGCTGAACAGAACACACTGACCGGACAGCCGCAAGATTGGGCAGGATCGACGTGCTTGTGAACTACGCAGGCAATTTCTACGCAGGTTTCTTCGAAGAGATCGCCTCTAGCCACCTGGACGAGCCGCCGTTGCACTTTGCCGTGAGGCGCAGGGCGGGTCGGAGCGCGACCACTAGCCTCCACGCGCTGAAAGCCGCGGTCAATACTGCGTGGTTCGTGCATCTAGATTGCGCACACCGCGCAGGACGCCCTATGCTGGGAGCTGATCGGTCCGGGGCGGCTCGGTCTTCGCGACAACAACGAGGTTGAAATATGTCTGTTCCCATCAAGGCCACCATGGAGAAGGTCCCCGGCGGAATGATGCTGATCCCGCTGCTCATCGGGGCTCTTCTTGCCACCTTCGCTCCCGGCTCAGCGGCCTTTTTCGGCTCGTTCACGGGGGCGCTCTTCACCGGCGGCACCACGATCCTCGCCGTTTTTTATGTCTGCATGGGCGCCAGCATCGATATCAAGGCAACGCCCTACATTCTGAAAAAGGGTGGGGTGCTGTTTGGCAGTAAGGTTCTCTTCGCCGTGATCGTGGGTGTCGTCGCGGGCCGCTTCATGGGGGAGCTCCCCATCAGCGGTGGACTCCTGACGGGCCTGTCGGTCCTGGCAATTTTGGCGGCAATCAATGACACCAACGGTGGGATGTACATGGCCCTGATGGGGCAGTACGGCAAGCCCAAGGATGTGGCCGCGTACTCCGTCATGACCCTGGAGTCCGGACCGTTTCTGACCATGGTGACGCTCGGCGTGGCCGGGCTGTCGGCCTTTCCGTGGCAGGCCCTCGTGGGAGCCATCATCCCTCTGGTGCTGGGTGCGGTGCTGGGCGCACTGGATCCGGCAATGCGGAAGTTCCTGTCCGCAGCAGCACCGGTCCTCATTCCGTTCTTCGCCCTCGCGCTTGGTTTTGGCCTGAACCTTGAGAAGGTACTCAGCGCGGGGCTCCTTGGCCTGGCGCTCGGATTGTTCGTGCTCATCGCAGGCGGGGCCGTGCTCTTCCTTGCCGATAAGCTGACGGGCGGATCCGGCCTGGCCGGGCTCGCCGCCGCCACCACCGCCGGCAACGCAGCGACCGTTCCGATGCTGGTGGCGGCCGCGAATCCGGCATACCTGCCGGCAGCAGGTCCTGCCACTGTGCTGGTGGCCGCATCGGTCGTCGTGACATCCATCGGTTGCCCGCTTATGGTCGCCTGGTATGCCAAACGGCTCAAGACACGGGAGACAGTGGACATGACGTTGGCAGAAGCAGTATGAGCAGAACGCCTCCAACCGGGTGGGCAATCATCGCCGATGACCTGACGGGCGCGGCTGACGCGGCCGCTGCCTATGGTCCGACGCACACCAGTTCGGTCGTCCTGGAGTTGCATGGGGAGTGGCCCGGCTCGCAAATATTGGCCATTAACACGGAGAGCCGTTACTTATCCGCGGACCAGGCCGCGGCGGCCGTTGGAGTCGCCGTCGGACGCGCAGCGGAACTGGGCCTGCGGGTATTCAAGAAAATTGACTCACTACTCCGTGGCAATGTTGGTGTCGAAGTGGCCGCGGCAGCCGGGGCGAATGCCAATGGCGGAATGGTCATCGTGGCGCCTGCCTTTCCGGGGACCGGACGAACGACGATCAACGGCGTCGTTCATGTCGATGGTTCACCCCTGGTGGAGGGCAAGTTCCGCGGTGACGTCTGTGCGGCTCTTGCCGCCGGCGGCCTTCGGGCGGAGTCCATCCGAGGTCACCAGAACCGGGGTCCGGAGGATCTGGCACGACGGCTGCGGGAGATGCACCAACGCGGGATCGATGCCGCCGTTGTGGATGCCACGTCCGGTGCGGACCTTCGGTTGATCGTCGACGCCGCTGAGCTGCTGGATGTCCCCCCCTTACTGGCCGGTTCGGGGGGCCTGGCCGGCCAGATCGCGGCCGGTCCCGTAAGCCGGGGCCACGAACCCTCCTCCCTTCCGGGCGGCGGGAGCACGCTCCTGGTGATCGGCAGCTATTCGCCTCTGGCGCGGCGGCAGGTCCAGGAACTCGTGGCGGCCGGCGTCCGGCACGTGAAGCTGAACCACGCTGACATGTCCGACCGGGCAGTCCAACTGGAGATTCTGGAAGCCCTGGACCACGGCCACGTGGCATTGACGCCCGACCCCACCTGCGTCCTCGATAAATCACAGGCCGACGGGGTGGCCCGCGCTTTGGCGGTGGCGACAGCAGCCTGCATCAGCAGGTGCGGTGCATTGTTCCTCACCGGAGGTGAGACCGCCACCGCAGTACTGGCCGAACTCGGCGTCAGCAGTTTCACGGTGCTCGGCGAAATCGAGCCCGGGGTCGTTGCCAGCCGACTAAGGCACCCGTTCCCCCTGATGGTTACCAAGGCCGGCGCCTTCGGGGACGCCGGAACGCTTTTGCGCGCAACACAATTTCTCACCACCACCACGACAGAAACGAGTACTAGATAATGGGACGCCCGATTGTGGCCATCACCATGGGTGATGCTGCCGGTATTGGTCCGGAAATCATCGTGAAGGCCCTCGCCGACGCGGAACTGCAGTCCAAGGCCCGCATGCTGGTCATCGGAGACCTCCGTCGAATTCAGCTCGCTGCCGGCGTTGTGTCGAGCCAGCTGACGCTGCGCAAAGTCACCAGCCCGGCGGAGGCGTTGTTCGAAACGGGAACCATCGACGTCCTTGACGTCGACTGCATTCCCGCCGATCTTCCCTGGGGCCAGCTGTCCGCTGCGGCCGGACACGGGGCATACCTCTTCATCGAGAAGGCCGTCCAGCTGGCGATGGACCAAGAAGTCGACGCCATCTGCACCGGACCCCTCAACAAAGCAGCCCTGCACGCCGCCGGGCACAAATATCCCGGCCACACTGAACTCCTGGCCGAGCTGACCGGCACGGAAGAAGTTTCCATGATGCTGACAGCACCCAAGATGCGCGTCATCCACGTAACGACGCACATCGGCCTCATCGACGCCATCGCCAAAATCAACGGTGACCTGGTCTACCGCACGATCAAGCGAGGACACGAGCTCCTCGTCGCCTCGGGCATCGAAAAACCCCGCATCGCCGTCTGTGCGATCAACCCGCACGCGGGTGAAGGCGGCCTCTTTGGCTATGGCGAAGAGGCCGAGAAGATTCAGCCCGGAATCGAAAAGGCACAGGCAGACGGGATCGAC
>JAODMR010000056.1 GCA_025465475.1 Micrococcaceae bacterium
TTAGGGCTGGGGGTCCGGGTCCCTGCGGACCAGGCGCCCGTCGACGACGTCGAAGCCCAGTTCTCCGAGCGTCGCACGTTCGGCTTTGGTCAGCCCGGTGGTGTCCAGGACGTCGAGCAGGTCGGGGCGTCGGGATGCGGTGCGCCGCAGCTGCTCATCGCGCCGGAACCGGGCAATCTTGCCGTGGTTGCCGCTGAGCAGGACGTCGGGGACGTTCCGGCCGCGCCAGGACGATGGTTTGGTGTAGACCGGGTACTCCAGCAGCCCGTCGGCGTGGGATTCCTCCACCAGCGACTCGGGATTCCCGACGACGCCGGGCAGCAGGCGCCCAATGGCCTCCACCATGGCCAGCACGGCCACCTCACCGCCGTTGAGGACGTAGTCCCCCAGGCTCATTGGTCGGACGATGTAGGAGTCGCGCGCCCAGTCCAGCACCCGCTCGTCAATGCCCTCGTACCGACCGCAGGCAAACACCAGGTGGTCTTCCTCGGCCAACTCATGCGCCACGGCCTGCGTGAATACCTCTCCGGCCGGCGAGGGAACGATCAACACCGGCCGCCGGGCGTCGGTGGCCTTAGAGTCGCCTGCCAGCACCGCTTCCAGCGCCGCCGCCCACGGCTCAGGTTTCATCACCATGCCGGCACCCCCGCCGTATGGGGTGTCATCGACGGTTCGGTGCCGGTCGGTGGTGAAGGTGCGCAGATCGTGAAGGCGCAGGTCGAGCAACCCGTCGCGGCGCGCCTTGCCGATCAGGCTGAGTTCCAGGGGCGCCAGGTACTCGGGGAAAATGCTGATGACGTCGAAGCGCATTCAGGCCTCGGGGACTTCGGTTCCGGCGTCGGTGTTCAGTTCAAAAAGCCCATCCGGCGGGGTCAGCAGGACATAGCCTCCCGCGACGTTGACCTCGGGAACGATCTCCGTGACGAACGGGACCAGGACTTCCTGCCCGGCAATGGCCTCGATGATCAGCAGGTCCTGGGCGGGCATGGTGTTCAGTCCGGTGATCGTGCCGACGACCTGCTGGCCGACGCGGGCTTCCAGGCCCACCAGTTCGTGCTCGTACCAGGCGTCGTCATCATCGTCCTGCGCATTTTCGGTGTCGATGAACAACTGGGCCCCCCGCAGGAGCTCGGCCTGGTTGCGGTCGGCAACCTGCTCGAAGGCGAGCAGCAGGATGTCCTTGTTCCACCGGGCCGACTCGACGGTGAGCGGTCCCAGCCGGGCCGGCTCCACCAGCAGTTCCGTGCCGGGAACAAACCGGTCCTCGGGTGCGTCCGTCAGGACCTGCACGGTTACTTCTCCGCGGATGCCGTGCGGCTTGCCGATCCGGGCAACCTGTACCTGCATGGTGGTTCCTCCTGCTGGCCGCCGGGCTGTTGTCCGCGCGGGTTAGTGAAAAGTGTTGAAAACTGGAATGACCCCGGCACCAAAAGGTACCGGGGCCAACCCGCAGGCGTCAGTACTGACGGAGCTGCGGCAAATCAGCGGCGGCGGTCCGTGTCGACGACGTCGACACGGACCGGCTCGCCGTCAGCCAAAGCGGCAATGACAGTGCGCAGTGCGCGGGCCGTGCGGCCCTGCCGTCCGATTACCCGGCCAAGGTCGTCCTGATGAACGCGCACCTCCAGGGATTCCCCGCGGCGGTTGTTCTTGACGCTCACGTTGACGTCCTCAGGGCTGTCAACGATCCCCCGGACCAGATGTTCGAGCGCTTCGGCCAACAAGTTACTCAGCCCTCGGTGGTCTCGGCTGCAGCAGCGTCTTCGGCCGGCTTGGCCTTCGGGGTGATGGCTTCCTTGACGATCACCGAGGTCTTCTCGGGAGCCACGAAGGCTTCCTTGGCGACCTTGGTCTTCAGGGTGCCTTCCTGTCCGGGCAGGCCCTTGAACTTCTGCCAGTCACCGGTGATCTTGAGGATCGCGGAGACCTGCTCGGACGGCTGTGCGCCGACGCCGAGCCAGTACTGGGCACGCTCGGAGTCGACCTCGATGAACGAGGGCTCTTCGGTGGGGTGGTACTTGCCGATTTCTTCAATGGCACGGCCATCGCGCTTGGCGCGGGCGTCCATGACGACAATGCGGTAGTACGGGGCGCGCATCTTGCCGAAGCGCTTAAGGCGAATCTTTACGGCCACTTTTGTGGTCACTCCTGGTTCTGATGAGGACGAACCCCGTTTCACGCTCCCGTGGGGCGGGCCGATCGTAAGGGTTCAAAGGACAAGATCGTCGTGCGGAGAGAGGGGCCACACGGATCGAGTACCCAACCATTATGCCAGACGCATCGGCGCCCCGCGACACGCAGCAGTTCCACGCGGCAAGTCCGGCGCAGGCGTCCACCACTAGCCCTGCGAGGGCTGCGGCATTAGCCCTGCGACGGGTGCGGCACTGGCCCGGCGACAGCTGCGGCGCCCTGGCGACAGCTCAGCGCCACCCCTCGTGGGGCCAGGTGCGGCCCGGCAGCCTGTGCACGGGACCTCAGGCGTTACGGAAATAGAGGTTGTTCGTGCCGTCCTCGTCCACCTGGCTGGCGAGTTCGGCCAGGGACCGCACCAGGGGTTCGGTGACTGCCGTGCTGGTGGACATTTCCTCGGTTCCGGCCCACTGTTCGGCCAGGCTTGTCACTTCCTCCTGGTCCTCCAGGTCCTTCAGTTCGGCGAAAACCACTGTCAACGGTTCGGGGATGACGAAGAGGGAATCAAGGGCCACATCCACCATGCCCAGGGTGCAGTCGACACCACCGGCGTGGACGGCCTTGGCGGCGAGTTCGCCCAGGATTTCCACGTCGAGGTCCGTGACCGCCGGCGCGGGCAGGCGGTCAAAGGCTGCCGACGCCGATTTTCCGGCTTCCAGCGCAGCGGCGTAGGCGACAGCTTGGCGATGGTCGGTGACGAAGAACTCGGATACCTCGGACATGTGGTCCTTCCAGGTCGGGGCCCGCGGCGGGTGGACTGCGGTCGCAGGAGCCGCTACGGCGTGGTCGTTTTCGTTTCCACACTAACGCGGATGTTGTTCAGCCACGGGTCCTGAAACACCAGTTCCGCGCCGGTGTCCGCAGCGGCCACTCCACGGTGCTTCAAGCGGTCGGCAAGGGCGGCCACGTCGTCCGCGCCCGGGAGCTGGATCAACACTTCACCCAGGCCCAGAGTGTCCTTGCGGGGACCGGCGCCCCGACTGTTCCAGACGTTCATGGCCATGTGGTGGTGGTATCCCCCGGCCGAGACGAACAGTGCCTGCCCGTGCCAACCTGCGGTCCGCGCAAATCCCAGGGTGTCCACGTAGAAGTCCTGGGCTGTCTGCACGTCTCCCACCTGCAGGTGCACATGGCCGACGGCGGCGGTTTCCTGTCGCTGGCCCGCGACGGACTGGTCGGTGAGGTGCTGCTCGAGATAGTGCTGGGGGGACAGGGCAAGGCTGTCCATCACGACGTCGGATCCGTTCCATTGCCAGTCGCTGCGGGGCCGGTCGTAGTAGAGCTCGATGCCGTTGCCCTCGGGGTCGGTGAAGTAAAACGCCTCGCTGACCAGGTGGTCAGCGCTGCCAACGAACGCCCGCGGTTCGAAATGCGCCGCACTGGCAATGGTGGCCGCCAGGGCTGCCTGATCGTCAAAAAGCAGTGCGGTATGGAACAGGCCCGCTTCGCCGCGGCCCGGTTGCTGCAGTCCGGGCGCGGGAGCCAGGTGCACCAACGGGGTGGTGTTTCGACCCAGGTAGACGCCACCGTCGGCCTCTGCCACGATGTCCAGCCCAAGGGCGGTCGTGTAGTAGCGGGTCATGGTGGCCATATCGCCGACCTTGAGCATCACCGTGCCCATGGATAGGTCGGCTGACAATAGGTCTTGCGCGGACAGTGCTGGCATGGTGTGCTCCCGGTGCTGAGGCGGCCCGGTGCGGGCCGGTTCTCTTCCTTCAATTACTTGAAGCTTCAATTTATTCCGAAGGCAAGCGTGACCGGGCTGGTGAGGAACCCAGTGGAGCGCGAAAGTCTCCGGCCCCGGGCCGGAGCGCGGCCCGCATCACCACGCGCACGCCCAGGGCGTCGAGTCCGGCGATGCCTTCCCGGCGTCGTACTTCCCGCAGTTCAGCGCCCGGGTCCGGAAAGGGAAGGAAACCGCAACGGGCATAGAAGGGCGCGTTGAAAGGGACGTCCCGGAAGGTGCACAGTGTCAGGGCCGGGAAGCCCGCTTCGGCCGCCCAGGCCTTGGCCGCCTCCACCAGGGCTCGTCCGATTCCCCTGCCGGTCCAGTCCGGAAGGACTGACAGCTGTTCGAGATGGCCAAGGCCGTCCACGTTTTCGAGTCGGGCGAACCCGACCGGCGGATGACCGGCCACCAGGATGTGCAGCGCACCGGCGAATTCCGACTCCGTTCCCGGTGGCGGCAACGCACCGCGCAGCGGTTTGCCGGCGATCTCGGTCAGCAGCATGTCAGCAGCAGCTTCGATGGCCGGCAGCCTGGCGAATTCCGCCAGGGCCGCAGGACGGATATCGATCATGGCAGCAGCCTAGAACTCGGGACCGACAGGACCCAGAGGCCGGCACCGGTGTACCGGCCTGCAGGCACCGGACGCGGCACCGGTTTCGGCCACAGAGGTGGCCGACAACGGCGGAACGCGCCCGTTTCCAGCGGGGAACATCCCGGCTAGGAGGCAGCCCGGGACCGTGCCAACCGATTGGATGCGGCCAGGAAGTCCCGGATCACCCGGTCTCCCTCGGAAGTGTCATGCGGCCGGTGTCCACCCGCCGTCACGAGGTGGGTCGCCCCGGTGCTCGCGAGGTACGCGGCGATCTCCTCGTACAGGGGCTCCCAGCCGCCGGTCAGCACCAGGGTGGGCACGCCCGGCACGATGTCCAAGGGCGCTTCCCAGGCAGGCGCCTGCAGCCTCAGCCGCCGCGCCAGCCGGCGGGCCGGCTCGTCAACCAGGAGGTCGGGCCGCTCAGATGAGGAGATGCGCTGGAACTCGGCGTGGAACGCCTCGTCCGTGAGTTCATGGCGGCGGCTGTACAGGGGTTCCAGTGACTCGCGGTACGCCACGGTGGCGGGGAGCCCGCTGGTCAGGGACAGCACCGCGGGCTCCACCAGAACCAACGAACGAACCAGGTCCGGCCGTTCGACGGCGGCCATCATGGCGGCAATGGCCCCCTGGGCATGCGCGACCACATGCCCGCCGTCGCCCAGATGGTCCAGGACCAGCGCCCGATCCGCATCGAAGTCCGTCGGCAACGGTTCCTGCACAGGGTCGAACCCATGCCGGCGCAGGAACAACGCGTCGTAGTTGAGGGCCAGGCCGTGCTGGCGCGGCCAGGCTGCGGCACCGAACACGCTGACGCCGTGCACAAAGACGATTCGGTCCCGGCTCATGTGGGTTCCTGGGATGCGGAAATGATTGCTACTTGCCCAGGAACTTGTCGAAGCCCTTGGGCAGGTTCAGCGACGAGGGATCAAAGTTTTCCGCACCCTGCTGGCCGAAAGCAGCGCCTGCGGGCAGGGCCTTGGCGGCGTTCGCCCGCCGCTCTTCCGCCTCACGCAGCTGCTGCGCGGCCTTGGCCGGGTTCCCGGAGCGGGCCTTTTTCTTGGGAGCGTTCTTGGCGGTCTTGCGTGCGCCGCCGAAGCCGCCGGGTCCGGGCATGCCCGGCATGCCCGGGATGCCACCGCCCTGGGCCATCTTTTTCATCATTTTTTGCGCCTGGCCAAAACGCTCCAGCAGTCCGTTGACTTCCGAGACGTGCACGCCCGAACCCTTGGCGATGCGCGCCCGGCGGGAACCGTTGATAATCTTCGGCGCAACCCGCTCGTGTGGAGTCATGGACCGGACGATGGCCTCGACACGGTCGATTTCCCGCTCGTCGAAGTTCTCCAACTGCTGGCGGATATTTTGCGCACCGGGCATCATCATGAGCATTTTCTTCATGGAGCCCATGTTGCGGATCTGCTGCATCTGGGTGAGGAAATCGTCCAGGGTGAAGTCTTCCTGGTCGGCGAACTTCTTCGCCATCCGGGCAGCTTCATCCTTGTCCCAGTTCTTCTCCGCCTGCTCAATCAGGGTGAGGATGTCGCCCATGTCCAGGATGCGGCTGGCCATGCGGTCCGGGTGGAACAGCTCGAAATCGTCCAGGCCCTCACCGGTGGAGGCGAACATGACGGGCTTGCCGGTGACCGAGGCGACCGATAGGGCGGCACCGCCGCGGGCATCGCCGTCGAGCTTGGTCAGTACGACGCCGGTGAAGTTCACGCCCTCGTTGAACGCCAGCGCCGTGTTGACGGCGTCCTGGCCGATCATGGCGTCGATGACGAACAGGACCTCGTCCGGCGAGATGGCGGCACGGATGTCAGCCGCCTGCTGCATCAGCTCGGCGTCCACGCCCAGGCGTCCGGCGGTGTCGACGAGGACGACGTCGTGCAGCTTGGCACGGGCTTCGGCAACGCCGGCGCGGGCAACGGCGACCGGGTCACCTGTCGCGGATTCAAACTCTGAGCTCACCCCGGGATGGGGTGCGAAGACCGGGACGCCTGCGCGTTCGCCGTTCACCTGCAGCTGGCGCACGGCATTGGGCCGCTGCAGGTCAGCGGCGACCAACAGGGGGCTGTGGCCCTGGCCCTTGAGCCACTTGGACAGCTTGCCTGCCAGCGTGGTCTTACCGGCACCCTGGAGACCTGCCAGCATGATTACCGTCGGCGGGTTCTTGGCGAGCCGGATCCGCCGGGTTTCCCCACCGAGGATGGCGACGAGCTCTTCATTGACGATCTTGACGATCTGCTGGCCGGGGTTCAGGGCCGCGTTGACCTCCGCGCCCAGCGAACGCTCCCGAACGTGGGCGGTGAATTCGCGCACCACGGGAACGGCGACGTCGGCATCCAGCAGGGCACGACGGATTTCCCGTACGGTGGCATCGACGTCCGCCTCCGTCAGGCGGCCCTTGCCCCGAAGGTTTTTGAAGGTTGCTGTCAACCGGTCAGATAGTGAGTTGAACACGCGCCGTGTACTTCTTTCCTCAGGAATGCATTAGTGAGTCGACTATCTAGGGTATCAAGCCCCGGCCGGGCACCGGCGGAACCCGCAGAACGGTGGGAAACAACAGGGCGGGCGGGGCGGTCCATTTTGCCGGTACCCGGTGGCATGCTGGGATCGTGACTCGAACCCAGAACGCGCCTTTGCCTATTCCCACCCCCGAGAAGCCGACGGCCATCCGGACCCTGTTGATCCTTGGCGCCTCCGGTGACCTGACCGGCCGGTTGCTGTTGCCCGGCGTCGCCCGCCTCATCGCCTCCGGCCGCACGTCAGCCATTACTTTGGTCGGTGCCGGAAGTGACGACTGGACCGCCGAGCAGTGGCGGGACCGGGTGTCGCACACCTTTGACGACGCCGCCGCGTCCTTCCCGGGTGAGGGTAAGGATGCACTGTCGGACGTGCTTGCCGGCACCAGTTACGAGAAGGTGGATGTAACAGCCCCGGGCGAGTTGGCGAAATTGCTGGCCACGCTCGAGGGGCCGATCGCCATCTACTTCGCGCTGCCGCCTGCGGTAAGCCAGAAGGCGTGCGAAGTCCTTTCGGCCGCGGACCTCCCGGCGGGCACCCGGCTGGTGTTGGAGAAGCCGTTCGGATCGGATGTCGCCTCGGCCCGGTCATTGAATACCACTCTGGCAGGGCTGGTACCGGAAGACCACATCCACCGCGTGGACCACTTCCTGGGCAAGTCGACAGTGCTGAACATTCTGGGACTGCGTTTCGCCAACAGGCTGCTGGAACCGTTGTGGAACGGGGACAACATCGCCAAGGTGGAGATCATCTTTGACGAGGAGCTGGCCCTGGAGAACCGGGCCCGCTACTACGACACCGCCGGGGCGCTGCGGGACATGATCCAGAGCCACCTGCTGCAGGTCATGGCAGTCATCGCCATGGACGTTCCCGCCACCTTAATGGAGCGGGACGTGCGGGACGGCATCGCCACGGTCCTGCGGGCCAGCAGCGTTCCGGAGCCGTATGGGAAAAGCACCCGGCGGGCCCGCTACACCGCCGGCACCGCGGGCGGGCGGGACCTGACCAACTACGTGGACGAACAGGGCATTGATGCGGCCCGGGGCACCGAAACCCTGGCCGAAATCGACGTGCGGGTCAACAACTGGCGCTGGGCCGGCGTGCCGTTCATCCTGCGCTCCGGCAAGGCACTGGGACGCAAGCGCAAGGAAGCAGTAATCACCTACAAGCCCGTGCCCCACCTGCCCACCGGATTCCATGGCGTGGACACCCCGACCCGGCTGCACATTGGCTTCGGCCCTGACACGCTTCGGCTGGACCTGGATGTCAACGGTCCAGGGGACCTGTTCACGTTGAACCGGGTCAACCTGCTCACCGAATTGGCCTCCGATGCGCTGCTTCCCTACGGTGAGGTGCTGGACGGTGTCCTCAGCGGGGATCCGCTGCTAAGCGTCCGGGGAGACACCGCCGAGGAGTGCTGGCGCATTGTGGAACCGGTCCTGCAGGCCTGGCAGGCCGACACGGTGCCGTTGCAGGAGTATCAGGCCGGATCGGCCGGCCCCTCCGGGTGGGACAGCTCGGAAAGCTAGGAAGCACCAAATGCCGATGGCGGACCAGCTCCGAAAGGAGCCGGCCCGCCATCGGCGGCTAACCCAAGACCGGGCGGGTAGGTGCGGTCAGACCGCTGCGGCTCCGCGCTCACCGGTGCGGACCCGGACCGCTTCGTAGACGTCGACGGTCCATACTTTTCCATCGCCGGCGCGGCCGGTGTTGGAGCTGGAGATGATGACGTCGACGATGTCATCCACCTGGTCCTCGGTGGCGAGCACCTCGATGCGGACCTTGGGATGCAGGTCCACGGTGTACTCGGCACCACGGTAAACCTCGGTGTGGCCCCGCTGCCGGCCGTAGCCATGGGCACCACTGACCGTCAGGCCCTGGACGCCGTAGCTTTCCAGGCCGCCTCGGACGTCGTCGAGCTTTTCCGGGCGAATGATCGCCGTGATGAGTTTCATGCCTCCACCTTTGACTTAGTGCTGCCTGCCACGTTAGCCGATCCCTCTTCGGCGATCGCTGCTCCGTCCAGGGGATGGAAGCTGCCACCAATCCGGCCGCCGAAGTCGTACGCGGACTCGGCGTGGACGCTGACGTCCACCCCATCTTCCTCGTGGTGCGACGGCACCCTGAAACCGATGGTCTTCTGGATGACCCAGCCGATGATGAAGGCCAGCACGAAGGAGTACAGCAGGACGGCGATGGATCCCAGCGCCTGCTTGCCCAGCAGTTCCAGTCCGCCGCCGTGGAACAGTCCCGTTGCGGCAGCCGGAGCGTTGGGGTCGGCAGCGAGGCCGATGAACAGGGTGCCGATGAGGCCGCCCACGAGGTGCACGCCGACCACGTCAAGCGAATCGTCGTAGCCGAGCTTGTACTTCAGGCCGACGGCCAGGGCGCACACGGCGCCGGCGATCAGGCCCAGGACGATGGACCAGATGGGAGTGATGGCGGAGCAGGCGGGGGTGATGGCAACCAGGCCGGCAACAGCACCTGATGCGGCGCCAAGGCTGGTGGCGTGTCCGTCCCGAAGGCGCTCCACCAGCAGCCAACCCAAGGTTGCGGCAGCCGGTGCCACCAGGGTGTTGATCCAGGCAAAGCTGGCGATGCCATTGGCGCCCAGGGCGGAGCCGGCGTTGAAGCCAAACCAGCCGAACCAGAGCAGGCCGGCGCCGAGCATGACGAACGGCAGGTTGTGCGGGCGGTGGCTGGGGTCCTTGCCGAAGCCCTTGCGCTTTCCGAGGACCAGGGCCAAGGCCAGGGCAGCGGCACCGGCGTTGATGTGCACGGCAGTTCCACCGGCGAAGTCGATCACGCCGAGTCCCTGGCCGATCCAGCCACCGATGGGGTTGCCGTTGACGTCCTTGTTGAAGTCGAAGACCCAGTGCGCGACCGGGAAGTAGACCAGGGTGACCCAGATCCCGGCGAACAGCAGCCAGGCGCCGAACTTGGCACGGTCCGCGATGGCGCCGGAAATCAGGGCCACCGTGATGATGGCGAAAACGGACTGGAAGCCAACGAAGGCGATCTCGGGGATGGTGCCGACCAGGGGCATGCCATCACCGGTCGAGAGGATGTTGGAGAGACCGAACTTTTCGCCCGGGTTACCCAGCACCCCGCCGAAAAGGTCGGTGCCGAAGGAGGTGGAGTAGCCGTAGAGCACCCAGAGAACGCCGACCAGGGCGATGGCGCCGAAGCTCATCATCATCATGTTCAGCACGCCCTTGGCGCGCGTCATGCCGCCGTAGAAGAAGGCGAGTCCGGGGGTCATCAGCAGAACCAAAGCGGCGGAGGCCAATACCCACGCTGTGTCGCCAGTGTCCATGGTTCCTGCCCTTTCTTGTAGATCGTGATTGCCGCCGCGCGAGGCTGGTGCAATGTGGTCTCTTCAAGATTCGCGGTGCCGTGTTTCACCTGCGAGGGCTTCAGATTGCGCTCGTGTTACAAGAATGGCGGCCACGTTAAGTAACCGTGACCGCCATGTTTCCGGATCATTGCCGGGATCTCTTGTTCCCCACCTTGCACACCTGTGTGGGTCAGGGTGTGAATTCAGTTCAGCAGAGCGTCCACGAATTCCTCCGCGACGAAGGGAGCCAGGTCGTCGGCTCCTTCGCCCAGGCCGACCAGCTTGACGGGCACGCCCAGGGTTTTCTGGATGGCGACGACGATGCCGCCCTTGGCGGTGCCGTCCAGCTTGGTAAGCACGATGCCGGAGATGTTCACGACGTCGGAGAACACCTTGGCCTGGGTCAGTCCGTTCTGTCCGGTGGTGGCGTCCAGTACCAGCAGGACCTCATCGACGGTGGCCTGCTTCTCGATGACGCGCTTGACCTTGCCCAACTCGTCCATCAGGCCCACCTTGTTCTGCAGCCGCCCGGCGGTGTCGATGATGACCACGTCGACTTCCTGGTCGATTCCGGCCTTCACGGCCTCGAAGGCGACGGACGCTGGGTCGGCGCCATCGACGTCGGACTTCACGGTCGGAACACCCACCCGCTGGCCCCAGGTGGCCAGCTGCTCCGCGGCGGCGGCACGGAAGGTGTCCGCTGCCCCGAGCAGCACGTCCTTGTCCTCGGCCACCAGCACGCGGGCAAGCTTTCCGACGGTGGTGGTCTTGCCGACACCGTTCACCCCGACGACCATCATCACGGCGGGTCGGTCGAGATGCCGTTCAACGTTCAGGCTGCGGTCCATGGTGGGGTCAACCAGTGCCAGGAGTTCCTCACGCAGGATCCGCTGCACGTCAGCGGGAGTCCGTGTTCCCAGCACCCGGACGCGGGCACGGAGCGCGTCCACCAGCTGCATGGTCGGTTCGGTCCCGAGATCCGCCAGGAGCAGCGTCTCCTCGATCTCGTCCCACACGTTCTCATCGATCTTGTCGCGGGACAGCAGGGCCAACAGGCCCTTGCCCAACGCGTTGTTGGACCGGGCCAAACGCGCCCGCAACCGGATGAGCCGCCCCAGCACCGGGGCCGGAGTCTCCACTGCCGGCAGGGTCTGCAGCCCCGACAGGTCGTCCTCAACCTCAACGGACGGCTCGACCGTCGGGGGAGCCGTTCCGGCGGAGGGACGGTCCTCCAGCAAGGTGCCGACGGCGGTGGACCCCGTTCCGTCCACCGGGTCGTTGGCGTCGCGGCGGGTGGGGTAGACCCTCTTGTTGCGGCTGCCCCGGACAAAGAGCGGAATCAGACCGCCGATCACGGCCAACGCAATAACGATGTACAGGACGATGGGAAGGATGTCATTCACACGGTCAAGCTTCTCATAGGCGCCGGCTCCGGGAACGGGGACTACGGGCGCCGGACGGCTGGAACAACCAGCACCCGGCCCCCGGACAATCCGCACCCGCAGCCGGGGCGATCGGGTCGCCAACGGGCGCGGCAATTGTGCGAAACTCGGAGCATCATGACCAGCACTCCCTCGCCCCGGCAGCCCGGCTCCGTTCCCCTTGGCACTGCCTCGCCCGGGCAGCCCGGCTCCGTTCCACTTGGCACTGCTTCCTCGCCCCCAAAAGTTCCGAAGATCCCGTTGGGCCGGGAGATCCGGGTCCTTATTGCGGCTGCCTTCGTCATCGCCGTCGGCTTTGGGCTGGTGGCACCGGTGTTGCCGCAGTTCGCGCGCAGCTTTGATGTGTCGGTCAGTGCCGCGGCGGTGGTGGTGAGCGTTTTCGCCCTGACCCGGTTGCTGTTCGCGCCCTTGTCGGGGCAACTGGTGGAGCGGTTCGGCGAGCGCTGGATCTATATCTCCGGCATCCTGATCGTGGCGGCGTCCTCCGCGGCCTGCGGTTTCGCGCACAGCTACTGGCAACTGTTGATTTACCGTGGGCTGGGCGGCATCGGCTCAACCATGTTCACCGTGGCGGCGATGGGCCTGTTGATTCGGCTGGCCCCACAGGGGAACCGCGGCCGGGTCACCAGCGCCTACTCGGGGTCCTTCCTGCTGGGCAGCATCGCAGGCCCAGCGTTCGGCGGCCTCCTGGCGGGTTTTGGCTTGCAGCTGCCCTTCCTGGTCTACGCCGCAGCGCTGCTGCTCGCGGCCCTGGTGGTTGCCACGCAGCTGCGGCCGTCAGCCACCCTCGCAGGAGCTGTGCCAGCAGCAGGACAGCCTGCGGGCTCAACCCCCATCGCTGCGGGCCCAGCCCCCACCGCGCCGGTCGCCCCGGAGCGGCGACCGATGGCCCTGCGGGAGGCGCTGTCGCTGCGGACGTACCGGGCCGCACTGCTGTCGGGTTTCGCGAACGGGTGGTCCGCCTTTGGCATTCGCATGGCGCTGGTGCCGCTGTACGCCACCGTCGTGCTGGGCGGCGGCTCCGGGGCTGCGGGCCTGGCTCTGGCCGTGTTCGCCATCGGAACGGGAGCCGCCCTGACCCTGTCCGGGCGCTGGGCCGACACCTGGGGGCGTAAACCACTTGTCATCACCGGGCTGGCAGTCAACACCGCCGCCATGGGAGTGCTGGGACTGACCGGGAACCTGCCCCTGTTCTTCCTGGTCTGCGCGGTGGCCGGCATCGGCAGCGGCCTGTTCGGCCCCGCACAGCAGGCCACCGTCGCTGACGTCATTGGAGCCGACCGTTCCGGCGGAAAGGTGCTCGCCACCTTCCAGATGAGCCAGGACTTCGGCACCATCCTCGGGCCGATCGCCGCGGGAGCCATGATCGACTCCCTCTCCTATGGCCCCGCGTTCGGCATCTCCACCATCGTCGGCATCATCGCCGTCGCCGTCTGGCTCGGGGCGCACGAGACCCTGCCGTCCAAGGCAGGCCGGACGGGGGCTACACCCGGGCAGGCAACCGCTGGCTGATCACCGTCGATACGCCGTCGCCGCGCATGGTGACGCCGTAGAGCGCATCTGCAACCTCCATGGTCCGCTTCTGGTGCGTGATGATGATGAGCTGGCTGGACTCCCGCAGTTCCTCGAAAATCAGGATCAGCCGGCCCAGGTTGGTGTCATCCAGCGCCGCTTCCACCTCGTCCATCACATAGAACGGTGACGGCCGGGCCTTGAAGATGGCCACCAGCAGCGCGACGGCGGTCAGTGACCGCTCCCCGCCGGAGAGCAGAGACAGGCGCTTGATCTTTTTCCCGGCCGGGCGGGCTTCCACCTCGATGCCGGTGGTGAGCATGTCCTCCGGGTCGGTGAGCACCAGCCGGCCCTCTCCTCCGGGGAACAGCCGGCCGAAGACCCGCTCGAACTGCACTGCCGTGTCCGCGAAGGCGGCGCTGAAGACCTGCTCCACCCGCTCGTCGACGTCCCGAATGATGTCCATCAGGTCCTTGCGGCTGGACTTGAGGTCCTCCAGCTGGTTGCTGAGGAAGGAGTGCCGCTCCTCGAGGGCTGCGAATTCCTCCAGTGCCAGCGGATTGACCTTGCCCAGGGCCGAGAGGTCGCGTTCGGCCCGCCGCAGCCGTTTTTCCTGTTCCGCCCGGACGAAGGGCACGCCCTCCCGGATGGCCTGGCCGTCCTCGTCAACGGGAACCCTCAGGGCAGCCCACTTGTCGGTGACCTCACCGGGGCCCAGCGGCACCAGCGTGTCGGGGCCGTACTCCGTCACCAGGTGCTCAGCGGTGAGGCCCAGTTCGTCAATGGAACGGTTTTCCAGCGCCTCGATCCGGAGCCGCTGCTGCGTGCGGGCCAGTTCATCCCGGTGCACGCTGTTGGTCAGCTCGGCAAGTTCCGCTGCCGCCGCCTCATTGTCCCGCCGCACACGGGCCAGCGTGGCGTCGCGGGCCGTGCGTTCCTCTTCGGCCGCTTCACGTTCCCGGACGGCCAGGTCCACGGACACATCCAGATAGGCCAGCATCTGGGTGGCCGCGGAGACCACTGCCGCGGCTTTCCGTGCCTGGAAAGCCCGCCGTCGGGCACGCTCAGCGGCCTGGATCCGGGCAGCACGTTCCGTGGCGGCGGCCCGTTCCAGGGATGCCGCGCGATTGGCCGTCGCGTCCAGCTGCTCCTCCGCGGAACGCAACGCCAGCCGGGCTTCCATTTCAGCCTGCCGGGCAGCCGTGGCCCGGGCCGCCAGCAGGTCGCGCTGGGCGCTCGAGGGTTCTTCCTCTGCGGGAGCTTCCTGTGCCAGGCGCAGCCGTTCGGCGACGGCGGCCAGGGCCTGTTGTTCCGTGGCAATGCCGGCCTCGGCGCGGGCAAGCTGCGCGGACAGCCGTTCACTCTCCCCGGCGGCCGAGCGCAGCGCGGAGCCCAGGGAACCCAGGCGTTCGGCGACGGCTGCCAACCGGGCATCCGATTCGTGCAGCCGCTCCAGGGCCGCATCGGCCCGCGTCAAAGCCTCCTTGCGGCGGGCGGCGGCACCGGCCAGGGCGAAACCAGTCCGTTCCGCGGTGGCGGTGACCTCTGCCAGCCGGGCGGTGCTTTCATCGACGGCGCTTTGCAGTTCCAGCAGGGACGGAGCGTCAGCCGACCCGCCGCGAACGGTGCCGGCGCTGAAAAGGTCCCCCTGCCGGGTCACGGCGGAAAGGTCAGGACGGGTGCGCAGCAGAGCGGCGGCCGCGTCGGCGTCGGGCACAACCACGACGCCAGCCAGCAGGGCCGCGAGCGCCCGGTCGAAGCCGTGCCTGCCCTGCACCAGATCCAGGGCCCACCGAGCCTGCCCCGGCAACTGCGCCAGATCCGCCCTGATCCGCGGATTCGGCCGGCCGTTGGGCCCGGCCGGATCGACGTCGTTCAGGACAAGTTCAACCCGGCCGGCGTCCCGTTCCTTGAGCAGCCGTAGGGAGGCCAAGGCGGCATCCAGTCCCGACACTGCCACCCCGCCCGCAGCGGTGCCCAGTGCCGCAGCAATGGCCACCTCGTATCCAGGTTCCACGGTGATCAACGCCGAAACGGCACTGATCACCCCTTCCGGGCCATCGTCGAGCAGCACGCCGGAGCCGTCCTTGCGCAGCAACCCCACCTGCAGTGCATCCCGCCTGGCGGTCAGGGCGTCCCGCTCCCGCTCCGTAGCGCGTTGGACGGCGGTCAGGTCGGCCAGTTCCGTGTCCAAGGCGTCGACGGCGGCGGTGGCTTCCTCGTATTCGGCGTCCAGGCTTTCCTCGCCTTCCTCCACGCCGGCTACCTGGGACTCCAGCGCGGTGAATTCCTGCTGCGCCGCCCGACGGCGCTCCTCACCGGCGGCGGCGGCATCCCGGAGCCGGCCCAGTTCGGCCTCCGCTGATTCGACTCTCGACCGGGCGGCACCAACCTGGCCGGCCAGCCGGGCGAGACCCTCGCGCCGGTCAGCGGCGGCGCGCAGCAACGCGGTCAGGCGCCGGTCTTCGGCGGTAGCCGCTTCCTCCGCCGCAACCTTGCCGCTAACGGCATCCGCCAGGTTGCCGTGCAGGCTGTCCAACTGCTGCCGCAGCATCGCCTCCTCTGAACGGACCCGCGCGGCGTGTTGCTCCAGCTGATCGGGGTCCCTGCCGGGCTGCGGCCCCGGCTCGGTGGCTCCGAGCAGCCGGTGCCGTTCCTCCGCCAGCGCCGCCAGGGCGCGGACGCGCTCACGCGCCGAGGTGAGGCGATACCAGGTGTCCCGGGCGGCGGTCAGTTGGGGGGCCGCTGCCGCCGCCAACTGTTCTTCTGCCGCCTGTCGTTGTCGTCCGGCCTGGAGTACCTGTTCCACCTCGGCCCGGCGGGTCCGCAACGCTTCCTCGTCCGCCACTTCCTGGGCCAAAGCAGTGCGCAGCTGGACCAGGTCATCGGCCAGCAGGCGGGCACGGGCGTCCCGGACCTCGAACTGCACGGTCTGGGCCCGACGCGCTACGTCTGCCTGCTTGCCCAGCGGGGTCAGCTGCCGGCGGATCTCGCCGGTAAGGTCGCTCAACCGGGCAAGATTGGCCTGCATGGCCTCCAGCTTGCGCAGCGTCTTTTCCTTGCGCCGGCGGTGCTTGAGGATCCCGGCAGCCTCTTCAATGAAGCCGCGCCGATCCTCAGGGGTCGCATGCAGCACCTTGTCCAGCTGGCCCTGCCCGACGATGACGTGCATTTCCCTACCCAACCCGGAATCGGAGAGCAGTTCCTGGATGTCCAGCAGCCGGCAGGAGGCGCCGTTGATCGCGTATTCCGAGCCCCCCGTACGGAACAGAGTCCGCGAAATGGTGACCTCGCTGTATTCAATGGGCAGCGCACCATCGGTGTTGTCAATGGTCAGCGACACCTGGGCCCGGCCAAGCGGCGGCCGGCCCGACGTGCCGGCGAAAATCACATCCTCCATTTTCCCGCCGCGCAGGGTTTTGGCGCCCTGCTCCCCCATCACCCAGGCCAGTGCATCCACCACGTTGGACTTTCCGGAACCGTTGGGGCCGACAACGGCTGTGACGCCGGGTTCGAATTCGAACGTCGTGGCGGAGGCAAACGACTTGAAGCCCCGAACGGTCAGGCTTTTCAGATGCACGTGGTGTGGCTCTTCCGGTGTGTGGCGGGCCGGCCGGAGGGATCGGCGGTATCCGTCCAATCTACTGCGTGGCGGGGACAAAGCGGCTAATATCCGATGCAGCGCGGGCCGAAGTATGCCGCGCATTGCATGTGCAGGATAGGGGCCCCGCACTGCATAGTTGAGTATTGGGACTTTCGGGTCGGCGCTTCGATGGCCTGACACACTGGCGATCAGCCGGACGGACAGGGGCTTTTAATTTGATTGGCAACGCGACTTTTCGGCATTCCAACACCTCACTGCTTTCGGTGAGCAGTGTGGAGGCGCCGGTCATTGTCACCTCCGAGGATTTTGACGCCCGGCTGCAGGAGACCCTGACGCGCCTGCGCTTCCCCGGCCGGCTCCTGGAACGGGTCGCGGGCATCACGGAGCGTCGCTGGTGGGCTCCGGGCACCGGTTTTGACGATGCCGCGATCGAGGCCGGGGCCAAGGCTCTCGCTGAGTCTGGCATCGCCGCCTCCGACGTCGGATTGCTGATCAACACCTCGGTGACCCGCCGCAACCTGGAACCGTCGGTCGCCGTGAAGGTCCACCACGGGCTCGGCCTTCCCTCGTCCGCCATGAACTTCGACCTGGCCAACGCCTGCCTCGGTTTCGTCAACGGAATGACCCTGGCCGCGAACATGATCGACTCGGGGCAGATCCGGTACGCCGTCATCGTCAATGGCGAAGACTCCCAGGCCACCCAGGAAGCCACCATCGACCGGTTGAACCGGCCGGGAAGCACCCGCGAAGACTTCAACCGCGAATTCGCCACCCTGACGCTGGGATCCGGCGCGGCGGCGGCAGTCATTGGACCCGCCAACGAGCACCCCGGATCGCACCGCGTACTGGGCGGCGTCTCCCGGGCCGGCACCCAGCATCACGAACTCTGCGTGGGCGGCATCGACGGCATGCACACCGACACCAAGGGACTGCTGGACGGTGGACTGGAACTGGTGGTCGATGCCTGGAATGAGGCGCAGGGCGAGTGGGACTGGTCCGACATGGACCGCTATGTCACGCACCAGGTCAGCAACGCCTACACGCAAGCCATCATCGAGGCCATCGACCTTGACCCGACCAGGGTTCCCATCACATTCCCCAACTGGGGCAACGTTGGACCGGCCTCCCTGCCCATGACCCTTGCCGCCGAGGCGCAGACCCTCAGCACCGGCGACCGCGTGCTGTGCATGGGCGTCGGGTCCGGCCTGAACACGTCCATGATGGAAATCGTTTGGTAGCCGACCCCTGGCCTGGCGTTTCGGCGTCGTGGTCCCGCTATATTGACGTGCCCTCATCGGCCGGCATCGACCCGGCTGGAACCTCACACCGCTGGCACATCCTGGACAACGCTGGTGAGCTGAACGGCAGAACGCCGGTCGGAACCCTGCTGTGCGTTCACGGCAACCCCACCTGGTCCTATCTGTGGCGCACCGTGCTGGCGGCGGGAGCCACCACCGACCAGCCCTGGCGGGTCATCGCCGTCGACCAGCTGGACATGGGCTACTCGGAACGCACCGGGACTTTCCGGCGCCTCGCCGACCGGATCACCGACTTGGGCGACCTCACCGCTGCCCTGCAGCTGACCGGGCCCGTGGTGACCGCCGGTCACGACTGGGGCGGCGCCATCAGCCTGGGCTGGGCACTGGCCCACCAGGACCAGTTGGCCGGGATCGTGCTGACCAACACGGCAGTGTGGCAGCCACCGCAGTACGGAATCCCCCCTGCCCTGCAGCTGGCCCTCCATCCGGCCGTGCATTCCTGGGGAACGGTGACGACTCCGGCCTTCCTGCAGGTCACGCACGCCCTGGCGCATCCGGCCCTGGCGCCTGAGGTGCGCAAAGCCTTCCGTGCGCCCTATCGCACGGCGAGCAGGCGCGCGGGCGTAGGAAACTTCGTGGCCGACATCCCCGTTGGCCCCGAGCATCCCAGCTATGCGGCCCTGACCGGCGTCGCCGACGGGATCCGCGGGCTGAACGTCCCGGCCCTGCTGCTGTGGGGCCCCAGGGATCCCGTTTTTTCGGACCGCTACCTGCGCGACCTGATCTGCAGGTTGCCTGCTGCCAGGGTTCACCGCTTCGAAGGTGCCGGGCACCTGCTGCACGAGGATGTGGATGTGGCAGCGGCCGTCCTCGACTGGCTGGACGACACCCAATCAGGTGCGAGTATGCCGGACGGCAAGCTGATGACGGACACAACGAGACACGCCTCCGCCGCGGAGATCACCCCGACGACGGACGTGATAGAGAGAGCTCCGAGGTCGGACTTCCGCCCCCTGGGTGCGGAGCTGGAGCGACGGCGGGATGAAAAGTCTCCGGCCGTCGTCGACATGGCTCCACGCGGTACGGGCAGAAAAACCACCACCGCTCCGAGGATCCTCAGCTGGGCGCAGCTGCACCGAAACGTTCAGGAGCTTGCCGTGGGCCTGACCGCCGCCGGGGTGCGGCCGGGTTCCCGGGTGAGCCTGCTGGTGCCGCCGGGATCCGAACTGACGGCCCTGATCTACGCCTGCGTGCGGCTGGGTGCAGTCGTCGTGCTGGCTGATGCCGGGCTGGGGCCCAAGGGACTCAGCCGCGCCGTCCAGGGTGCCGGCCCGGACTTTGTCATCGGCATCGAGCGTGCCCTGTTGGCTGCCCGCGCCTTTGGCTGGCCCGGTGTGCGGATCAGCCTGGAGCCACTCCCGCGCCCCGCCCGGGTGGCATTGCAGGTGCGGACCTCGCTCCTCGAACTCACCGCGGGAGCCGCGACCGCCGTCGGACCCTCCGGACTTCCACCGCTGCCGGACCCCGACAGCCTCGCCGCCGTGCTGTTTACGTCCGGATCCACCGGCCCGGCCAAGGGCGTGCTCTACACCCAGCGGCAACTGGCTGCCATGCGCGACACCCTGGCTGCGACCTACGACCTGCGGGCAGGGACGGCTTTGGTGGCCGGCTTCGCCCCCTTCGCCCTGCTGGGCCCCGCCCTGGGTGCCACCTCGGTCACGCCGGACATGGACGTCACCGCTCCCCGGACACTACGGGCTCAAACGCTTGCGGCGGCCGTGGCTGCCATCGACGCGACAGCCGTTTTCCTGTCACCGGCGGCGCTGCGGAACGTGCTGGACACCGCCGCCGACCTGGGTCCCGCAGACCGGAACGCCCTGGCGGGTGTGTCGTTGCTGCTTTCGGCCGGAGCGCCCGTGCCCGCAACGCTGTTGGAAGCTGCGGCCGAGCTCCTCCCGGCGGCACGGCTGCACACGCCGTACGGCATGACCGAAGCCCTCCCGGTCACTGACATTGAGCTGGCAGACATCCTGGCCGCCGAAGCCGCCGCCGCCGCGGGCGAGGTTCCTGGTGCCGGTAACGGCGTCTGCGTCGGACGAAGCGTCCCCGGTGTACAGGTGGCGGTCAGTCCGCTGGATGCCACCGGGCAGCCTTCCCCGGCGCTGAGCACCGAAGCCGGAATAACGGGTGAGATTGTGGTGCAGGCGCCGCACGCCAAGAACGGTTACGACCGGCTGTGGTTGACCCAGCGGACCAGTGACAGCGTTAAGGGCTGGCATCGCACCGGGGATGTGGGGCATTTCGACGCCGAGGGCAGGCTGTGGGTGGAAGGCAGGCTGGCCCACGTGATCACGACAGCCTCCGGCGTCCTGACTCCCGTCGCCGGCGAACAGCTCGCCGAGTCGGTGCCGGGGATTCGGCGTGCCGCCGTCGTCGGTGTGGGCCCTGCCGGACGGCAAGTGCCCGTCGCAGTGGTCGAGACCTCCCCCGCCGTCTCCTCCCCCGCGCTGGCACCCGCTGCCCTGTCAGCCCGGCTGAGGCATGCTTTTGCCTCGTCCCCGGCGTTGCGGCCGGTGGCGTCGCTGCCGGTGGCGTCACCGCCTGAGGCGTCGCACCGTGCGACCGTAGCAGTGGTTCCGCTGGCAGCGGTGCTGGTGGTGCCCGACCTTCCCACTGATATCCGGCATAACGCCAAAGTGGACCGGGCACGGCTTTCGGCCTGGGCCAGCGGCGTGCTGGCCGGCGGGCGGTTGGGACGGCCGTGAGGGTCCTGGTCACCGGCGCCAGCGGCCTGCTGGGCCGGGCCGTGGCGCAACGCCTGCTCGACGACGGCCACGCTGTTCGGACGCTGCAGCGCCGTTCCTCCGGAGTCGCGGGCGCTGTAGACGCGCTCGGTTCGTTGACCGACGACGACGCGGTCCGTCGGGCCGTGCGGGACATTGATGCCGTGGTGCACCTTGCGGCGAAAGTGTCCTTTGCCGGTGCTGCGGCTGACTTTGAGGCAGTGAACGTTGAAGGAACACGGCGCCTGCTGGCCGCCGCGCAACGCGCCGGGGTGCGGGACGTTGTCTTTGTTTCCTCTCCCTCCGTGGCGCATTTTGGGTCCTCCATCGTCGGCGCCGGGGCAGGAACTGCGGACCCGGTCAGGGCCCGCGGCAACTACGCCCGCACCAAGGCGGCAGCCGAGCTGCTCGCGTTGGCCGCCGACGCTCCAGGCTTCCGGGTCGCCGCCGTGCGGCCTCACATCGTTTGGGGTCCCGGTGACACACAACTGGTGGAGCGGGTGTTGGACCGCGCCCGGTCCGGACGGCTTCCGCTGCTGGGACACGGTGCCGCCCTGATCGACACGACCTACATCGACAACGCCGCCTCCGCCATCACCGCCGCGTTGCACCGCATGGACCTTGCCCACGGCCAGGCATTGGTGGTGACCAACGGCGAACCGCGCCCGGTGGGTGAATTGATCCAGCAGATATGTGCTGCCGGCGGTGCACCGGCGCCCCGGCTGAGGGTCCCCGGGGCCCTTGCCCGGGCAGCCGGAGCCGTGGTTGAAGTCGCCTGGTCCGTACGACCCGGGCAGGATGAGCCGCCGATGACCCGCTTCCTGGCCGAGCAGTTGTCGACAGCGCATTGGTTCGACCAGCAGCACACCCGGCGGGTACTGGACTGGGTCCCAGAGGTCAGCCTCGACGAAGGCCTGCAGCGGTTGAGGGACCACTACGGGGCGTAGGGCTTCTCCTGTCATGACGGACTGTTACCGGCCCTGTTCGGTAAATGACTGCCTAACATTAGCGTTGGTCCATGACCTCCACTCCTTTTCAACCTGGCGCAGCCGTGCCTGCGGCGGCGGATACAGCCTCCAAAGGCACCCCCGCCGGTCCTGTCCTCATCCGCTCGGCACGGGATGTGGCCTCCGCGCTGGCGCATCAGCAGGGACCGCAGAAGGGTGCCTTCGCCGTCGTCGTGCTGGCCTTGGGCGGCATCTTCATGGATGCCTACGACTTCTCGTCTCTGGCCTTCGGCATCACCCAGATCCGCCAGCAATTCGGCCTTGACGGGTTCATGGTGGGGCTGGTCAACGCCTCGATCTTCCTCGGCGCGGTCATCGGCGCCCTGGGCGGCGGCTATCTGGTGGACCGCTTCGGCAGGTACCGCCTGTTCATGGCGGACATGGTGTTCTTTGTGGTCGCTGCATTGGGCTGCGCCGTGGCCCCGAACGAGTGGTGGCTGATCTTCTTCCGCGTCATCATGGGCATCGGCGTCGGCCTGGACCTGCCCGTCGCCATGGCGTTCCTCGCGGAGTTTTCCCGGCTGCGGGGCAAGGGCAACCGGACGCAGCGGGTTAACTCCTGGTCACCGGCCTGGTACGCGGCCACCGGCGTCGGATACCTGATTGTGCTGGTGCTGTTCCTGTCCCTGCCGGCGGAGCAGAGCGGGCACCTGTGGCGCTTTGTGGTCGGTTTTGGTGCCGTTCCGGCGCTGGTGGTGCTGCTGGTCCGGCGCCGTTACCTGGCCGAGTCGCCGCAGTGGCTGGCCAACCAGGGCGACCTGGTTGGGGCTGTGGACATCCTACGGACCAAGCACAGCATGGATGCGGTCCTGGCCCCGCGTGAGCAGTGGGACACGGCCAAGCCCGCCAAGGCCTCCCGCCGGTCCTTCGCCGTGCTGTTCAGCAGGCGTTACCGGATCCGGACCCTCGTTGCGCTGGCCGTCAGTGTCTTCTCTACCTTCGGCTATAACGCCGTCGCGTACGGCACGCCGCTGATCATCAGCACATTATTCAAGCAAGGCCCCCTGGTGACCATCCTGTCCTCGTTGGTGATCAACTTTGGTTTTGGCGTCGGCGGCGGATTGGTGGGCGTGTCCCTGGTCAGCAAGTGGGGCTCCCGCAAGCTGGCACTGGTCGGATTTGTCGTGCAGGCCGTGTCGTTGCTGGTGTTGGCCGCCCTGGGCATACCCGGCGGCGTGCTGATTGTGTTCGCTGTGCTGATGCTGGCGATGTTCATTTTCTTCCAGGCCTTTGGTCCGGGCGCCCAGCTGATGTCCTACGCCACGCTGAGCTACCCGACGTCGCTGCGCGGGGTTGGTGTCGGCTTCAACCAGGCGGTGCTGCGGGCGTTCTCGATCGTTTCGCTCATTGCGTTCCCGGTGCTGGCCGCCGCCCTGGGCACCAACGTGTTTTGGATCATCGCGCTGGCCCCGCTGCTGGGTGCACTGTCCGTGGCCCTGGTGAAGTGGGACCCCACCGGCCAGGACGTTGACGCGGAGGACACCTACGACGACGTCGAGGCCTCCGCCGCGGCGCGCGCCTAACGGTCTTCTGGGGACCGGTGGTATTGGTGGGCGGGTGGTCGGTTTCCTGGGCGCCCGCCCGGCGTCCGGGCGGCATAGGGTGACGGGCGGCATAGGGTGCCGGGCAACCGGGCGGCATCCCGGACCACCTGCCGGGGCGCGGACCGGGTTAGAACCGGCCGTTGCGGGGGCGGGGCTGGCACACCGGGCAGAAGTAGGCCGACCGGTTCATGAAGGTGTCCCGCCGGATCGTCGTTCCGAGGCCTATGGCTGAACAACGGCGGCACGGCTGCCCCTCCCGGCCGTACGCGTTCAGTGACCGCTCGAAGTAGCCTGACGCTCCGTTGACGTTCACGTAGAGCGAGTCGAAGCTGGTCCCACCGGCTTCCAGTGCGCGGAGCATCACGTCCCGTGCCGCCTGAACGACGCGCTCAGCATCTGACCGGCGCATCCGGTCGGTAGCCCGGGCGTAATGCATCCGTGCCGCCCACAATGCTTCGTCGGCATAGATGTTGCCGATGCCCGAGATCAGGCCCTGGTCCAACAGCGCCCGCTTGAGCCCGGTCTTGCGGGCCCGCAGCCTGGCGAAGAAGGCCTCCTGTGAGAAGGCCGGATCCAGGGGGTCGCGGGCGATGTGCGCAGCCTCGGCGGCAATGAGCGGCAGACCCGTGGCTGATTGCCCGCCAGGCAGCCCGTCCGGCGTGGGCACCAGGGCTGTGACAAAAACTCCGCCGAAAATGCGCTGGTCAACAAAGCGCAATTCGTCGGGGGCGCCGTCCGCCGGTGAGAGTCGCAGCCGCACCTTCAAGTGTTTTTCGTCCGGTTGCCCGGGATCCTGCATCAGCAGTTGCCCGCTCATGCCCAGGTGAGCCATGAGCGCCGTGTGAGGCAGCCGCGGCGTCAGCCCGCCGCCACTCCCTCCGCCGTCGGACCGGGGGGCGCCGTCGTCATCGAGCGGGAGCCAGAGGAACTTGCCACGCCGGACCACGTCCAGGACCCTCGAGCCGATCAGGTTTCCGCGGAAGTCCTCTACACCCAGGCCATGGCGGCGGATGGAGCGCGGATCAAGGACCTCGACGTCGATGATGGTACGTCCGGAGACCCATTGTGCCAGTCCGCGTCTCACCACCTCGACCTCGGGCAGTTCAGGCATGGGGCAGGACCGGCGGCTCCGTCACGGGATCCTGCAGCATCCTCCAGCCGTCCGCAGCAGCTTCCTGCTCCGCCTCTTTCTTGGAGTGGCCGGAACCTGTCCCGTAGGGCGCGCCGCCGATCATCAGGGTGGCCGAAAAGGTGCGGGCGTGGTCAGGGCCAGCGCCGACCACGACGTAATTCACAGCTCCCAGGTGCCGGCTCGCGGCCATTTCCTGGATGTTGGTCTTCCAGTCCGTGCCGGCGCCGAGCGCGCCGGCGTCGGCCAGCAGGGGCCCGACCAGGCGAAGCACCAACTGGCGGGCCGATTCGATGCCGTTGGCAAGGTATGTTGCGCCGATCAGGGCCTCCATGGTGTCGGCCAGGATGGAGGCCTTGTTCTTGCCGTGGGTCAGCTTTTCGCCCTGCCCCAGGTAGATGAACTCCCCGACCTCCAACTCACGGGCCACCCCGGCCAGGGCCCGCGTGCTGACGACAGCGGAGCGGCGCTTGGCCAGCTCGCCCTCGGGCAGCGTGGGGTTGTCCCGGTAGAGCGCATCGGTGACAGAGAAACCGAGGATCGAGTCGCCCAGGAATTCCAGGCGCTCGTTCGTGGGGATCCCGCCATTTTCGTAGGCGTAGGACCGATGCGTCAGGGCAAGACGAAGCGTCCCGGCGTCGATATCGACACCGAGACGCTCCAACAGCAAATGATGCCCCGCATCCAGCTCCGGCTCAGCCGTCACTGGAGCGGCTGCGGCACCATCCTTGAAGTTTTTCACGCAGACGTTATTAGACGTCGGCTACCTTGCGGCCCTTGTACTCAAGGAACAGCGCGGTACCGGCGGAGTCGGTTACAACCTTGGCCTGGTGCGGCATGCTGTAGGTGACGCGGCCGTTTTCAACGGTCTTGACCAGGTTGGGGGCGGTTGCCTTCCACTGGGACCGGCGTGCACGCGTATTGGCGCGGGACATTTTCCGCTTGGGAACAGCCACGGCTAACTCTTTTCTCTCTCAGCGACTCCGGTCATTCCCGAAATCTATTTCAGCACTTGATCTAACTGTCTTTGCCGGTTAAGCCTTTAAGGGCGGCCCAGCGAGGGTCCAGGACCTCGTGGTGGTGCCCCGGCTCGTCCACCAGGTGAATTCCGCATTCGGAACACAAACCCTGGCAGTCTTCCCGGCACACCGGCTGGAACGGCAGGGCGGTCACCACTGCGTCCCGCAACACCGGTTCAAGATCGATCTGGTCGTGCTCGATCCAACGTTGCTCTTCTTCGTCCTCCCCGACCGGGGCCCCGCCCTTCGACGGTTCCTCGTAGGAGAAAAGCTCCTGCACATTGACCTCGAGGTCATACGCAAGGGGATCCAGGCATCGGGCGCACTCCCCCGTCAATTCGACGAGGACCGTGCCGGAAACCAGGATTCCTTCGTGTACGGCTTCAAGCCGCAGGTCCAGATCCATGTCGGATCCTTGCTGCACGCCAATGAGTCCTACACCCATGTCTTCGGGTGCCGGTGCAATTTCCTGCAGCGTCCGCATCGTGCCGGGGCTGCGCCCGAGGTCTTTGACCACAAGGGTCAAGGGTGAACCCGGGTTGGGCCTATTCGTCACGGTAATGAGAACTCCTGTAGAACATATGACCGACGTACCATCCTAGCGTGCAAGTGCCCGCAGTCCCAAAACGGCCACGTCGACGTACAAGCTCAGTCAGTGCGCAAGCACATGGCACGCGCAACGGGCCAAGGGTCAGGCTGGAAGGACCTAGCCAGTCTACCGGCGGGATTCCCGTCAGGTAGCAGGCGCGCCCGAAGCGAGCTTCTTCAGCACCGCTTTGGGGACAAAATCGGAAATGTCTCCACCAAGGGTATGAACTTCCTTGATCATGGTGGAGGAAAGGTGCAGGTAGCGGCTTTCTCCGGGAAGGAACACCGTCTCAATGCCTGCCAACTGTCGATTCATCGTGGCCATCGGCAGCTCGTAGTCAAAGTCCGACGACGAGCGCAGTCCCTTGACGATTGCGGAAGCGCCCCGGTCGTGGCAGTACTTCGCCAGCAGGCCCTCCCCCATCGGTTCGATGAGAATGCCGCGCAGGGCCGAAAAGGTCTGCCGAGCCATCTCCAGCCGTTCCTCCAGGGTGAAGCGGTACTTCTTGGAGTAGTTCGTGGAGACGGCGACGATGACCTCATCGAACAGGCCGGCTGCCCGGGCGATGACCTCCAAATGACCATTGTGGATGGGGTCGAAAGATCCAGGGCATACAGCACGTCGCATACGACGAATGTAGTGCACCGCCCCTTCATCGGGGGAACGACGTCCAGCAGTGTGACTCCGGCACTGTGTGACTCGGGTGCAATTGTGTGACTTCGGCACAAACGGGCCCCGGTACGATGACGGGACGTACTTGGAGGAAAGGAAGTGCAGCCGGTGTCGACGTTCGAGCGCTCTGCAAACCGGATTGGTGCGCCATGGCAGCGCACCGCTGAGGGAGCCAACCTGCTGGGCCCGGACGGATCCCTGGGCGTGACGATCTTCGAGGAGATCACGACACTGGCGAACTCGGTCGGCGCCATCAACCTCGGCCAAGGCTTCCCGGACGAGGACGGTCCACTGTCCATCCGCGAGGCGGCCCGGGCAGCCATCACCGCTGGGGCCAACCAGTACGCCCCCGGCAAGGGAATCCTGGAACTACGCACCGCCGTCGCGCGCCACCAAAACCGGTTTTACGGCCTTCAGCCGGACCCGGAGACGGAAGTCATCATCACCACCGGAGCGACCGAAGCCATCGCCGCCACGCTGCTGGCCCTGACCGGACCGGGCGACGAAGTCCTCACCTTCGAGCCGTTTTACGACTCCTATGGCGCGGTCATTGGCCTCAGCGGCGCCACGCACACTACAGCGCCGCTGCTTGCTCCGGATTTCCAACCAGACCTGGCGGCCCTTGAGGCGGCGTTTACTGGACGCACCAAAGTGGTCCTGATCAACAATCCGCATAACCCCACCGGCGCCGTCTTCCCCCGTGAGGTGCTGGCGCGCGTCGTCGAACTTGCTGCAAGGCACGACGCCGTGATCGTCACCGATGAGGTCTATGAACACCTCACCTTTGGAGTGCAGCACATTCCCCTGGCCACCCTGCCAGGAGCGGCTGAGCGGACGTTGACCATTTCTTCGGCCGGCAAGACCTTTTCCCTTACCGGCTGGAAAATTGGTTGGCTCAGCGGACCGGCCGAACTCGTGGCAGCCGTGCGCACCGTGAAACAGTTCCTCAGCTACAGTTCCGGTTCGCCGTTCCAGCTCGCAATCGCCGGCGGGCTGGACCTCGGCGACGAGTTCTATGAGGGCATTGCCACGACGCTGGAGCGCAAGCGGGACATCCTCAGCAGCGGGCTGCGGGCGGCCGGGCTTGAAGTGCTTCCGTCGCGTGGAACCTATTTCATCAACGTGGACACCTCTTCCCTGGGTATCACCGACGCGACAGCGCTCGCCCGGCAGTTGCCTTCCCTGGTGGGAGTGGCAGCCATTCCGGTTCCCGTTTTCTGCCACCCGGAGGGTGCTGAACGGACCCGGTCGCTGCTCCGGTTCGCCTTTTGCAAGAAGGAGGAGGTGCTCCAGGAAGCAGCCGGCCGCCTGGCCGCCTTGCAGGGGAAGCTGCAGGGGAAGCTGCAGGGGCACTAGGTGCAGGGGCGCTTCCAGGAAGGGCCAGTCGGGGGGTCCGACGGTTCGGGTGAGATCTCCCGCCGTTTTCTCCGGGCGACCGGACAGCATGCAACGATCGCGGCCGACCCTTGGACCCCGGGCAGCTTTGTGCTGGCCATCGGCGGCGCTGAACAGTCCCACGTGAATCTGGCGGCCCCGCAGGAGATTTTCTATGAGTACCTGCGCCGCATCGGCCACGTCGTCGATCTGGCAGCGCCGACCGGACAACCGATTCGCGCTCTGCACCTGGGAGCCGGCGCCCTGACCCTGGCACGCTACATTCAAGCGACCCGGCCCGGCTCGGAGCAGCACGCGGTGGAACTCGAGCGTGAACTGCTCGACTTTGTGCTGCAGCATCTGCCGCTGCCGGAAGGCACCATCCTTCATACCCAGATCGGCGATGCCCGGGAGGCGTTGGACGGCCTGGCTGCCGAGCCGCCGTTCGACGTCATCATTCTGGACATTTTTTCTGGCCCCGACGCGCCTGCACACATCGCCTGCCGGGAATTTTACGAGGAGGCCGCTGCCCTGCTGGCGCCGTCGGGGGTGCTGATCATCAACGTCGGCGACGAGCCGGGACTGACCCTGGTGCATAGCCAGACGACGGCCCTTCGTTCGTCCCTGGCCTCCAGAGGCGGGGATGTGGCTGCCTTTGCCGAGTCGGGCATGTTCAGCGGCCGCTACCCGGGGAACATCATTCTGGTGGGCACGCTGTTCCCTTGGCCGGGCGATTGGACAGCCGAATTAGTCTCCCGCGGCCCCCATCCCGCCGCAGTCCTGTCGGGCGTCGCGCTGGACGCTTTGGGCTGACGACGGGG
>JAODMR010000131.1 GCA_025465475.1 Micrococcaceae bacterium
ATTTGGCGTTTTTTCATGGCACGCCCGGTCAGTACTGCGCTGGCCGACATTCCCGCGGCCACCAGCAGGGCACCGACAGCGAAGACCGTCCACCCCACCGGGCCCTGCACCACAAAGGCCCAGACCAGCAACGCCAGTCCCACCAGGATGCTGCCCGGCAGCACCGGAATGATCGTGCCCACGGCGCCGACGACGATCAGCAGGCCACACACGACGGTCCATGCCACTTGGGAGTCCATGAGTTCCAGTGTGCCGTATTCAGCGCACGCCCCGGATGCGGACCACGAAGACCGCTCCGAGGAGGCCGATGACGGCGGCCACCACATAGAGCGTGACGTAGCCGCCCAGGAACACTACCAAGGGGAACGCGATCAGCGGTGCCAGCACCTGCGGCAGGGAATTGGCCACATTAATGACCCCAAGATCCCTGCCGCGGCTCCGTGCGGAGGGAAGGACCTGGGTGAGCAGGGCAAAGTCGACAGCCAGGTAGGCGCCGTAGCCTATGCCCAGGACAAACGCACCTGCCAGGGCACCAGGCCAGGTGGGAAAGGCAGCCAGGATCAGGGCGGCGACGGCAATGATTGCCGAGGACCCGATCACGAAGGGCTTACGCCGTGCCGCCCGGTCACTCCAGAGCCCGCCCACCACGGCGGTCGCCAGCGTGGTCAGGGCATAGATTCCGGTGAGGATCAGCACGCCCACGCTCGGATTCGGGAAGCGCACCGCGTCCTGCAGGAAATACAGCAAATACAGGGTCACCAGGTGGTTCCCGACATTGACCAGGAAACGGGTCAGCCAGGCCCACCCGTAGTCCGGGTAGCGACGTGGCGAAATCCAAAAGCCGGCAAGAAACGACAGCCAGGAAAAGGGCTGTCGGTCGCCGGCGGACAGCTGCTGATCCTCCCCGGCCAGCAGGTACAACACGGTGCCAAGCGCCAGGGCCGCCATGCACAGCCAGTACCCCAGCACGAAGTTTCGCCCCGCCACGGCACCTATCGCTGAGCCGCCCAAAATGCCCAGGACGGTACCCATGGAAATCATCCCGCCGACGTTGCCCCGCTGGCGGACCGGCACCCGATCAGGAACCGCGGCGCTGATGGCGGCCAGGGTTCCATTGCAGCCCAACTGCACCAGGCACCACAGTGCCGTCATGGCAGCCACTCCTGGAGCCCCGGACAGGGCAAGTAACGCCAGCGCTCCAAGACCGGTTCCAATGAGCACCCAGGGGACCCGCCGCCCAAGCCGCCAGGTGGTCCGGTCAGACAACGCCCCGAAAAGGGGATTCGCCACCAGTGACACGACGGCTCCCCACCCGGTCACCCAGGCCAACACCGCCTCCTTGCCCGCCGGGTCAAAATGCTCGGCCTGCAGTGCCAAAAGCACCTGCAGCGGTGCAAAGAAGGCGACGTTGACCCCAATATTGACCAGCACGACGGCGGTGATCCAGCGCGGACGGACGGGGACGACGGGGTCGGCGAAGACAGGGACGGCCGGGGTGTGCCGTACCGGCGGGCGACCGGGTAGGTGATGCGTCATCGCTGCCCCTTGCCTGCGGCGGGTAGCTTGCCCGTCGTGGCCGTCAGCCTAGTCCTGCACCCGGGCAGTTCACCAGCGTCTGCCCGCTGTTCGGGCGGGTTTTCTTCCTTCTGAACGGCGTGGAAACCGTGTGTCGCATCGCAGTCTCACGGACCGGCGCGTCGCTGAATGTTTCCGTGTCACATGCAGTATCAGACGTCTGTCATACTTCTGTTATCAAATTGCCGTCCTCCGGGTGGTAGTCCGTTGGCGCGGCAAGTCTCAGCTGTGCCTGCTTCGGGTCCCGGAGGTCTCCACGACAAGAAACAGGTCTCATGAACAAGCATGCCCTCCGGGCTTTTGCCCTGCCCGCTGCCCTTGCTGCGGCGTTCTCCCTGGTCGCGCTTCCCGCGGCCTCCGCCTCCGCTGAAACACCACCCCTGCCGGCCGCCGAATCCACTCTTGATGAAGCCGCCACCGGCCTTGGCATCGATGACGGCAGCATCCCTGAGGCCACGGAGGATCTCACCTCCGTGTTCCTGCCGGATGACACCTCCGCCCTGGAAGCCACGCCGACTGATACAGCTGGCCCCGCAGATGTCCCCCCCGCCTTGCCCGAAACGCCGCAACCGGCACCGTGGAAACTGGCACCGGTTGACGCCTCAGCCACCTCGGATGCGCCGTCGTCGTCGTACAGCGACAGCTACGCTCGCCAGGTGTTCGATCTGATGAACGTCAAGCGCCGCGCAGCAGGCTTGTCGGCCCTACGCTGGAACCAATCGGTGGCCAACGTGTCCCAGGAGTGGGCCAACCACCTCGGGGACGCCACCCGCAGCTCCAGTTTCGATTGGGGCACCATCCACCGGGCCGACGGCGGGGGAAGTTCCATCCCCCGCGGGGCCACCTGGTACGGGGAAATCATCGCCTTCAATTTCACTCCGCAGAGCATCGTGGATTGGTGGATGGGTTCCCCCTCCCACAAGGCGGCCATGCTTGACGGGCGTGAAACCGATGCCGGCGTCGGTTATGTTGTTCCCTCCTCCGGGCCCTACGCCGGTTGGCATCTGGTCGTTTCCAATTTGGCGGGTTACCCGGGCGCTGCCCCTGCTTCCTCCCCCGCTGCCCCGGTCTCGACCGGCCCGTTCAGTGACCTGCTGCCAGCCCAGCTGTTCTATAAGGAGATGATCTGGACCAATACCAAGAAGATCTCCACTGGCTGGCTTGAGGCCAACGGCAAGCGCACGTACCGGGCCCTGCAGGGGACCACCCGGGACGCCATGGCAGCGTTCCTCTACCGGCTTGCGGGGTCTCCGAAGTACACGCCGCCGGCAAAGTCGCCGTTCGCTGACGTGTCCACCGACCAGCAGTTCTACAAGGAGATGGCCTGGCTGGCGTCCAAGAAGATTTCCACCGGCTGGGTCGACGGTAGTGGAAAGCGGACCTTCCGCCCCCTGCAGCCTGTCGACCGGCAGACCATGGCCGCCTTCCTCTACCGCTTCTCCGGTTCGCCGAAGTACACGGCGCCGGTGAAGTCCCCGTTCAGCGATGTTTCGACCAAGCAGGCGTTCTACAAGGAAATGTCCTGGCTGGCCGCCAAGAAAATTTCCACTGGTTGGACCGAGGCCAACGGGAAGCGCACCTTCCGCCCCTCCGACGACGTTGCCCGTGATGCCATGGCCGCCTTCATGTATCGGCTTAAGGCCTGACGGCCTGCCCTTGAAGCAAGGAGTTTGAGTAACGGCGGACACCCGTGTGTCCGCCGTACTGTCTTAAGGACCGGCTGTGCTGTCCTCTGCGCGTATACTTGTTTCACCTAAGCAACTATTGCGCTGCCCGATCCTTCCGCAGCGCGAACTCCCGGCCTAGACGTCGGCCCTGCCGCAACAACATTCCTGGCACCAACACCCTTCGGAGCACCAGATGGCCCACGTAAGTACAGCCCCCCGCAATTCCAGGCGCTCCAACCGGATGCCGGAAGCCGGACAGGCCTTCACCCACCGACAGATCATGACCGTCCTGGTCGGTCTGCTGCTTGGCATGTTCCTGGCCTCACTGGATCAAACCATCGTGTCCAGCTCGATCTACACGATTTCCAACGACCTGGATGGGCTGTCCCTGCAGGCCTGGGCCACCACTGCATACCTGATCACCTCCACGGTGAGCACGCCGCTGTACGGGAAACTGTCCGACATCTTTGGCCGGCGCCCGCTCTACGTCCTGGCCATCACGATCTTCCTGGCCGGCTCCATTTATGCCGGGTTCGTCAACAGCATGGGAGAACTCGCGGTCGCCCGCGGAATCCAAGGCCTGGGCGCAGGCGGCCTGATGGCCCTGGGCCTGGCCATCATCGGGGATATCGTGCCGCTGAAGGATCGCGGAAAATACCAGGGCTACTTCATGTCGGTCTTTGGTGTCAGCTCCGTCCTGGGCCCCGTCGTCGGCGGGTTCTTCGCCGGTTCTGCCCAATTGCTCGGCATTGACGGTTGGCGCTGGGTCTTCCTGGTCAACGTTCCAATCGCCCTTGCCGCCCTGGTGGTGGTCTGGATCTTCCTGCACCTGCCGGCCAAGCACGTGCGGCAAAGGATCGATTACTTCGGCGCCGCTGCGATTACTCTGGCCCTGGTGCCGCTGCTGATCGTCGCCGAACAGGGCCGCAGCTGGGGCTGGGCCTCCGGCAGCTCGATCCTCTGCTACGCGCTGGGCGTACTGGGTATCGTCCTGTTCCTCGTTGCCGAACGCCTGGCCGGCGACGCAGCCCTGATCCCGCTGCGCTTCTTCCGGATCCCTGCCTTCGGCATCTCCGCGCTGCTGAACTTCATCATCGGCATCGGCATGTTCGGTGCCATCGCGATGATCCCTCTGTACCTTCAGCTCGTCAAGGGACTCACCCCCACACAGGCCGGTCTGATGATGATCACCTTCACAGTGGGCATCCTCATCGGTTCGGTCAGCAGTGGCCAGACCATCTCCCGAACCGGCATCTACCGCATTTTTCCCATCCTGGGCACCCTGATCCTGGCGCTGTCGGCAGCCGTCATGGGCCTCACCCTTGGCGTGGACACCTCGCTGCTGGTTCCCGGCGGAATCAGCATCGCTTTCGGTCTGGGACTTGGTTTCTGCATGCAGCCCCTTACGTTGTCGATGCAGATGGCCGTCCCCCCGAAGGACATGGGAGTTGGCACGTCTACCGCCGCGTTCTTCCGCTCGATGGGAGGCACTGTGGGAACGGCCGTGTTCATTTCACTGCTGTTCAGCAGTGCCGCAGACAAGATCGGCACCGCCATGGCGGCGGCCCAAAATGATCCGGCTTTCACCGCAGCCCTGCGCGATCCGGCCGTCCAAGCCGATCCCGCGAACGCCAAACTCTTCGATTTCCTCAAGAATGGTGCCGGAAACGATTCCCTGAATGACACCAGTTGGTTGCACGCCGCGAATCCGACCCTGACCTTCCCCATCCGTGAAGGCTTCGCGCAGGCCATCGACTTGGTGATGATCACCGCGTCCGTGCTGGTGGCCGCCGCCTTCCTGATTACTTTCCTGCTTCCCAAGGCAAAGCTGACAGACTCCTCCCTGGCCCCGGCAGCCATGGAAAGCGCCGCTTCCTAGGCAGCCCGACGCGCCGACCCGTTTGGCTAGGCTGTTCCCATGGCTCACTCGTCCCCCCGGAATTTCGGTCCGCTTGCACCAGCCGAGGCACAGGAACTGGCCCGCGTGGTCGGGGCCGGACAGGACGTCACCATCTTCGTGGATGGAACAGTCCACCGGCTGCGGCCGGACGCCGTCGACGCGGTGCTGGACCTGCTGCGACGCCTGTCCGCAGGTGACGCCGTCACCCTCAGCAGCATGGAAGAAGTCCTGACCACCTCCCAGGCGGCGGAACTGGCGGGGATTTCCCATACGTACCTGCGCAATATGACAGACCGGGGAGAAATCCCCGTGCAGTACCGCGGCTCACACCGGCGCATCCTGCGCCGGAACATCCTGGCCTGGCTGGAGGCGCAGAAGTTGGCTTCCGGCGGCGGATCGACAGAGACAGTGGATCCGGGCTCTCCGGAATGACGCGGGCGTCCGCGATCGCACCCAGCGCCGTTCTGATCAGGGCGCACCGGACGGCCGGGTTTGTGGGTGCCGGTCGTCAGATCCTTGGTCGCCGCAGCCACCGCTGCGCCTTGAGCGCCAGGTGGAGCTCCAGGCGAACCTGCCCGTGCAGCGGATCGGCCCCGAGCAGGGCCCTTACGCGACCCAGCCGGTTGTAGATGCTGCTGCGGTGCAGGTGCAGCTTGGCCGCGATTTCCTGGACTGATCCGTCGTTGTCGTAGAGCAATTCCAGGACCGGCAGCAGTTCCAGGTTGCGGTCCGCTTCCTGCAGGGTGCGGAAATGGATGGAGCCACTCGGGTCCCAGTTTCCGCCTGCCAACAGCTGGTAGGCCCCCACAGACCGGCAATCCACCAGTTCACCCAAGGGCGCGTCGACGGCGGCGGCCTGCGCCGCGAGCCGGGATTGCCGATAGGCATCGGCGAAGCCCCGGAAGTCGGCAAAGGGCTCACTGATGCCCAGGATGATCCGCTGCCTCTCCCCGCCGGCGCGTTTGGCCAACTCCAACTGGTAACGGACCAGGATGGCCGCATGGCTCGCCCGGCCCGAGGATGAGCGGAACAGCATTACGGCATGAGTGTCAGTACCCGCACTGAAAAGCACCGCGTCGACCCCGATGCTTGCCGACAAGGCGGCACTGCGGTGTATCAGGGTGGCCGCCAACGGATCGGCGGGTACACCGCCGGCAGTGCGCTCCTCCGCTCCGGCCGGGGAGCCTTGGTGTGCCCGACCACGTGGCACCGCCGGGGACGCGGCCTCCAGCAACGTGACCAACTGCCAGGGCCCCAGCTGCTGTACTTCCTTCCAGTCCGCCACGGCGGCACCGGCGGTCGTGTTGCCCAGGCAGGCCGACAGGAATTCCTGCTCGCGCCGCCGTCGGAATTCCGACTCGGCCGTATTGGACTCCAGCAGCAGTGAGGCGAGCAGGTCCAGCTCATTACGTACTGCCGGCAGATGGGCCAGGATATCGGTCGGCGAGTTGTCCTCATCGTCCTGTTGGACCCATAGGTAACCCACCCGAAATCCCCGGACCAGCAGGGGGACGCAGACCCGTCCCAGCATTCCCAGGTCGGGGTTCGCCGGGACGACCACTGGCCGCACGGCGGAGGCGATGCCGTGTGAGAGCTGCCAGGCACTGACGTCCCCCGGGACCCTTTTGCTGAGCAGGAAGTTCACGCGTACCCGGTCAGCATGGGACTGGTTGGAGCTGTAGGCCAGCAGCAGGCCGTCCAGATCCTCAAGGGACAGCCCCCGGCCCAGGCTGGCCGCAATCCGTTCCACGAGCCTTTCGACGTCCACGTTCTCCATCGTTTCAGCCTAGGGGGAAACCAACAGCAGGCGACAATTGGCGCCCGCAGGGTCGACAATTGTCGTCCGGCAGGCCGACCAATTCCGCGCCAACACTGGGTCGACGCCGCACGCGGAGAGGATCCGCATGTTCCGTGCCTCACAACGGGTCCTACGCTTGTTCCATACCGGCAATCCGCCGTCGGCCGCGTCCCTGGAGTCTGAAATGATCATCGGTGTCCCCAAAGAAATCAAAAACAATGAATACCGCGTCGCCATCACCGCGTCGGGTGTGCATGAACTGGTGTCGCATGGTCACACGGTCCTGATCGAGGCCGGTGCGGGCGTTGGATCCAGCATTCCCGACACCGAATACGCTGCAGCGGGGGCCGAGCTGTTGGCCACCGCCGAGGAGGTATGGGCGCGCGCCGACATGGTGATGAAGGTCAAGGAACCCATCGCCTCCGAGTACGGCTACTTCCGCCCGGGCCTGGTGCTCTTCACCTACCTGCACCTGGCCGCGGAACCCGAGCTGACCGCGGCCTTGATGCAATCCCGCGTGACTGCCATCGCGTATGAGACGGTGCAGGACGGGCGCTCGCTTCCCCTGCTGGCGCCCATGTCGGAGGTCGCGGGCAGGCTCTCGGTACAGGTTGGCGCCTACTCCCTGATGGCACCCGCTGGAGGTCCCGGTGTTCTGCTGGGAGGTGTCCCCGGCGTGCGGGCGGCCAAAGTCGTTGTGCTGGGTGCCGGTGTGGCCGGCACCAACGCCGCCGCCATGGCCCTGGGCGCCGGCGCGGACGTGACCATCCTGGACATCAATATCAACCGTTTGCGCGAGCTCGACGCGCTGTACCAGGGCCGGCTCAAGACGGTGGCGTCCAACAAGTTCGAAATTGAAAGGTCGCTGATGGACGCTGACCTGGTGATCGGCTCCGTGTTGATCCCGGGGGCCAAGGCACCCAAGCTGGTCACCAACGAGATGGTGTCGCGGATGAAGCCCGGTTCGGTGCTGGTGGACATTGCCGTTGACCAGGGTGGCTGCTTCGAGGACAGCCACCCCACCACGCATGAGAACCCGACGTTCCGCGTGCATAATTCCCTGTTCTACTGCGTGGCGAACATGCCCGGGGCGGTTCCCAACACGTCCACCTACGCCCTGACGAATGTCACGCTTCGGTATGCCGCGTCCCTGGCTAACCTCGGCGTACGGGAGGCCCTGATGAGTGACGCCGCCTTGGCTGCGGGATTGAACGTTGCAGGCGGCCACATTACCAATCGGAGCGTGGCCGTGGCGCACGGCCAGGACATGACGGCGGACTGGACCGGATTGCTTGGTCCCGCGGCTGTTTCCGCTGCATGAAACTTATGGTGTCTGATTAGCAACAGAACGGCTATTCTGGTCGGATGAACACCGAGACTTTCAGCGCCAATGCTGCCGCCGAAAACCTGACCGAGGAAGCCGTCGATGCCCTGCTGCGTGCGGACGCGCAGCAGGGCGACGGCCCACACCCGCACCTTGCGCTGTTTTCCTCACGGGCGGCGAATATCAAGCAGTCGGCAGTCCGGGACGTTTTCGAGATCAGCATGAAGCCGGGACTCGTATCACTGGCCGGCGGAAACCCGTACCTGGCTTCCCTTCCGCTGGCGGACCTGGGGCGGACGGCGTCGCGGATCATCTCGGAGACGGGCCTGGAGGCCCTGCAGTACGGGGGCGGGCAGGGCACGGCAGAGCTTCGCCAACAGATTTGCGACGTCATGGCCGCTGAAGGGCTGATGGACGCCGACCCGGAGAACGTGGTTGTCACAGCCGGGTCCCAGTCCGCCCAGGACGTCGTGGCGAAGGTTTTCTGCGATCCGGGTGACGTCGTCCTGATTGAGGACCCGACCTACGTTGGAGCCCTGAACACGTTCGAGGCTTATCAGGTGGACGTCCAGCCGGTTCCCGTCGACGGTGACGGCTTGGTGCCCCACCTTCTGCAGGAACGGATCACCGAACTCAGGGCAGCCGGCAGGACCATCAAGCTGCTCTACACGATCCCCAATTTCAACAACCCCTCCGGAGTCCTGTTGTCGGCAGGCCGGAGGCAGCAGATCGTGGATATCTGCCGGGCGGAGAACATCCTGGTGGTGGAGGACAACCCCTACGGCCTGCTGACTTTCGACGGCGAGGTGGTGCCGCCGCTGCGGGCAGGCAATCCGGATGACGTACTGTACCTCGGCTCGTTTTCGAAGATCTTCGCCCCCGGCCTGCGGATCGGCTGGGCGCTGGTCCCCGCCCATCTCAAGCAGCGCTTCTACCTTGCCAGCGAGGCGGTAACCCTGTGCCCGCCAACCTTCAACCAAATGCTGATTTCGGCCTACCTCCGCGACTACGACTGGATGGGGCAGATCCGCACGTACCGGCGGCTCTACCGGGAGCGCTGTGCCGCGCTGCTGGACGCGCTGGCGGAGTACATGCCCGACGGCGTGCAGTGGACCCGGCCGTTGGGAGGCTTTTTTGTGTGGCTGACCCTGCCCGGGCAGGTGGACACGTATCCGTTGCTACAGCCCGGTATTGATGCCGGAGTTGTTTTTGTGCCGGGCGCGGCGTTCACCGCAACGCCGGGGCCGAGCAACACGCTTCGGCTCGCGTTCAGCGCCGTGCCGCCGGAGAGCCTGCGCGAAGGCGTCCGGCGGCTGGCACCCGTGCTCGCCGCCGCCCTGGCCGGCTGATCCCGCTGCTTCGGCCCCTGGCGGAAGCGGCCCCCTGACCCCGCTGCCGCTCGTCCTGGCCGGAGCGGACGCCTGGCGCTAGTCCAGCAGCAGGGCCGGTTCCTCGAGGATGGCAGCCACGTCAGCCATGAAGCGGGCGGAGAGGTCGCCGTCGACGACGCGGTGGTCGAAAGAGCCGCCAAGGGTGGTGATCCACCGTGGAATCACTTCCCCATCGAGCACCCAGGGCTTCTGCTTAATGGTGCCGAAGGCCACGATGGCAACCTCCCCCGGATTGATAATGGGGGTTCCGGTGTCGATGCCCAGCGACCCGATGTTGGTGATGGTCAGGGAACCGCCCTGCATCTCCGCCGGCTGGGTCTTGCCCTCACGCGCCTTGGCGGCCAACGAATTGAGCGCGATAGCCAGCTCCTTCAGCGACAGGTCCTGCGCGTCCTTGATGTTCGGCACCATCAGCCCGCGGGGGGTGGCAGCCGCAATGCCGAGGTTCATGAAGTGCTTGACGATGATTTCATCGCCGGTCCAGGTCGCGTTGACGGAGGGGTTGCGGGCCGCGGCCCAGATGACCGCCTTGGCCAGGATCAGCAGCGGTGAAACCCGGATGCCCTCAAAGTCCCGCGAGGCCTTGAGCCGCTTGACGAACTCCATGGTGCGGCTGGCGTCGACGTCGACGAAGATGCTGACATGCGGGGCGCTGAAGGCGCTCTGGACCATGGCGTTCGCAGTGGCCCGCCGGACACCCTTCACCTTGATGCGTTCGATCCGGTCCTCGTCAGTTCGGGCTGCAGGCTGCCAGAAGCTCCCGGCCCCGGCCTGTTCGGCCGCCCGCTGCTCCTGGTAGCTGAGCAGGTCCTTTTTGGTGACCTCACCCGAGCGGCCGGTGGGAGACACGTCGGCCAGGTTGATTCCCAGATCCTTGGCGGCCTTGCGGACCGGTGGCTTGGCCAGGACCCGGGCGTCGGAGGCTGATGCGGCCGCTGGGGTGGCGGCTGCCGCAGGAGCCGCGGGCGGTTGGATATGCGCTGCGGGAGCTTTGGGCCGCACGCCGGCCGATACAGCCGACGGCGGGGACGGAACCGGCGCCGCCGAGCCCAGGCGTACCCGCCGTCGGACCGGATCTGCCTTGGGTCCGGACCCGACCAGGGGTCCGGCCGCCGGCTCCTCCTGTTCCGGTGCGGGGGATCCGTACAGGGGAGCAGGTTCGGCAGCGCTGGTTCCGGTCACGACCGGCGCGGGTGTCCCTGTCGGCACTGCTGCAGCCGGCGTTTCGGAACCGATGCTGATGATGGGAGTGCCCACCAGGACGGTGTCACCCTCCGCCACGTGGAGCTGTGCCACCAGGCCCGCGTACGGGGAGGGCAGCTCGACAATGGATTTGGCGGTTTCGATTTCCACCAGCACGTCGTTCACGGCCACCAGGTCGCCGAGTTTGACCTTCCACGAGACGATCTCCGCCTCGGTCAGGCCCTCGCCGACATCCGGCAGCTTAAAGGTGAAGAGATCTGACAACGGGTTCCCCTTAGTACGCCAGGGCGCGGTCGAGCGCCTCGAGCACACGGTCGATATCGGGCAGGTAATGCTCCTCGACGCGGGCCACCGGGTACGGCATGTGGAAACCGCCAATCCGAAGGGCGGGAGCCTCCAGCGCGTAAAAGCACCGTTCGGTGATGCGGGCGGCAATTTCCCCGCCCAGGCCGCCGAAGGTGGGCGCCTCATGGGCGATAAGGAGCCGGCCGGTCTTTTGCACCGACGTGGTGATGGTGTCGAAGTCGATCGGTGACAGGGACCGCAGGTCGATCACTTCCACGCTGGAGCCGTCCTCCGCCGCAGCTTCTGCCGCGGCCAGTGCCACGGGCACCAGGGGCCCGTAGGCGACGATGGTCGCATCCGTACCCTGGCGCAGCACGTGGGCCTGAAACGGATCACCGGGAGCCGAGCCCAGGTCCACGTTCCCCTTGAGCCAGTAGCGGCGTTTGGGCTCGAAGATGATGACCGGGTCAGGGCAGGTCACTGCCTGCTGGATCATCCAGTACGCGTCGTTGGGATTGGACGGCGTCATGATACGCAGGCCCGCAGTGTGGGCGAACAGGGCTTCCGGGGACTCCGAATGGTGCTCCACGGATCCGATGCCCCCGCCGTAGGGAATGCGGATGACCACCGGGGTGGTCAACTGGCCGTTGCTGCGGGCATGCATCTTGGCCAGCTGCGTGGTGATTTGGTTGAACGCCGGAAAGACGAATCCGTCGAACTGGATCTCGCAGACCGGACGATAGCCACGCAGGGCCAGTCCGATCGCCGTGCCGATGATGCCGGCTTCGGCGAGCGGGGTATCAACCACCCGCTCCGGGCCGAATTCCTTTTTCAGCCCCTCGGTGACCCGGTAGACGCCACCGAGGGCGCCGATATCCTCCCCCATAAGCAGGCTCTTCGGCTCATTCCGGAGGGTGGCGCGCAGTCCCTCGTTGATGGCTTTCGCGATGGTTAACGTCGTCATGCAGCGCCGCCTTCCGTGCGGTCCGAAGCGGTGGTTCCGGCGGAATCGCCGGCGGCGAAACGGGCCTCGTAGCGTTCAAACCACTCGAGTTCCTCGGTGACCAGGGGGTGGGCCTGCGCGTACACGTTTGCAAAGGCGCTGCGGATATCGGGGAGCGTCATGGCGAGGGTCGCCTTTCGGACATAGGCGGCCAGCTCGTCGCCGTCAGCCCGGACCTGCGCGAAGAAGTCATCATCGGCCAGGTTCTGCGCCCGCAGGAACTTCTCCAGCCGGACCAGTGGGTCCTTGGCCCGCCACTTGTCCTCCTCCACGGCCAACCGGTACTTGGTGGGATCGTCGGCGGTGGTATGTGCGCCAAGCCGGTAGGTGAAAGCCTCGATCAGGACCGGTCCTTCGCCGGAGCGGGCATGTTCCAGCGCCCACTGTGAGACGGCGTAGACGCCCAGCACGTCATTGCCGTCCACACGGATGCCGGGCATGCCGTACCCGTCGGCCCGGTTGACCAAGGGGATCTTGGACTGGACCTCAAACGGGACAGATATGGCCCAGTGATTGTTTTGGCAGAAAAACACCGTGGGCGCCTGATAGGACGCGGCGAACACCATCGCCTCGTGAACGTCCCCCTCTGAGCTCGCGCCATCCCCAAAAAAAGCAACCGTGGCGGCCGGTGGCAGGGCCGGATCGGCAGCACGATCACGTTGGATCCCCATGGCGTACCCGACGGCGTGCAGCGTCTGCACGGCAAGGACCAAGGTGTAGAGGTGGAAATTGGTGTCCTTGGGGTTCCACCCTCCGTTGGAGATGCCGCGGAAGAGCCGCAGCAGCTGGGCAAGGTCCACGCCACGGGTCAATGCGACGCCGTGCTCCCGGTAGGTGGGAAACAGGTAGTCCTGCGGCTCGGTGGCCGTGCCCACGCCAATTTGGGCGCCTTCCTGGCCGGTCAGGGGAACCCACAGCGCGAGTTCGCCCTGGCGCTGGAGCGCCGTGGCTTCCTGGTCGAACCGTCGAACCGCTGCCATATCGCTGTAGAAGCGGCGCAGCTGGTCCGGCTGGAGGGCGTCGATGAAAGCGCTGTACTCGGCGTGCCGGTGCAGCACACCCCGCTCGTCCAACAGCTGCACCATGTCCCCGGCAGGCAGGCCCGCGGTGGCCTCCGCTGCAGCCTCCGCCCGGTCGTCCGGTTCCATACCCTCAAACTCGGTGGTGGGTAACTGGGCAGCGCCCATACCGTCTCCTCGTCTGCCGCCTTTGCAAGATCAGCACACCTCGGGGATATATGCACTCTAAGTTATACATTCCGGCGCGCGCATATATCCGTCAACTCTTGCTCTTACTCTAACGTCACTGCCGGTTTCGGCCCGTGTAGCGGACCCGCTAGGAACGGCGGGGCGGATTTGTGTAAGCCGAACACAACGCCAGGAACCGGGTGTTCGCTTCCTCCTCACCGATGCTCACGCGGACCCCCTCGTCCCCGAAGGCGCGCACTGAGAGCCCGCGTCGACCGGCTTCAGCGGCGAAATCCGCGCTGTGGCGTCCAAGATTGAGCCAGACGAAGTTTCCCTGCGCGTCGGGAACGTCCCAGTCCAGGCTGCGCAGTCCGGCCAGCACACGGTCGCGTTCGTCGACCAGGTCCTGCACGCGGCGGCTCACCTGGTCAAAATGCTCCAGGGACGTCACGGCGGCATGCTCGCCAATGGTGGAGACCGCGAAGGGTGTTGCCGCGATGCGAAGGTACCGGGTCAGCTCGGGTCGCGAGATGGAGTAGCCGACACGTAAGCCAGCGAGTCCGTGGGCCTTGGAAAACGTGCGCAGCACCACCACGTTGGGGTATTTGCGGTACAGGTCCAGGCCGTCCACGGCGTTCGGATCGCGGACGAACTCTTGGTAAGCCTCGTCGATCACCACCACGACGTCCGAGGGAACCGAGCGGAGGAACGCCTCGGTTTCATCCGCCCGAAGAACAGGGCCGGTCGGGTTGTTGGGGGTGCACAGCAGGATGACCCGGGTACGGTCAGTGACGGCTGCGGCCATGGCCGCCAGGTCATGGGTGCCATCTGCCCGCAGCGGCACCTGCACGCTTTCGGCTCCGGCCAGGCCCACGCAAATGGGGTAGGCCTCAAAGGACCTCCAGGCGTAAAGGACCTGATCGGGAACGCCGGCTTCGTCCTGGCCTGCGAAGGTGGCCAGCAACTGGTTCAGTGCGCCCAGACTTCCGGCACCGCTGACAATATCGTCCGCGGGGACCTGCAGGAACTCCGCGAGCGCGGTGCGTAGGCGGGTGGTCATCGGATCCGGATAGCGGTTGATATCGGTCGGCAGCGTGATGGCCTCCAGCACGGCGGGAATCGGGTCAAGGGGGTTCTCATTGGAGGACAATTTGAAGCTCTGCAACCCCTCCACCGGCACCGGCGGCTTCCCCGCGGTATAAGCCGGCAGGCGTCCCAGCACGGACCGGGGACGGATAACGGCAGCTTCCGGCAGCTTCTCAGGTGTCATGGACAAAGCCTAGTACGGGGCATCAGGGGAAAAATCGCTGATTCCGCGGGGTCCTCCCCCTTCACCTGGCGGGTCCGGTAGGACCATGCGGTCCTGCCGGAACGCAACTCTTTCCGACGATCCCCCCCACGATGCCCGAATACCGCTGCAACTTAGGGGAACCTGTGGAAGCATGGCCGCATGTTCAAGTTCCTGGTCCGCATTCTGGTCAACGCCCTGGCGTTGTGGATCGCCACCCTGGTCCTGCCAGGACTGGATGTGACGGCGCGCTCCAGCGCAGGCTCCGAGCTGGTTCAGGGCCAACCTGAGCTGGGGACGGCGCTGGCTTTTGTTTTCCTTGGGCTGATCTTCGGCATTGTCAATGCCCTTATCCGTCCCATCGTTCGCTTGCTGGCCCTGCCCGTCACCGTGCTCACGCTGGGCTTGTTCGCCATTGTCATCAACGCGGCAATGTTGTGGCTGACCGCATGGCTGAGCACCTTCACGCCGGTCAGGCTGACAATTGACACCTTCCTGTGGACTGCCGTCCTGGCCGCCATCCTGATCAGTGTGGTCTCGATGGTGGCCAACGCCATCACCGGCGTGAACCGGAAGCGGTGACAGGCTTCCCCTGTCGACCGGCCGGTTCCGAACGGGAGATCCAGGGGAAGGAGCGCGCGTCCCCTCCCCGCCCCGGCAGACGGGCTGCCGCTTCGTGAAAGAATTGGGCCATGGCTGACACCTTCGCTGCACGCATACCATCAGGTCGACTCGCTCTTGCTGCCGTGGGAGGTGTGGCCCTTGGTCCCCTTGACGGCCGGTACTCCGCCGCAGTGGCCCCCCTGGTGGACTACCTTTCCGAGGCTGCCCTGAACCGGGATCGGGTCGCTGTTGAAGTGGAGTGGCTGATTCATCTCACCGGTAACAGGGTGCTGCCGGGGACCGAACCACTCACCAGCGAGCAGCAGGCGGGGTTGCGGTCCATCGTGACCGAGTTCGACACCGACGCCGTGGCGGAACTTGGCGTCATTGAGAAGGTCACCGTCCACGACGTCAAAGCGGTTGAGTACTTTATCGGCCGCCGGTTGCCCGGCCTCGGCATCGGCCACCTCACGCCGCTGGTCCACTTTGGCTGTACCAGCGAGGACATCAATAACCTGTCTTACGCCTTGGGCGTGCAGGGCGCCGTCCGCAACGTCTGGCTTCCCGCAGCCCGTTCCCTGGTCGCCAAGATCGGGGAGATGGCGCAAGCCAACCGGACCATTTCCATGCTCTCCCGCACCCATGGACAACCAGCCACTCCCACGACGCTCGGCAAGGAACTTGCCGTCTTCGCGCACCGGCTGGGCCGCCAACTGGACCGAATCGCCGCCACGGAATACCTCGGCAAGATCAATGGGGCGACCGGCACCTATGCCGCCCACTATGCCGCTGTGCCCGGTGCGGACTGGCAGGACGTCGCGCGTGCCTTCGTGGAGGGTCTGGGACTGACCTGGAATCCGCTGACAACGCAGATTGAAAGCCATGACTGGCAGGCAGAGCTGTATGCCGACATGGCACGGTTCAACCGCATCCTGCATAACCTCGCCACCGATGTCTGGAGTTACATCTCCATCGGATACTTCGCCCAGGTCCCGGTCGAAGGGGCGACCGGATCCTCCACCATGCCGCACAAGGTAAACCCGATCCGGTTCGAAAACGCCGAAGCAAACCTCGAAATCTCCAATGCCCTGCTGGACACCCTGGCCGCCACGCTGGTCACCAGCAGATGGCAGCGCGACCTCACCGACTCCTCGTCACAGCGGAACATCGGTGTCGCCATCGGGCACTCCCTGCTGGCCATCAACAACGTGCTGGGCGGCCTCGGCCGGCTCGACACGGCGGAGAAAGTCCTGGCGGGCGACCTTGAACAGAATTGGGAAGTCCTCGGCGAAGCCATCCAGATGGTGATGCGGGCCGAAGCCGTGGCCGGCGTACCCGGCATGGACAACCCGTACGAGCGGTTGAAGGAGCTGACCCGGGGGCAGCGCGTGGATGCGGCCCGCATGCAGGAGTTCGTCTCCGGACTGGGCCTGTCCCCGGAAGCGGAACAGCGCCTGCTCGCTCTGACTCCTGCCGGCTACACGGGCATCGCGGCCCAGCTGGTGGATCACCTGGGGGCCTAACAGCCGGCAGGGTTTCGCCACCTGCCGGCCGGACGTACGATGGCAGGTGCCGGCCATCCCTGCCACTCCCGAGGCGGAACCATGAGATCCTCCTGGCGTTACACTGCAGTGGCTGCCCTGCTGCTGCTTGGGCTGCCCCTTGCCGCGCCGCCAATGGCCGGAGCCGCGCCTTCAGTGGCCGCCGGCGTGGTGGCACCCTCGGCCGGAACTGCCGGGTCGTCGGTGGCGGAGCTCACGGCTGCCGTGCATTACGTCCGTTACAGCTGGGCCCCGGACATTTACGCGCATACGACCGGGACCGGTGGCGACACGTGGCGTCTGCTCAGCTATGGGGAATGGGCTGCTGCCGGCTTCCCTCCACCGGAACCGGCGGACTTCATCCCCGGCACATCGCTGCGGACCTACAATCGAAGCGCCACGATCTGGGTGACGCTCAATGGCACTGTCCACGCCCTGACCTTCGGTGAATGGGCCGCCATGGGGTATCGACAACCCACCGACGTCATCAGCGATTACGTGAAGTACCCGTGGGCGCCCGCCATCTATGCCGTCGGCTACGCCCCGGACGGCATCGTGTGGCGTTCCCTGAGCTACGCAGACTGGCGTGCCGCTGGTTTCCCAACGCCCCGGATGGCCGGTTGGATTGAAGGAACCACTCTTTTCCAGTACGGCGGCGCGGCGGCCATCCTGGCCCGCTCACCCGACAACGTCCTGCACCTGCTGAGTTATCCGGAATGGGCTGGTACGGGCTATCGACCGTTCGGGGTTTCCGGTTCCATCGATGATGCGGCGTCGGCTCTGGTGGTGGTCAATAAACACCGCCCTCTGAATCCGCTGTCCTTCCTGCCTTCCGACCTGGTGCCCCTGGCTGGCCAGGTGATGCGGGCAGAAGCTGCGGCGGCCATGCAGGCCCTTCTGCGCGCCGCCTCCGCCGACGGTGTCGCGATGACTGCGGTCAGCGGTTTCCGGTCGTATGAAACGCAGGCGGCCCTGTACAGCAGCTACGTGGCCATGTACGGGCAGGCAGCCGCTGACCTCATTTCCGCCCGACCCGGATTCAGCGAACACCAAACAGGACTGGTTCTGGATATCGGCAATCCCAACGGTGCCTGCGGCCTTCAACCCTGCTTCGCAGGGACTCCGGCGGGCGCCTGGGCGGCAGCGAACGCCTTCCGGTTTGGCTTTGTGGTTCGGTATCCCGAGGGAGCGACGGCTGTTACCGGCTACAGCTTTGAACCCTGGCATCTGAGGTACGTGGGAACAGAAGTGACCGGGCAGATGCGGGCCGTGGGGGCCAGCACCCTGGAGGAGTTCTTCGGGCTGCCCGCGGCACCCGGTTACTGACCCGCCCGCCCGGTTTCCGTGCTCAACCGCCCGCAACGGATTGAATGATGAGGACCTCCTGGCCCGGCTGGACAGGGGTGGCGAGTCCCTGCTGCCGGCGCACGTCGTCGCCGCCGACATACACGTTGACGTAGCGCCGCAGGGAGCCGGTTTCGTCCCGCACCCGCCGGTTGAAAATCGGGTAGGCGCCGGCAATGGTGTCGAGCATGTCCGAGACGGCGCAGGGCCCGTCCATCTCCAGGAACAGCTCGCTGCGCCCGTCCGTATACTGCCGGAGCAGGCTGGGCACCAGGACCGTCGCATCCTCCGGCATGGGGATCAACCCACGACGACGGCGGATCGGACGCACAACACGTCCGGCAGGTGCGCCAGGACCTCGCTGAAACTGGCGCCCTCGTCCGCGCTGGCGAAGACTTCTCCGCCGCGGGTTCCGAAATAGACTCCGGCCGGCTCCAGTGTGTCCACCGACGCCGCATCGCGCAGCACGGCATTGAACTCCGCCTGTGGAAGCCCCGCGTCGAAGCGCTGCCAGCTCCGGCCGCCGTCGTCCGTGCGATGCACCGCCAATTCCCCATGGGGCGGAATCCGCTCCCCGTCGGCCTGGATGGGCACCACCCAGGCCGTGCCACCCCTGCGCGGGTGAGTGAGCATCACGAACCCAAAATCCGTCGGCAGGCCCTCGGCGATGGAGGTCCAACTGTCGGCGTTGTCGTCTGAGCGGTACACGCCATGGTGGTTCTGCGCGAACAGCGTCAGTGGATCTGACGCATCACGGGCAATTTTGTGCACACACTGGCCGAATTCCGGGTTGGGGTCGGGCATGAAGTAGGCCGAGATGCCTTGGTTGCGGGCCGTCCAGCTTTGACCGGCGTCCGTGGTGCGGTACACCCCGCCAGTGCTCATGGCCACGTGCACGGTGTCTGCGTCGGCGGGGCTGGGCAGCACGCTGTGGGCTGCGGCGCCGCCGTAACCGGCACCCCAGTGCTCCCGGTGAGGATGGTCCCAAAGCCCTCTGTTCAACTCAAACGTCCTGCCAGCGTCAGTGGATTTCCACACGGAGATCGGTTCACAACCGGCCCACACCACTCCCGGGCGGTCAGCGGAATCAGGCTGCAACTGCCATATTCTCTCCAACGCAGCACCGGTGTCCGGGGGAAACGCAATGGAACCCTGCTCCGGTTCGGTCCAGCTCTGTCCCAGGTCGTCCGACCACACCACGGTGGGACCCCAATGCTCAGAGCGCACGCCGACCAGGATTCGAGTCCGTCCGTCCCTGGTATCGATGCCTATGCTGGGGACTTCGGTCATGAGGAAATGGGGGCCGGTAAAGGCCCATTCCTGTCTGTCTTCGCTCGTGCCCAGCCACAGGCCTTTTTTGGTGCCAACCGCCAGAACAACCGTGGGTGCCATGCCCCCCATTGGACCACCGCTGCCGCCTGCTGGCAATGGTCCTTTTCGCCTCTGTTGGCCGGCCTGGCTGGGGACACCATGGGTCCAGCCAAGCGCAGGAAGGGGCCGGACTGATGGTGTGGCATGCTGCAATAAGAAGGTGACGCTGTGGCGCCACGGCCAGCCAGAAAGGGAGCCAGAAAGTGAATGAGCACCAGAAGGAAGTCAGCATCTCCGGCATGACATGCAAGCACTGCGTGGACGCAGTGACGGAAGAACTATCGTCCTTGGCAGGGGTGCACCACGTCAGTATTGACCTCGTGCAGGGTGGAGTGTCAACGGCGGTCATCACGTCGTCGTTGACTCTTTCCGATGAGGAGATTGGCGAAGCCGTCGCGGAAGCAGGGTACCTGGTCGTGGCCAACAACGCCTGACGGCCGTTACTTCAGGCGTACCCCTTCGACCTCCGGATCATCCCGAAGTGCGGGCAGCGGCTCCAGGGGGTTGACCGCGCGCAGTTCCGGATGGACGGGTCCGCGGAGTTCGTCAATCCGAACCAGCACGACGCCGCCAACAATCAGGACGCCTCCCACCAGTTGGACCAACCGTGGCAGCTCCGCCAGCAGCAGCCAGGCCCACACCACCGCGAAGAGCACCTCGAACAGCGCAAGGAAAGACGAAACCTTGGAGCCGAGCCGGCGGACGGCGACAATGCCCGCTACGTAGGCGAAAACGGTGGTGACCAGCACGAGGCCCAGCATGGGGACCAGCCAGCTGACCTGCATTCCGCTGAAGGAGACCGTCGCGGTGGAAAAGGTCATTGGCATCAGGCCGAGTCCGCCGAGGAGGAGGATCAACAGGGCACCAACGGCCATGCCGCCGCCTGCCATGAGAACGGGCGGCACCTCGTCATCGGCGCGCGCGGACATGAGGAAGAACGCAGCGGAGCAGATCGCAGCGGCGAGACCCCACAACACGCCTTCCGGGTCCAATTGGGAGGTGCCGGCGACGTCGAGGACCAGCAGCAGCCCACCGATGGCGGCCACGGCTCCCGCGACGGTCAGCACTCGCGGATGGGTGCGTGTGCGAAGCCAGAGCCAGCCGACCAGCAGGACCGGTGAAAGGTATTCCAGCAGCAGTGCCACCCCGACGGAGAGGTGCTGGACAGCGTTGAAGTAGAACAATTGGCAAAGTGCGATGGGCACCACGCCGTACAGCGCGATCCGCGGGATGGAATGCCGCACCGTATGCCACTGGCGGTAAAGAATAACCAGGACGGGCACCAGGAGTACGACGGCGGCCCCGCCAATTCTGCCCGCCACCGCGGCGGCGGGGGACCAGCCGCTCTCGAACAGTGACTTGGCAAACGATCCGGAAAGCGCGAAAGCTGCCGCGGAGACCAAGGCGTAGGCCAGGCCTGAACCGGGCGTCGTTCGGGCAGCACCGCGGATATGGGTCATGGATTCCTCGGGGAGTCCGTTCGACCGGAGCAGGATGCCCCGACGCCGAACGGAAAGGGTGGTCAGGAGTAAAAGAGCTTATACTAGTGACATTAGTATCGGACCAGAACAGGAGTCAAGGTGGTCTTTGCCTATGACACGGAGCAGGCCCTGCTATCGGCCTCTGCCCTGGTAAATACCAGCGCTGCAGCGGTGGATGCGTTGACGAGCGTTGCAGATTTGGACGTCTTCGTGCGGGAGCAGCAATTCAGCGGATCACGCACTGGCACGCTGTCTGAGCTGCGGTCGGTTCGCCAGCTGCGGACACAGTTGCGGCCCGTATGGACGGACTCGGAAGAGGACGCCGTTCGGCGGATCAACATCCTGCTCCGCAACGCGCACGCGTTGCCCCAACTGGTCCGGCACGACCAATGGAACTGGCATGTCCACGCCACCACTCCCGAGGCTCCCTTGGCCCTGCGGATGGGCACCGAAGCGGCCATGGCGCTGATCGACGTGGTTCGCGTCGGCGAACTGGAGAGGCTGAGGATCTGTGCGGCTGAGGGCTGCCAGGCAGTGCTTGTGGACCTGACCAAAAACAGGTCGAAAAGGTTCTGTGATACCGGCAACTGCGCCAACCGCACCCATGTGGCTGCCTATCGCCGTCGTCGCTCATCCCGAACGGACGGCACGCCAACCGTTGGGGGTTAGAACGACCCCGTCAACCGTTCCCGTCCTGTCGGCGGTCGTCGCCGTCGCGGCCGGGCTGTCCGGGACGGGGTCGGGTTGCCGAGGACCGATGGATGCCCGAGCCCTTGCCGAGGTGCTCGTCGTTTTCCTTGTAGCTCATCGAAAGCATCGCAGCCACCACCAGGCAGACAATGAAGGCCACCCCGAAGGCGATGAACGCCAGGTCCCAGCGCGGAACGTGACGCGTACCACCGGTGGAGACCATCAAAACGACGGCGCCGGCCACCACAGCCATGACCGTGGAAAAGACCAGGGGCGCTTTCACCGAGGTACGGGGCCCACTTGGTGTTCCATTAGCCACGTTCCAACCTCCTGTAGGGTGCGAAGTCATCCGCCCCTGTATGTACTTCCGATGTGATGGTTCTTCGGCTCCGCTGCGAAACCCACGGGATCCGGAACGACCTCTAACTTCTACGCAAGGTAGAGGCAGCATTCCAAGTTTACGTCCTGGAACCGCGATCGGCGTCGTGCCGGTAGCTCAGGCCAGCCAGCACCAACAGGACTGCCAGGATCACTGCGGATCCGCCCAAAACGCCCATCACGGCCTTGTAACCCAGGGGCGCGACAAAAATGAGCAGAACACCCGCCCCCGCGCTGATGACGCCGTTGGTGATGCCGTCCCGTGCCAGCGGTGTTTCGGCAGGGCCTCGTCGCCCCAGGACGAGTTCGCTCAGGCCCGCAGCCAGCACTGCGGCTCCGCCGATCCATCCGTGCCGATCCGGACCCAGAGGCAGCGCGAAGACGATGGCGGCCAGCAGGAAGAAACCCGCCGTCCGGAGCATTCCTGCGCGCGCGGCTACCCGCCCGGGAAGCGCCGACCGCAGCCAGATGAGGCTGCCCGCGGTCCCAAGGAGGTAGGCGGCGGCGGCCCAGCCAGCTGGAGCGCCGTTCGGCTGCTGCCAAAACACGGTCAGCAGGCCGAAAGCGGCGGCAAGGGCGCCCCGGACAAACAGTGGGCGCCAGGGTGCTGAAACAGCGGCCGGTGCCATAGGAAACGGAGAGGGGGCTGGTTCGGTCACTGCTCCAGTTTAGTCGGCGTGCCTACCCGGTTGCCCCGACCCGGATCCATGCACTGGAGCGGGCGCGCAGTCCCAGGGTCACGGCACGTGCACCCAGGTAGCCGACCCCGAAGGCCAGCCACACGCAGACCAGGCTCCCCGGATCGGACCCTGCCAGCAGAGCCACGCTTGCCAGCAGCGGCACGTAGACGGCAAGGTTCACCAGTCCGGCAACGGCCAGGTAGCGCGCGTCCCCGGCGCCGATCAGGACTCCGTCCAGGACGAACACATACCCGGCTATTGGCTGGCCGGCCGCCACCACCACCAGCGCCAAGGCCAGCACATGCTGCACGAGCGGGTCGCCGGAAAACAACGGACCCACAAGCCCAGAACCCGCCAGCAGCAGGGCGCCCGTCGCGATGCCGCAACCGGCACCCCACCGGGTCATCGTTCGTGTCAGGGCACGGACAGTGGCAGAGTTGCCCCCGCCAAGCTCCTTGCCCACCAGCGCCTGCGCGGCAATGGCGAGGGCGTCCAGCGCAAAAGCGAAGAAAGTGAACACCGTCATTGCCAGCTGGTGGGCGGCCAGGTTCACGGCTCCCTGCCCGGTTACAACGAGAACCGTCAGGAGGATGGCCACCCGCAGGCTCAGTGTCCGGAGCATGAGCCAGCTGCCGATCCGCGTCAGGCTGCGCACTCCCGCCCAGTTGGGCGCCCAGCCCACCCCGCTGCGGGCTCCCGCTCGACCGACCAGCCATAGATAGACCACGGCCATGGCCCACTGGGCGAGTGTGGTGCCCAGCGCCGAACCAGCGACGGACAGCCCAGCGCCGTAGACCAGGACAAGGTTCAGCAGGATGTTGGCTGCAAAACCGCACCCGGCCACCAGCAGCGGCGTCCTGGTGTCCTGCATGCCCCGGAGGACTCCGGTCGCTGCAAAGATCAGCAACATGGCCGGCAGTCCGGGCAAGGACCACTGCAGGTAGGTCAGCCCGTACTGCAGGACCTCCCCCTGCGCGCCGAGCAGGTGCAACAGCGGTCCCGCACCGACCGACCCCAGCACCGCCAGGGCGACACCCAGGACGCCAGCCAGCCAGAGCCCGTCCCGGCCGGCCTCAAGCGCCGCTGTCCGCTGCCCCGCCCCCAGGAGCCGGGCGACGGCCGGGGTGGTCGAATAGGCCAGGAAAACCATGAGCCCCACGACCGTTTGCAGAACGGTGGAGGCCAGGCCCATGCCGGCAAGCTGCACCGTCCCTAGGTGCCCTACAATGGCGGCATCGGCCAGCAGGAAGAGTGGCTCGGCGATGAGCGCCCCGAAGGCAGGTACAGCGAGCCGAAGGATTCTCCGTCGGAGGACGGCAGACGACGCTGTGACCGCATCATGCACCGACGCGGCCTGCTGCTCTCCGGTCAGTAGGATCCTCCGCCGGTGTCGGCGGCCATGTTGGAGAACCGCGAGTAGTGGCCCTGAAAGCCCACCACAATGGTCTTGGTCGGCCCGTTGCGGTGCTTGGCGACAATGACGTCAGCCTCACCGGCTCGTGGGGATTCCTTGTCGTAAATGTCCTCGCGGTGCAGCAGGATGACCATATCGGCATCCTGCTCGATGGAACCAGATTCGCGCAGATCGGAGACCATCGGCTTCTTGTCGGTACGCTGTTCAGACCCACGGTTGAGCTGGGACAACGCAACAACCGGCACCTGGAGTTCCTTGGCCAACAGCTTCAGTGCGCGGGAGAACTCGGAGACCTCCTGTTGGCGGGACTCCACGCGCTTGCCCGATGACATCAGCTGCAGGTAGTCCAGGACCACCAATTTCAGGTCATGCTGTTGCTTGAGCCGACGGCATTTGGCGCGGATCTCCATGAGGGACATGTTGGGGCTGTCATCGATGAACAGCGGAGCGTCGTTCATCCGGCCCATGGTCGTGGCAATCTTTGACCACTGGTCGTCCTTGACGGTTCCCTTGCGCAGGTCCTGCAGGCTGATGGTGGCCTCCGCCGACAGGAGCCTCATGGCCAGCTCGTTGCGCCCCATTTCAAGGGAGAACACCACGGTGGCGAGGTTGTGTTTGATGGCGGCCGACCGGGCGAAATCCAGCGCGAAGGTCGACTTACCCACGGCGGGGCGGGCCGCTATGACAATCATCTGCCCGGGGTGGAGGCCGTTGGTCAGGTCGTCGAGTTCATAGAAGCCGGTGGGCACACCGGTCATGCCCTCCCCGCGGTGGCCGGAAGCCTCAATTTCGTCGACAGTGGATTCCATGACGTCCTTCAGGGCGACGTAGTCTTCCGCTGTGCGGCGTTCGGCTACCGCGTACACCTCGGCCTGGGCGGCGTTGACGATGTCCTCCACCTCGCCGTCGTTGCCATATCCCAGCTGCACGATCTTTGTTCCGGCGTTGACCAGCCGCCGCAACACGGCACGCTCGCTGACGATTTCGGCGTAGAACCCGGCGTTGGCTGCGGTGGGCACGGACTGGATCAGCTGGTGCAGGTAGGCCGGTCCGCCCACCTTGGAGATCTCGCCCCGTTTGGTGAGCTCGTCAGCGACGGTGACGGCGTCGGCTGGCTCCCCGCGGCCGTAGAGGTCGAGGACCGCTTCGTAGATGGATTCGTGTGAGGGCCGGTAGAAGTCGGTGCCCCGCAGTACCTCGACGACGTCCGCGATGGCATCCTTGGACAACATCATGCCGCCCAGGACGCTCTGTTCGGCGACGAGGTCCTGCGGCGGGGTGCGGGCGAAGTCCGGCTCCCGCAAGGTCTGTGCGGATTCCACGGAGTTGGTCGACAACTGTTATGTCCCTTTCCTGCTGATGCGGCCGATGCTGCGGGCCGGATCGGTGATACCACATTCATAACAGCGGGCACCGACGATATGCCGGTCGCTGGAAGGGGTACTCCGATACGGTAGACCCTTCCAGCTGGCACACCAACCCGGTCATGCACCATGGCTGTGGATAACTTGTGGGTTCAGCGGCGTGTCTTGTGCACAGCTTGGGGAGAACCCTGTGGATAGGAAATTACTTTCTGCCCCTTCATGCTTCTGACCTGCGGAAACGCTCCGCACATGGTGTGGACGACGACAAATTTTTCCCGTGCGCCATCCACAGCCTGCATGTTGACAAATACGTTCTTCCCGCTTCCGGGAGGCCCCGGAGCGCTATTTTGCTGCCATCCCGGGGGTCCGGGCACATTCCGGGGACCTGGTTTGGTGCGGGTGGCAGAATCCCTGCCCCGGGGTGCCCCCAATGCAATAGGCTTCGCTCATGGAATGGCTCCTGGTCGGTGCCCTGGCGGTGGTTGGCGTCGTTGTGCTGGTGTGGGCCGCGCGGGTGGGCGGCAACCAGGGTGGCGGCCTTTCCGACGCCGACCGATACCGGCTGGAGTTGGCGCGCCGGGCGGCGGCGGCTCTCCCGACGTCCCGTGGCACCCAGGGTGGGCCCGTTCCCGGTCGGGGAGCGCCGGGTCGGGCAGGGCAGGGCCAGAACGCCACCCATGGCCAAAATCTCCCAGGCAGTGGCCAGAACGCCTCCCATCGTCCAGCCCCGTCCTCACCGAGGCCGCTGAACCCGGAATTCGTCGCCTACCTGCAGGGTCTGGTCCACACGGGACAGGCGTCCGTGGCGGTGCGGCAACTGCAGGAAAAGACCGGTATTCCCGAACATGAGGCTCGTGCCTTCCTGGAGAAGCTCCGCCAGTGACCGGGCTGGATCAGCCAGGGCGGTCACTGGCGGTACTGCAATGGAAGCGTCGGTGCTCGCAGGACGCGCGCCGTCAGTAGCCGGTGCGGAGGACTTCCTGGCCGGTGTGGGGCCCTGGGCACCACAGGATGATGCCCGGTCTGCTGCTGGAGCTCAGGGGGCGGTAGCGGGTGCGCAGCCGATCCTCTGGGGCCACGGCATCATTGCGTTCGGTCACGGGTGATCAACGGAACCGACGGGAACTCGCGCCCTCCGGCTGGGTCCCTCCTTGCACACAAAAAGGGGCCTTTCCGCAAGGAAGGGCCCCTTTTTACTCAACCAGTGGGCCCGCAAAGGGGCCCCGCGCTTACTTCCCGGCGACAACGTCCAGGTCGATCACCGCGGCAACGTCGTCGTGCAGACGGACGTTGGCGGTGTAGGAACCGGTGCTCTTGATGTGAGCAGGCAGTTCCACCTTGCGCTTGTCGATGCTGCCGAGTCCGGCGGCCTCGACTGCTTTTGCGACGTCTTCGGCCTTGACGGTACCGAAGAGGCGACCGGACTGGCCGGCCTTGACGACCAGCCTGACCGGCTTGGCGCTGAGCGCCTGGGCCTGGGCCTGGGCCGCCTCAACCGAAGCGTGCTCGCGGGCGGCACGGCCGGCCTTGAGTGCCTCTACCTGCTTTTCGCCACCCTTGGACCAGGTCAGGGCGAATCCGCGCGGCAGCAGGAAGTTACGTGCGTAACCATCCTTCACCTCGACGACATCGCCGGCTGCACCGAGTCCGGTGACTTCGTGGGTCAAAATGAGCTTTGCCATGTTTATCTCTCCCTTTGCTTAGCCGCGGCCAGCGCCGGAGTAGGGCAGCAGTGCAACTTCGCGGGCATTCTTGATGGCCTGAGCGATCTTGCGCTGTTCCTGAACGGTCACACCCGTGACGCGGCGCGCCCGGATCTTTCCGCGGTCGGAGATGAATTTGCGCAGCAGTGCTACGTCCTTGTAGTCGATGACGGTGATGTCAGCGGCCTTCAAGGGATTGGACTTTGGTTTGGGCTTACGGAGTTCAGCCTTAGCCATCGTGGAGCTCCTTAGTTTCGTGGAGCCCGTGGATATGGATCCACGGGATGGTTTGTTTGCGGCGGTTGCCGCGGGAAATACCGCTGGTGCGGCTTAGAAGGGAGGCTCGGAAGAATCCGGGCTGCCCCAACCCGACGAACCACCGGAGGGCGCGCCCCACGGGTCTTCGGCAGGAGTGGACTGGCCTGATCCCTGGCCACCGCCCCAGCCGGAATTACCCGAGCCGGAGTTGGAGCCAAAGCCGCCGCCGCCACCAAAGTTGCCGCCGCCACCACCGCCGGAGCGCTGGGTGCGGTTGACCTTGGCGTTGGCGTAGCGCAGCGAGGGGCCGATCTCGTCGACCTCAAGCTCAATAACGGTGCGCTTTTCGCCTTCCTTGGTTTCGTAGGAACGCGATTTCAGCCTGCCGCTAACGATCACGCGGGTTCCCTTGGTGAGGGACTCCGCAACGTTCTCGGCAGCCTCGCGCCACACCGAGGCGCGGAGGAACAGCGTTTCGCCGTCCTTCCACTCGTTCGATTGGCGGTCAAAGGTCCGCGGAGTGGAGGCAATGGTGAAATTCGCCACCGCCGAACCTGACGGGGTGAACCGCAGCTCCGGGTCATTGGTGAGGTTACCCACCACAGTGATAGTCGTTTCGCCTGCCATCTGCTCCTGCTTCCTGCTGGTTGGTTCCTACGAATGAAAACGAAAAAGGTGAAGGCCGAATTACTCGGCGGCAACCTTCTGGTCTTCGGGACGGATGATCTTGGTGCGCAGGATGGTCTCGGTGAGGCCAAGCTGGCGGTCAAGTTCCTGGGCGGTAGCAGGCGCAGCGGTGAAGTTCACCACTGCGTAGATACCTTCGGACTTCTTCTTGATGTCGTAGGCCAGACGGCGACGGCCCCAGATGTCAACCTTGTCGATGGTTCCACCATCGGTGGTGATGACGTTCAGGAACTTCTGAAGCGTTGGCTCAACGGTACGCTCTTCGACCTCGGGGTCGATGATTACCATCAATTCGTAAGGACGCATATGTGAACCCACCTCCTTTGGGCTAAACGGCTACGGTCTTTCCGTAACAGGAGGTTCATTTGCGGTGTCTGCTGCCGCTGCCGGCACGAAAGCCGCAGCAGCCAGGCGGTGCACGTTCCCCTACCGCCGGTTTCTCGAATCAGGGAGAGGGGCGGAAAGGCGTTCGGGCGCCAACACAGACTTTTCAATGTTACCGTACCGGGCAGGATGAACCGAACGCCAGCCGCCGACGGGACCTGTGCACACAGGCTACTGGGGCAAGGGTTCCCGCGCCGTCTCCTTCAGGAACAGGTACACCACCAAGGAAATCGCGGCGAGCACCGCAACGTACCAGCCAAACAGGCCGGGATTGCCCCACCCGGCAAACAGGGTGCCCATAAACGGCGCGGTCCCGCCAAACAGGGCCACCGTCAGCGAATAGGGAAAACCGATGCCGGCAGCCCGGACATGCGTCGGAATGGTCTCGGCGTTTACTGCCGCAGCTATCGAGGTGTAGCCGCTGAGCACAAGCATGCCAAGCAGGACGATACCCAGCACCGCCCAAAAGCCTGCGGTCGACACTACGTGCAGGGCCGGCACGATGCCGACGACGAAGAGCGCCGCGAAGGTGATCAGGAGCGGTTTACGTCCCACCCGGTCGGACAGGGCGCCTATGACGGGTTGGATCAGCATAAAGAAAACCAGTGCAATGGTGGAGATCAGCAGCAACTCACCTTGGCTGAGCGGGCCGTTGGCCTTGGCGTACGTGGGCAGATAGGTCGTCCACGTGTAATAGGTAATCGTCCCGCCGACGGTGATGCCCATGATGAGCAGGGATTGGCGGGGGTAACGGCGCAGCGCATCGAACAACCCTGCCCGTGGCCCGCCGGCAGGCAGTTGGAGGGTCTCCTGGGCGCCGCGTCGAATCCAGAGTCCCACGACGCTGAGGACGGCACCCAGCAGGAACGGCACACGCCAGCCCCAACTGTTCATCTCCGCGTCACTGAGCAGAAGGACCAGGAGCGCTGCCAGGCCGGAGGCCACGAGTTGGCCAAGCGTGGTGGAAACGTACTGAAACGAGGAGAAAAATCCGCGCCTGCGGGGCGGGGCCGACTCGACCAGGAAGACCGAGTTCGCGGCGAACTCTCCACCTACGGAAAGCCCAGAGATCAACCGGCCGACCACCAGGACGATCGGAGCCCACACGCCGGCGTAGGCGAACGTGGGGGTAAGGCCAACGATCAGGCTGCCGACACCCATCGCCCCGATCGTCAGGGCCAGCGTGTTCTTCCGGCCGATTCTGTCCGCCAGGTTCCCCACCAGCAACCCGCCGATGGGGCGCAGCAGGAAACTCACAGCGAAAACGGCGAACGCGCCCAGCAGCGAGGCGGTGGGATTCTGGGAGGGAAAGATCTGCCCGGAGAAGTTAATGGCCAGAAAGCTGTAGGTGTACCAGTCGTACCACTCGACGGCGTTGCCGACGCCGGCGGCAGCTATCTGGCGCCCGCCCCTGCCCGTACCTGTCCCCTGCGTTTGGATACGCGACGCCATCCGTTCAGCCTTTCCCTTCCCATACCCGTATTACCGGCCGCATCTTCGGCCATGCTACGCCGCGGCTGCGCTCCTGCCGCCGGTCATTGCTGTTAATTCCGGCCGATCATATGCTGCCGCTGGACCCTGCAGTTAACAGCAGTTGTGGGTGTCGCCTCAAAAAGCCGTGGCGAAGAAGACCTCCGAGGCCTTCGCCAGTCGCTGGGGATCCTCGGCGCCGCATAATTCCCTTGCGGAGTGCATGGACAGCAGCGGAATGCCCACATCTACGGTTCGGATACCAAGCCGGGTCGCAGTCAGCGGCCCGATGGTGGAACCGCAGGGCACACCGTTGTGCGAAACGAATTCCTGATACGGGACCTCGGCCCGTGCGCAGATCCGTGCCCAGGCGGCCGCACCGGCCCCATCCGTGGCATACCGCTGGTTGGCGTTGATTTTCAGCAGCGGTCCGCCGTTAAGCACGGGATGGTTTGCCGGGTCATGGCGCTCCGGATAGTTCGGATGCACGGCGTGCCCTGCGTCGGCGGACACGCAGAAGGAGGCGGCCAGGGCGCGACGGCGTTCGCTGGCCGTAGCTCCCAGCCCGTCGCTGATCCGGCTCAGGACATCCTCCAGGAACGGCCCACTCGCCCCTGACCGGGAGGCGCTTCCCACTTCCTCGTGATCGAAGGCAGCCAGCACTGCGATGGGTGCGCCGGCAGCAGCCTGTCCGGTGGTGGCGGCGACCAGGGCGGTGAGCCCGGCGTGCACTGATGACAGGTTGTCCAGCCGGCCGGAGGCAAAGAACTCCCCGGAGGCACCGAACCGGGCCGATGCCTGGGTGTCCGCGACAACAATGTCATAACCGGCCACCGCCTCAGCGTCCTGCCCGGCGCAGGCGGCCAGCAGCGCGAGCAGGTCCGCCTGTCCAGGGTTGCCCAGGCCCCAGACCGGGTTCATGTGCTGTTGCTTGTCCAGCACCAGCCCATCGTTGGCGCTGCGGTCGAGATGGATGGCTAATTGCGGAAACCGCAGCAGGGGTCCGGTGCTGACCAGAGCCTCCGTTCCATCGAGGAGGACCAGTCGGCCGGCCAGTTGGAGTTCACGGTCCAGCCAGGAGTTCAACAGCGGCCCGCCGTAGACCTCCACGCCTGCCTGCAACCAACCGAACCTGCCGGTGGTGGGCCGCGGTTTGAGTTTGAAGGACGGCGAGTCCGTGTGGGCGCCCAGGATGTGGAAGGGAGTAACGGTGGTGGCCGCGGCAGGAATCGCCCAGGCGATCAGGGCGCCGTCGCGGATGGCGAAGCCGTTCCCCCCGGCCGGCCACGCCTGGTCCTCTTCCTGGCGAGTGAAGCCTGCCGCCTCCAGTCTTCGTCCGGCCTCGTGCACTGCGTGGAAGCTTGAGGGGGAGGCGCTGACGAAGGCGCCCAGGTCGTCCAGGTGGTTCCCGGCAGTAGTCATATGCCGATTCAATCAAACATTTTTGCCGGAAGGGCCCGCGTCCTGCTCAAAGCTTCCTGGAATCACCAGGCCTGATTCGTAGGCAAACACCACCACCTGCACGCGGTCCCGCAATTGCAGCTTCGTCAGAATCCGGCGCACGTGCGTTTTCACGGTGGCTTCCGAAAGGAAGAACCGTGATGCTATTTCCGCGTTGGAGAGTCCTTCGGCGATGGCTTCCAGGACCTGACGTTCACGCGGGGTGATTTCCGACAGTAGTTGGCTTCGTGCCGGCGACTGTGGAACGGGCCGGGAGCGAACAAAGTTTTCCAGCAGGCGCTGGGTGACCCGGGGAGCGACCACCGCGTCCCCGCTGGCCACCAGCCGTACGGCTGAGATGAGTTCGGCGGGTGCCACGTCCTTGAGCAGAAAGGCGCTGGCTCCCGCCTGCAGGCCGGCGAACGCGTACTCATCGACATCAAACGTCGTCAGAATGATGATGCGGGCGGCAAGGCCGGAGGAGCTGATGCTGCGGGTCGCGCCGATGCCGTCCAGTACCGGCATCCGGACATCCATCAGCACCACGTCGGGCTCCAGGGCCTCGGTCAGGCGAACCGCTTCGGCCCCGTCCGATGCCTCGCCAACAATGAGAAGGTCGGGTTCACCCTCAAGGATCAGTCGAAAACCCATGCGCAGCAGTGGCTGATCATCTGCCAGGAGAACCCTGATTTTCCGTGGGTTATCCTCAGGGATGTCGGGCTGGCCGGACGGGGCGTCGGTCATGGTGATCCTGTCTCCCCGGCAGGGGCCGGCCGGGAGTTGGGGCTTTCAGGTCGTGGACAGGACAGGACCGCTTGCACGCTCCAGCCGCCTTCCGGCGTCGGGCCAGCAGTGACGGAACCGGCGTAAATCCGGGCCCTTTCCTGCATCCCGGCGATGCCCTGCCCGGATCCCACGGAAGAACGCGGCATGCTGCCACGGCCATCATCGGTGATGTGCAGCGTGACCAACGGATCGGCGTGCACCACACTCACCAGCACCCGGGAAACGCCTCCGCCGTACCTCAGCACATTGGTGAGGGATTCCTGGATGATACGGAACACTGTCAGCTGGAACGCCGGATCCTCTGGCAGGGCGGGTCCGGTCAGGGCCAATGAAACGGGTAGGCCTGCGGTTCGGAAGCCCTCCAGCAGGTCATTCAAACCCATCTGCGCGGGCAGGGGTGCGCGGGCGTCCTGCTCCGAACCTGCTTCCCGCCGGAGCACGCCGAGGACCCGGCGCATGTCCGCCAGCGCCGTCCGTCCGGTCCCCGATAACTCCGTGAGGACCTCTCGGGCCCGGGCGGGATCCCGGTCCATGACGACGGCGGCCCCATCGGCGAGCGCGATCATGACGGTCAGGGAATGCGCCACCACGTCATGCATTTCCCGTGCGATCCGGTTCCGCTCCGACATGGACGCCAACTGGAAGTTGCGTTCCGCCCAGGCCCGCACCTCCTGCTCATGTTCGCGGTCCCGCCGGACACTGATACCAATGCCGGTGGCAATGATGTTGGCCAACAGCAGGAAAAGGGTGGTGATGACGCCCGCCCCGGCCTCGTCGATGCCCCTCTGCAGGGACACGTCCGCCGGCAGGCGGAAGAAAAACAGGAACACCACAGCCAGCGGAAGGCTGACGAGCACGCTGGTTATCACGCTGAAGAGACTTCCCCGCCTGACGGCAACCGCGTACAGGGCAAACCAGAGGCTGAGGCCGGCATTACTGTTGAACGGCTCCACCACCAGCAACACCGTTTCCAGCACCGTCAGCACAACAATCAGTGCGACCGGCCGATATCTGCGGAACATCAGCAGCCCAGCCGTGACCACGGTCAGCGCCAGATGCAGGTAGTGCCCTCCCCCCAGCTGCCCGATCACTGCCGGAGCGGACGCCAGCAGGTAAATGGCAACCAGGACCAGGTCCATGGCGAGTGGCCGGGTATAGAAGAAGCGCCGTAGCGGCCCCCGGCGCCTGGCATAGAATTCGGCCACGCCGGCCGGTGGTGTGCCGGCCGGCAGCGGGGGTCCTTGGTTAGGCGTCACGCTTCTTCAGCGTTACCAAAGCCGGGACCAGGAACACCAGGATCCAAGCCAGGAAGATCAGGCCACCCACCCACGGATCAATGAAACCGTCCCGGGATCCGATTTCCAGCATCCGTCCCCCGGCAACGCTGGGCACGTACTCGTTGACATGCTGCCAAAACTCGCCTGGAACCAGGACCAGGAGCTGTGTGGCGAACGGGAGGACGAAGAACAGTGCGACCAGGATCATGATGCCGCCGGCGGAGTTACGTACCAGGGCGCCCAGGGACAGTCCAATGAGTGCCACCCCCGCCACATACAGTCCACCCAGGAAGATGCCTGGCAGGACGCCCTCCCGGCCCAGGGACATGGGCACTCCGTAAGCGTTCAGGATGGGAATGGAGATCAGGAACGTGACGAACGCGGCCACCAGGGTCAACAGGTAGGAAACCACCACCAACACGAGGGCTTTGGCAGCGAAGGCCGGAATCCGCTTGGGAACGGCTGAAAACGTGGACCGGATCATGCCGGTGGCGAATTCGGAGGAAATGAACAGCACTGCCAGCGAACCCAGGACGAGGATGCCGATCTGAAGCCCTGCATTGGGAACGCCGTAGATTTCGAACCCCGTCGGTAGAACCTGTTCGGCCTGCCCCACCGTCAGTTGTGGGCCTCCGGCCGGGACCGGGGCGCCCCTGCCCGGGTTGGCGCCCAGTTCCATGATCTGCTGCAGCACGGTGCCGCGCAGCCAGGCGGCGAGCGCCCCGACGCCGATCACGGCGACCAAGGTGCAGATGAGCAGCAGCTTGGTGGACAGCAGGGAGCGGAACTTGATCCATTCGGATCGGAGCACACCGGGGAATCCCAGTCCGGCGGTGCCTGCGGTGGAGCGGGCCGAAGCCGCGGTAGAGGTGCTCATGTCCTTACTTTCCTTCCGGTGGAATGCCGGCCTGTGCCAGCACGTGGGAGTGGTATTCCACGTCATCCTTGGTGAGGTCGAAGTACGCGTCCTCCAGGGAGGCGGTCAGCGGGGTTAGTTCATACACCAGGACCCGGTTGTCCAACGCCACCTGCGCGATCTGCCGGGCGTCGAGTCCGGAAACTTCAAGGGTTTCCGGCTCACTGGCGCGCACGGTCACACCGTTGCCCGCAAGCAGCCGTCCAAGGTCCCCTGCCTGTTGGGTGCGCACCATGGTCCGGGCCTGCTCCTTGCCGGCGAGGATCTGGGCGATGGGGGCATTGGCAATGATTTTTCCACGGCCAATGACGATCAGGTGGTCGGCGGTTTGGGCCATCTCGCTCATCAAATGTGAGGAGAGGAAGACCGTCTTGCCCTGCCCGGCCAGGTACTTCACCAGATTGCGCACCCAGAGGACGCCTTCGGGATCAAGGCCATTGACGGGTTCGTCCAGGATGAGGGTCTGCGGATCACCCAGCAGGGCAGCAGCGATGCCCAGCCGCTGGCCCATGCCTAGGGAGAAACCGCCGGCCTTCTTGCGGGAGACCTGCACCAATCCGGTCATTTCGATGACCTCGTCGACCCGGCGGGCTGGAATCCGATGCGTGGCGGCCATGGCCAGCAGGTGGTTGTAGGCACTCCGGCTGGTGTGCACGGCCTTGGCGTCCAGGAGGGCACCAACCTGGTGCAGCGGGTCGCGATGGTCGGCGTACGGCCGCCCGTTGACGGTGACGCTGCCCGCCGAGGGCCGGTCCAGGCCCACGATCATGCGCATGGTGGTCGACTTTCCCGCCCCGTTCGGGCCCAGGAATCCGGTGACACGGCCCGGAGAGACGGTGAAGCTGACACCGTCGACGGCGGTTTTGGCGCCGTAGTGCTTGGCGAGGTTCTGTGCCTCGATCATGATGGACCCCTTTGGATGAGTACCCGCCACAGGTTTCCGGGACGGGACGGTGTCGATGGCCGTGGGGCCACGCTTCCAACGGTACGCATCGGGAAGCCGTGTTTCGCCCCACTCAGGGATGAATCGGGGGCCGCTCGGGGTACTCCGCAGGGATGACCCGGGGCGAGGGAGCTAGGAACGGGTCTTGCGGGGGGCCGCCACGCCTTGGGCCGGGGCGGCCTTGGCGGGCAGGGGCCTGGCCGCCGGGGCTGTCAACAGGGAAGCAAGAACGACGACGCCGACGGCCAGCAGGGCAAGCCGGATGGTGGACTGGTCACCGAGGAACCCGATCACCGGCGGCCCGGCCAGGAAGGCCACGTACCCGATCGTGGACACCACCGATACGCGGGCTGCAGCCCGCGCCGGATCATCGGCGGCAGCGGACATCCCCATCGGGAAGCCCAGTGCGGCTCCGGCACCCCAGAGGACTGCCCCGATCCCAGCGATCCAAATGCCGGGGCCAAAGACGAAGACCACCAGACCAAGCAGGGAGGCGCCCAGGCTGGCGTAGAGCACCGGGACGCGGCCGAAACGGTCAATGAAGGACCCGCCCACGAAGCGCACGGTGGTCATGGCGGCCACGAAGACGGCGAACATGACGGCGCCGGCGGATTCGCTGGTATGCAAGCCGTCCACCGTGGCCTTGGCGATCCAGTCGTTAGCGGAGCCTTCGGTGAGGGCCGCGCCCAGGACGATGAGACCCACCAGCAGGGTCCGCACTTCCCGCCACGCGTTGACGCCGGGGCGCTTCCCCTCCGTCTCGGCAGCCTCGGCATGAGGGTGATCCGGAACGTAGAAACGGGTGGAGACCAACACTGAAACGACCACGACGACGACGATGCCGAGCAGGTGGACGGGCAGGCCGACGTCGAGCGCTGACAAGCCTGCGCCGACCAGGGCGCCAAAGAAGGCGCCACCGCTGAATCCTGCATGGAAGCGGGGCATGATGGTCCGGTGCAGCCGTCGCTCCACTTCGGCGCCCTCGATGTTCTGGGCCACATCCCACAGCCCGATACCAACGCCAAAGCAGAAAAGTCCCGTTGCGGTCAGGGGCACCGAGACCAGCAACAGGGCAGCCGAGAGAACCAGCCCACCCAGGGCGGCGAAAGCCGCACCCAGCCGCACCGTGTTGGCGGTACCGATGCGGGTGATGACCCGGCCCGAAAGCGGCAATGCCAGGACCGACCCGGCAGCACCCACCAGCAGCACCGCACCCATCTGCCCGGAAGAAAGGTGCAGGATGCGGGTGGCCGCTGGTATCCGGGCAGCCCAGCTGGCGAAGGCAAACCCGTTGACGGCGAAGACCACCATGCTTGCCGCCGTGGCGGCGCGGACGTTGGTGGTGCTCATGCGGTGGGGGTACTCCTGGTCATGGCTGAAACGCTAGCATCGCTGCCGGACGACCGGACGACACGCTCAACGGACGCGGTCCACCCTTTTCTCGTCCCAGACCGGTTCCGTGCTTTCGTAAACCCTGCCATCGCTGCCGAAAACAAAGAACCTATCGAAGCTTCGGGCGAACCAGCGGTCATGCGTCACGGCCAGCACGGTGCCCTCAAAGGCGTCAATGGCTTTTTCCAGCGCCTCGGCTGAGTGCAGGTCCAGGTTGTCCGTCGGCTCGTCCAGCAGCAACAAGGTGGCACCCGACAGTTCGAGCAGCAGGATCTGGAACCTGGCCTGCTGGCCGCCGGACAGCGAATCGTACTTCTGCTCCGAGCTGGCCGCCAGGCCGTATCGGTCCAGAGCACCGGCCGCTGCTTCACGCCCCAGGCCCGAGCGGTGCTCATCACCGCGGTGCAGGATGTCCAAGAGGTTGCGGCCGAGCAGGTCCGGGCGGGCGTGGGTCTGTGCGAAAAACCCGGGCCGGATGCGGGCACCAAGCTTTGCCGACCCGGTATGGGGCACCGGCGCGATATCGACGTCGGACACGGGCTCATGTTCCTTGTCCGGGTCGCTGCCGCCGGCGGCCAGCAACCGCAGGAAATGCGACTTGCCGGACCCGTTGGAACCCAACACCGCCACCCGGTCGCCGAACCAGATCTCCGCACTGAACGGCTTCATCAGCCCTGTCAGTTCAAGGTGCTGGGCGACCACGGCGCGTTTGGCGGTGCGGCCACCCTTGAGGCGCATCTTCACGTTCTGTTCAATGGGCAGCGCTTCGGGCGGACCCGCCTCAAGGAACTTGGCGAGGCGGGTTTGGGCTGCCTGGTAGCGGTTGGCCATGTCGGAGCGGAACGCCGCCTTGTTCTTATACATGTTCACCAGCTCCTTGAGCTTGATGTGTTCCTCGTCCCACCGCCTGCGCAACTCCTCGAATCGGGCGTTGCGGTCGGCGCGCGCCTGCACATAGGAAGCGAATCCCCCGCCGTGCGTCCAGCTGCCGGCACCGTTGATGCCGGGTTCCAGGGTGACGATGCGGTCAGCAGCGTTCGCCAGCAGTTCCCGGTCGTGGCTGACGAACAGCACGGATTTTTCCGACGCCGCGAGTTTTGCCTCCAGCCACCGCTTCCCCGGCACATCCAGGTAGTTGTCCGGTTCGTCCAGCAGCAGGATTTCGTCCGGCCCGCTGAAAAGAGCCTCGAGCACCAGCCGCTTCTGTTCTCCGCCGCTGAGCGTGGCAGCCTTTCGATACTGAGCCTTGTGGAAGTCCACACCCATGGCTGCCATCGTCACCTCGTCCCACACCGTCTCCAGCTCGTAGCCGCCGGCGTCACCCCAGTCGGCGATTGCCTGGGCGTACGCCATCTGGTGTGGTTCGTCATCCTGCTCAAGCATCGCCAGTTCAGCTGCGTCGACCGCCTTCCCTGCCGCCCGAACCGACGGCGGGGCTACTGACAGCAGCAGGTCCCGCACTGTGGACTCGTCCCGGACCTGGCCGACGAACTGGCGCATCACGCCGAGGTTGCCCGACTTCGTCACGGCGCCCTCGTCGGCCGGCACATCTCCGGAGATGATGCGCAGCAGGGTCGTTTTGCCGGTTCCGTTGGGGCCGATCAAAGCGGTCTTGGCGCCGTCGGCCACCCGGAAGGTGACCCCGTTCAGCAGCTGCCTGCCATCGGAGAGGAAATAGTCAATGTTTGCGACGTCGATATGGCCCACCCCTTAAGTGTCCCACCCCACCGCCGGGAGCCGGAGGCGGGGCGGACCGACGGCGGGGGTCAGGACGACGGCGGGGGTGCGGTGGAGTCGCGCACCACCAGTTGGGTGGCCAGTTCCACATGCGGGGAATCAAGTTCCTCGCCATGGGCCATGCGCAGCACCGACCGCAGTGCCGCCCGCCCCATTTCCTGCAGGGGCTGGGCGACCGAGGTCAGCCGGGGCACCGACTGTTCGGTGATGTCGGTACCGTCGAACCCCACCACGCTGAGCTGTTCCGGCACACGCACCCCCTGGTTTCGGGCCTCTTCCAGCACGCCCAGCGCGGTGGTGTCACTGCCCGCGAAAATCGCCGTCGGAGGTGCTTCCAGCGCCAGCAGCGTCCGGGTTCCCCTGACGCCAAAGTCGCGGCGGAATGAAGCAGAAAGGATGTAGCCGTTGTTGACGGGGATTCCGTTCGCCATCAGGGCGGCGAGGTAACCATGCAGCCGCGCGATCGAGCATTCGGCTCCCTCGGGTCCACCCAGGAAGGCGATTCTGCGGTGACCAAGACTGATCAGGTGCTCGGTGGCGGCTTTGCCTCCCGCCCAGTTGGTTGCCCCCACGCTGACCAGGCCGGAACGTGGAGGGTTCAACGGATCGATCACGACCACGGGGATGCCGCGCCGCTCAAAAGCCTTTAGTTGGGCAGGGGTCAGTTCGGAGGTGACCAGGAGCAAACCTTTGCGGCCTGCATCCGCCAGCCGCTGCGCCCACTGCTCATGGTCCGTGTTGCGCAGTTTTGCCGGCGTGATGCTGCTCAGGACGATTTCGATTTCCTCAGCAGCGGCATACTCCACGATTCCGTGCAGCACCTCGAGTGAGTAGGAGCTGTTGAGGCCGTCGAAGACGAGGTCAACCATGTCGGGTCCCTGCGATCGCATCCGCCGCTGCACGGGGGATTCGTAGCCCAGCTCTTCCAACGCACGCTGCACCCGCACGCGGGTGGCAGCAGCGACGTCGTCGCGCCCGTTGAGAACCTTGGACACTGTCGGGGAGGAAACTCCCGCGAGGGCAGCCACGCTGGCCAGGATGGGTTTTTTCTGTGCGTTCAGGGCCATTACTGCTCCTCCTCTCGAAAAGTTTCGTTCCTAGAGTCTTTACCAGACAGGTTCCCCGCGCCAAACTCGTCGCGCCCAGGCTCCGGGAGCGCACGCCGGACTGTCCGCCGCCCGTGGAATTGCCGGTCCCTCCACGGCTAAGCCCGGACCGGCGGTCCAGGGCCTTGCCGACGCGCGGCCCAGCCGAATGGATCGGAACGTCTGCTTGGGTCGACGCTTGGGTAGTCAGCTGAGGAACCAGCTGCGACAGGACCTCACTGGAGGCGCAGCAGCAGGTGGGGGGCCAGCGTCTTCCAGCCCTTTCCGGCATCCCATCCGGCAGGAACCAGGAGCACCTCCGGAAGATCCGGAAGGCCTTTCGCGGTCTTGGCCCCATCGGTCAAACCCGCCCCGGCCACTTCGGCCGTACCGGCGCAGACACTCCGGTTCCCGTTAGCCGGGGTGCCGTCAACTGCCACGGTAAGCAAGCAGATGAGAGGTGATCCAGTCGCCGGCGCCTTGTCCGTGACCGGCGTCGTGGCCACGTAATAGCTTCGGCCGGCGCGGGTTGCAAGGAAACGCGTGCTTGAGGGATCGACGCCGGAGGCCACCGCCCATGCCGTGGCTTGCGCAGGAAGTGCGTCGGCTGTCCTCTGGCCCTGCGCCAGCTCCGGAATCAGTGCAGCAGCGGAGGGAGCTGACGGGCCGGTTGGTGTCGGGCTCGTGGGATCTGGGGCAGGTGCCGGGCTTGTCGGGTCCGGCGACGGAGTCGGAGTGGGGCTCGGCGACGGCGCAGGCACCGTTGGATCCGGCGACGGAGCCGGAGTGGGGCTCGGCGACGGCGCAGGCACCGTCGGATCCGGCGAGGGAGTCGGACTGGGCATCGGCGACGGCGCAGGCACCGTCGGATCCGGCGACGGAGCCGGAGTGGGCATCGGCGACGGCGCAGGCACCGTCGGATCCGGCGAGGGGCTCGGTGACGGCGGCGCCGGACTCGGTGACGGGCTCGGCGTAGGAGTCGGAGTGGGGCTCGGTGACGGGCTCGGCGTAGGAGTCGGTGACGGCAAGGGCGCCGGATCTGGAGTCGCAGGTTCCGGTGACGGATCCGGGACGGATGGCGTGGGCGCGGTCGGCAGTGACAGCGCAGGTGTTCCATTCAGGGCATCCGCAGCTGTCCCGCGAGGCAATGCGGTGAAATATGTTGAGGTTCCGGTTGCCCAGGTCGGCAACAGGACGGTGCCCACTTGCGGGTTCAGTGCACTGATCATCATTCCTGCTCCGACATATACGCCAACGTGTGACCAGTGATGTACCCCATCAGGATTTTGTGCCACCAAATCCCCCGGCGCGGGGTGGTCGGTTACTTGCAAACCCCGCCATTGCTCGGTCCGGGGAAGAGACAGTCCCGCCTGGCGGTAAACCCACTGGACGAAGCCCGAGCAGTCCCATCCAAGAGTCTTGCTGGTGCCGCCCCATACATAAGACGTGCCAAGGCCGGCATAAGACGCGCGGAGGAGTGCCGCTTGGACTGATGAACCTTCCGGGGACAGTTCCTCCCCGTCCGCAGCAGCAGGTGTCGGTCCGGGCAGGTCCGGTGGGTTCGCCTGCAGCTCGAGGTCCTGCTGCGGCGCCGGTAGCGAAACGATGGAACTACTGACGAACACCATGGACGTTCCGGCTGGAGTGTAAATTCCGCCGAGCGGCTTCGGCTCCCACGCGACGGTGGCCTGTTGGCCGTTGGTTCGCCAGGTAACGGCTGACTTCCCATCCGCTTGCGCTGCTGCCTGCGGCACGGTGCCCACCATTTCCACACTAAGCAGCTCCACACTCAACAGAACCGCCCAAAGGGCAATTAGGCTGCTTTTGCGGCGCCAAGGCGGGGAGGGGGGCTCAGACACAGATGAGGCTCCTGCTGGGACAACGAACGGTAGTACGTAGCGTACGCGTCGTGCCTGCTTCCTGAAAGAGAGTATTTTTCCCCGTGAGGGCTACCTACGTGGCGGCGAGCCCGGTATCCAACCGCCATGCGCCGACCGAGCCGAAACCGTGGCGGCGTGGCCCCAATGGTGCGCCAAACGGCCCGTGCGATACTGAAATTCAGCCTAGACAAAGAGGAGGAGCTGCACTGTCCACGCGTCGTGGGACGCCAGGATCGTGCAGCGACACTATGAAAAAACGCCCGATAGTGGTTCGTGTGGTGGGAGCAGTCCTGGCGCTCGTGCTTCTCTGGCACGGACTCGCCACGGTCATCTATCTGAGCGGCTCAACCCAACTGGCAAGTATCGTCGGTCGGGGAACCGTGTCCTCCTACATGAATCCGCTGTTCAAGCAGTACTGGTCCGTCTTTGCCCCTGACCCCATCGCCGCGGACACCGAGTTGCTGATCCGGGCGAACGTTGACGGCAAGGACACCGATTGGTTCAACGTCTCCCAGGCGGACGTCGACCGATCAATCCTGCATCATCCGGTTCCCTCACGGCTGTATCTGACCAACTTCCAATTGACCTCCCACTACCAGGTTTCTGCCGGCCTCCTGCCGGAGGAGCTGCAATCGGTCCCGTCGAAGTCCTACACCGGGCCGGACTGGCAGAACGCCATGCGGAGCGACTTGTCCGTCGCGGCCCAAGGCTCCGGGGCTGACGCCGTCGAACAGTTCCTCAAGGACGAATCGGCCCTGACGTCGATGATCAGTTCTGTTGCCCTGGCTCGTTGGGGGAACGACGTGACGGCCGTGCAAGCCAGGATTCGTACGATTCCGGTCATGCCCTACGCAGAGCGGAACAACGCGAATTACCAGGTTAAGGTCTCAGAGTACGAGCCGGGATGGCGCCAGGCCGTGCACGTCCCGGGCATGGACCTGAGCGCCATAGCAGACATGTACGGAACAGAGGCGGTAGCAACCAATGGCAACAACTGATTCCGCCCTGCCGGCCCACGCGACCGGCGCTCACCCGGGCGGCGAGCGACTGAGCGTCGCCGGACGGGTCGAGTCCTGGATCATTGACGGCAAGCGCGCCCAATACGGTACTTCCATTCTGCGCATCCTGCTGGGCCTGTGCGCCATGGCCATCGTCGTCACGAACTTCGGCGACCGCAGGTACATCTGGGGTACAGCGTCCGGGTGGGCGCAACCGTACCGGGACGACAGCATCTGGAACTTCTGGTTGTTCCGCTTCTTTGGCGCCGGAGACCCGGACCCGCTCCTGGCAGCCAAGCTGATCGTGTTTGCCGTCTTTGGGGCGCTGATGGTGTTGGGCTGGCGAACGCGCTTCGTCACTCTGGTCACGCTGCTGATGTTCACCTCCCTTGCCGCGCTGGGACCGACATCCTCCGACTCCGCTGACAACGCCATGCGGATCATGCTGATCTACAGCCTTTTCACCGACGGTTCGCTCAAATGGTCACTCGACGCCCGTCGGAGGCGCCGCATCACAGAACGGACCGGGCCCCGGCGGGCTCTTGTGCCCGCCTGGTTCGGGACCATCGTGCACAACCTGGCGGTTGTGGCGATCGGTGCACAGGTGATCATCATCTACCTGATCGCGGGGGTCGCAAAGGCCCGCGGGCCGTTATGGCAGAACGGCACCGCCATCTACTATCCAATGCACTCGGAAAACTTCAGTCCCTGGCCCGCGCTGAACAGCCTGCTCGTCAGCAACGACATGATGGTCCATCTGATCAGCTGGGGGTCAGTGGCGATCCAGGTCATTTTCCCGCTATTGCTGCTCAACCGCTGGACCCGCAAGTTAGCGGTCCTGGGCATGATCGGCATGCATGCCGGCATCGGCATATTCCTGGGCCTGAGCGTGTTTTCCCTGGCCATGGTGGCCGCGGACGTGATCTTCCTGCGGGACAGCACCATCGACGGGGCCCTCTCCTGGCTTCGCCGCCGTCGGGAGTCCGCCAGGAACGCCTAAACGCCCAGCGCGGGCGAGGGTAAGTGGAAGATGTCCTTCAGCGCGCTCCTGGCCGCGTACCAGCCGCACAGCCCGTGCACGGCAGGGCCGGGCGGCGTCGACGACGAGCAAAGGTAAACGCCCTTGGCCGGTGTACGCCACGGATTGGGCGACACCACCGGCCGCTTGAACAGCTGGCGGAGCGACACCTCCCCGGCACTGAAATCCCCACCGACATAGTTGGGGTTGTACTGGCTGTATTCCTGGGCGGTTATGGAACTGCTGGCCAGGATCACGTCCCGAAAGCCGGGCGCAAAGCGTTCCACCTGGGCCGTGATCGTCTCGGTCATGTCCTTGGTGGAACCGGCCGGAACGTGGGTGTAGGTCCACAGGATGTGCTTACCTTCCGGTGAGCGGCCAGGATCGAACGGGGAGGGCTGGCTCGCCAGCACATACGGGTCCGTCGGATGCTTGCCGGCAGCCACCTCCGCCTCGGCGCGGGCCACGGCAGCCCTGGTGCCACCCAAATGGACTGTTGGGGACATACCCAGTTCCGGGTTTGCCCACGGCACAGGCTCCGACAGCGCGAAGTCGACCTTGCTGGCAGCATTGCCGTAGCGGAACGTGCCGAGTTTTTGCAGATAGTTGGTGGGCAGATCGGAGCCGGCAATCTGGGCGAGGCCAGCCGCCGACACGTCGAGCAGCACCGCCCGTGCTCCCGTTCCACCCCGGGCCTCATCAAGGGACTCGATGGTGGTATTGAGCACTATCTCGCCGCCATGAGCTAGCAGGTCCGCCGCCATCGCGTCGGCAATGGCCTGGGAACAACCAATCGGGACGGGCCACCCCCTTCCGTGGGCATGGGCGATCAGGAGCATGCCCGCCCCACCGGTGGAGAGGCCGGGCATGGTGCCGACCGAGTGCGCGTTGGCGCCGGAGATCAGCGCAGGAGCCAGATCCTCCCGGAACCGCAGGTTCCACAGCGGTGAGCCCTGTTCCAAAGTTCGCAGACCATACAAAACGGTGGCTACAAGGTCTTTGGGAAGGCGCAGTAACTGATGCTGGGTGAAGTCAGTAATACCGTCCAGGTGCTGGACCAGGGGCTCCATCAGCCGTTTGTACTCTTTGCCGTCCCGTCCAAGGTTCCGCGCCGTCCGGTCCAGGTCCCGGTAGGCGAAGCCCGCGCGACCGCCATCCAAGGGATGGGCGAAAGAGATCTCCGGAACCGCCAGCCGGATGCGCTTGTGCAGCTCGAATTCCTGGAAAAACGGCGAGGCCAAAGCCATCGGATGGATGGCGGAACAGACATCGTGCAGGAAGCCCGGGAGCGTCAATTCGGAACTGCGCGCACCCCCGCCAATGGTCGATTCTTTTTCGTAGACGCGGACTTTCAGGCCCGCACGGGCCAGGGTGACTGCCGCTGACAGCCCGTTTGGACCCGATCCGACGATTGCTGCATCAATCATGAACTGCATCCTTTGCTCGACGGGATCCCGTACGCGCCGCCACTGATCTCATCCGGGAAGCGAACTGCCGCACAGTGGGCGGGCCGTTCCGGCGCACCCGCAGCGCGAGCGCAAGCGCGGCGTAGCGCCCTGGCCGCAGGGGAACATCGAACGTGGTCGGCAGGACCACCACGTCTTTGGAGAAATTGCGCTTGAACGTGGTCACGTTGGCCAGGGACGGATAGGTTTCACTGACTATGCCCGTCAGGCCGCAACTCGTGTTTCCCCGTGATTTGAGCATGCGGAAACTCTCCCAAAGGAGCAGGTAAGGCGCAAACGTCCGACGGGCCTCCGCGGAGCTGGCTGCAAAGTAGTACACAGCGTAGCCCCGGTATTCAGTGGTGATGAGCCAACTGATGGGTACGCCCTCAAGCTCCGCGACCAGGAGTTCGGTGTAATCCTCCAGCGCCTCAAGGAGGGTTTCGTAATAGCTTGAGCTGAACGACGAGAAACCGTCGCGGCTGGCGGTCTCCTCGAGGATGGGAAACAGCTTCTGTCGAAACAGTTCCTGCCGGTCAGCCCGCTCCACGACGCGCACGGTTATGCCGGCCCGGCCTGCCTTACGGATGGCTTGCCGGGCGTTGGGACGGAATCCTGCCAGCATGCTTTTCTCATCCTGGCTGAGGTCGACGACGATCTCCCTGTCGTACCACCCAGGTTCCAGGGCCTTGGCGACACCGGGCAGCGAGTGCTGCACCTGAAGCCGGGCGAAGACGGGCGTGACGTCAGGGTCGTTCCGAAACTGCGCCCGGATGGTGCCCAACAGTCGCTGCTCGGCCCTCGGAGTGCGGTCGGCGAACCAGACGGGCCCATTGACGACGACCATCGATTCCCGCAGCCGCCTGGTGGAGTGGAGGTAACTGGCGATGGCCACCAGAGGCCCCTCCTCGCCGTCCCGGAAATCCCCGGCGCCGCCGTCGTCGGAGCCGGGGCGGGCACCCTGGTTCCGGGGTCCGTCGTCGAAGTAGGCGAAGATCCCGTACGGCTGGCGCCCGGTCCGGCGCTCAAACTCGGCCCAGGCCGGTGTCTGTTCAAGCGGGACAGCATTTTTCGGGTGGAGCCCTATCAGCCGGTCAAAGCCCTCGGGGGTCAGTTCTTCGATCCGGTAATGCTCGGCACTCACCGCGGCTTGTCTCCTTGGGGTTGGCTGGTCGACGCAGACTCCAAGGCTACCCGAGGACTCCGGCGGTAAAGCGGCTTCACGGTCAGCCGGTCAGGAGCCTCGTCCAGCGGGCCAGCCTGCGGATCATCAGCTCCCGCCCGCCGGACAGGGTCCCTTTCCGGATGCATTATCGCGCGGACCACCAACACCATGGTGACCAGCGTGGCGAGGTGCTGCACCAGTACGGCGAACGCGAAGTACGGCATATCGATGGCGTGATTGGTGCTGATCCCGCCCAGTTCGCGGCTGAGGAACAGCTGCAGAGCCACGAAACCGGCCAACTGGGCCGCCTGCCATAGCAGTACCGTCCGGGTTTGGGGCAGGGACAGCACCAACAGCGGCAGCAACCAGACGGCGTGCTGCGGGGCCGCGTGCTTGTCCACGACCGTGTAGCCGGCAACAAGCAGATAGGACAGCTGGGCGACCCTGGGGCGCCGGCCAGCTGCCAGCGCCAACCAGCAAATCCCTCCTGCGATACAGGCGAACAGGCTAAGGGCCAGGATATTGACGGTTCCCAGGCTGAGGGCCCGACCGCTGATGCGCGTACTGACCAGATTGAAGACGTTGTACAACGAGGAGGCGCCGGCCCGGTCCTGCG
>JAODMR010000145.1 GCA_025465475.1 Micrococcaceae bacterium
TGATATTTACCCGAACGACATCGGGGTTGGCCTGGAGGACGTTACGTCCTTCGGGAAATACCTGGGCGGTTCCCCGTCCAACGTAGCTGTTGCCGCCGCAAGGCATGGCCGCCGGGCCGGCGTCATCACCCGCACGGGAGATGACGCCTTCGGCACTTACCTGCACCGGGAACTGCACAAATACAACGTCGATGACGTCTTCGTTTCGCCCGTCAAGGAGTATCCGACGGCTGTCACGTTCTGTGCGATCCGGCCGCCGGAGGACTTCCCGCTGTATTTTTACGGCCGGTTCCCGACTGCCCCGGACTTGCAGATCAAGGCCGAAGAGCTGGACTTGGACGCCGTTCGGGAGGCCCACATCTTTTGGTCCACGGTGACCGGCCTCTGCCAGGAGCCCAGCCGCGGAGCGCACATCAAAGCTCACGAGGCAAGGAACCGTGACCGGCTGAGGACTGGCCAGTATACGATCCTCGACCTCGATTACCGACCCATGTTCTGGGCATCGGAAGAGGAAGCCCGGGCTGAGATTGCGAAGATCCTGCCACACGTCACCGTCGCGATCGGCAACGACAAGGTATGCGCCGTGGCAGTAGGGGAGGGCACCCCCGATGAGCAGGCAGACCGGCTTTTGGCCGCCGGCGTGGAGATCGCCGTCGTCAAGCTCGGCCCTGAAGGCGTCATGGCAAAGACCCGCACCGAGCGTGTCGTTTCTGCACCGGTGCCCGTGGAGACGCTCAACGGCCTGGGTGCTGGCGACTCCTTCGGTGGCGCTTTCTGCCACGGTTTGCTCTCGGGCTGGCCTCTGGCGCAGGTCCTGGACTACGCGAACGCAGCGGGTGCCATCGTGGCTTCCCGCCTCTCCTGTGCCGATGCCATGCCCACGCCGGACGAGGTTATCTCGCTGCTGGCCCAACGCGGCCGTCTGGTTCCCGGTCAGTTCGCCACCGAAGGAGCAGCGCTGTGAGCATCAACGTTTCCAAGTCGGGCACGGCACCCGCCTCGTTCGGTTTCGCCGTGGACGACGATCCTCGCCGTTACCAGCACCTGAGTACCATTCGCGTGGAGGACCCGGACGCCGTGGCTCGCGCCGCGAAGGCCCGCCGCCGCCACCCGGGTGTCAAGTCCGGCCACCAGAACTTCATCGTGGCAGCCGACCACCCGGCCCGCGGCGCCCTCGCCGTCGGTTCGGACCCGGTGGCAATGGCGGACCGGCGCCAGCTCCTGGACCGGCTCCAGATCGCCCTGGCCAACCCGGCCGTAGACGGCGTCTTGGCATCCCCGGACATCATGGACGACCTGCTGCTGCTCGGTGCTCTGGAGGGCAAGCTGGTATTCGGTTCGATGAACCGCGGCGGCCTTTCCGGGCTGGTCAATGAGCTCGATGACCGCTTCACCGGGCACACCGCTGCGGCGTTGGAAGCCCTCGGCGCGGACGGCGGCAAGATGCTGACCCGCATTTGCCTGGGAGACCCGGACACTGTGGCTACTCTCGAAGCCACTGCGAAGGCCATCGATTCCCTTGCGGAGCGCAAGCTGATCGCCATGGTGGAACCCTTCCTCTCAGTCCGCGAAAACGGGCGGGTCCGCAATGACCTCTCCACCAACGCCGTTATCAAGTCCATCGCCATCGCGGAAGGCCTCGGCTCCACCAGCGCCTACACCTGGATGAAAGTGCCGGTAGTGGCCGAGATGGAACGCGTAATGGCCGCCACCACCATGCCCACAGTCCTGCTGGGAGGAGACCCCAAAGGGACCCAGGATGAGGTCTTCAAAAGCTGGCAGGCCGCACTGGCCTTGCCCGGTGTCCAGGGCCTCACCGTGGGGCGGACCCTGCTCTACCCCCAGGACGGGGATGTCGCCGGCGCCGTCACCACGGCTGCCTCCCTGCTCAACACCAAGTCGCCCTTGAAAGTATCGGAGTAACCAAAGTGCGAACTGCAACGCGCAGAATGACCGTGGCCCAGGCTGTCGTCGAATACCTCTCCAAGCAGTACACAGTGGACCGCATCGGGACGCAGGAGTATCGCGAGCGCCTGATCCCGGGAACGTTCGGCATCTTTGGGCACGGCAACGTGGCCGGCGTCGGGCAGGCTCTGAAGCAGTACCAGCACCTCAACCCGACGATCATGCCCTACTACCAGGGCCGCAACGAGCAGGCCCAGGTACACCAGGCCGTGGGCTACGCGCGGCACACCCGCCGCCGGCAGACGTTCGCCATCAGCACCTCGATCGGCCCGGGCTCATCGAACCTGCTGACCGGTGCCGCGCTGGCCACCACCAACCGGCTGCCGGTACTGCTGCTGCCGAGCGACACCTTCGCCACCCGCGCAGCGGACCCGGTACTGCAGCAGCTTGAACAGCCCTACGCCTACGACCTCACGGTCAATGACGCCTTCCGGCCGCTGTCTAAGTTCTTCGACCGGGTTAACCGCCCGGAGCAGCTGTTCTCCGCGTTCCACCACGGACTCCGCGTCCTGACGGACCCGGCCGAAACCGGCGCGGTCACTATCTCGTTGCCCCAGGATGTCCAGGCCGAGGCTTTCGACGTGCCCGCTGAGTTCCTGGCTGAACGCGAATGGCGCATCCGCCGCCCCGACGCCGACGACGAGGACATCCGCCGCGCCGCCGAGGCCATCCGCGCCGCGAAGCGGCCGCTAATCATTGCCGGCGGCGGCGTGCTCTACGCCTACGCGAATGACGAGCTCGCCAGGTTCGTCGAGCTTACGGGGATTCCGGTGGGCAACACCCAGGCTGGCGTCGGCGTGCTGCCCTGGGACCACCAGTTCTCCTTGGGCGCGATCGGTTCCACGGGCACGACGGCGGCGAACGCCATCGCTGCCGATGCGGACCTGATCATCGGGATCGGCACCCGGTACGAGGACTTCACCACCGCCTCCCGGACCGCGTTCCAGAACCCGGACGTGAAGTTCATCAACATCAATGTCGCCCCGATCGACGCATACAAGCACGGCACCACCCTGCCGATCGTCGCGGACGCCCGCAAGGCCCTGGTCAAGCTGAACAAGGCACTGGGCGGCTACCGGATCGGTGCTGATTTGGAAGAGCAGATCGCAGCCGAGAAGCAGCGCTGGGACGCCACCGTCAATGTTGCGTTCGACAC
>JAODMR010000017.1 GCA_025465475.1 Micrococcaceae bacterium
TCAACTTCGTCACCGCGCATGACGGGTTCACCCTGTCCGACCTGGTGTCCTACAACGAGAAGCACAACGAGGCCAACGGGGAAAACAACAACGACGGCGAGTCCCACAACCGGTCCTGGAACTGCGGTGTGGAAGGCCCCACCGACAATCCGGAGGTGCTGGCACTGCGTGCCCGACAGCAGCGCAACATCCTGGCAACCCTCTTTCTGTCGCAGGGCGTGCCGATGCTGCTGCACGGTGACGAGCTGGGCCGGACCCAGCAGGGCAACAACAACACCTACGCCCAGGATTCCGAGCTGAGCTGGGTGCACTGGGATAAGGCTGACCAGCCGTTGGTCGAGTTCACCGCCGCTGTCACCAAGCTACGGGCGGACCATCCCACGTTCCGCCGGAGCCGGTTCTTTGACGGCCGGCCGGTGCGCCGTGGCGAGGGCGAGAAACTGCCCGACATCGTCTGGCTGAACGCTGAAGGCAAGGAGATGCTGCCGGAGGACTGGGACGCCGGTTTCGGCCGGGCCATCGGAGTGTTCCTCAACGGCGACGGCATCCGCGGCGTCGACACCCGCGGACGGCGCATCAGCGACGTCAACTTCCTGCTGTACTTCAACGCCGACGCTGAACCGGTCAGCTTCACGCTGCCCCCGGCCGAGTACTCCAAGCTGTGGGAAGTCGTCATCGACACCGCCGGAAAACTCACCGACAGCAAGCCACCCAGCGCCGGCAAGGTGCTGGAAGTGGAGGCCAAGTCCCTGGTCGTGCTGCGGGCCAACACCGGACCTGAAGAGGAACCGGACCACAGTGTCGCCGCTTCCCTGGCTGTCCGCGCCGGAACCGGTACCGACGTCCTGCCGGAAACAGCTGCCACCAGCTGATCAGGGGAACCGCACCCGCCTTGCCCGACCCCGTCCTGTCTGTAACAGGACTGCCCCGTCACAGCCTGCCCCGTAACAAGAGAGTGCTCCCATGAGAACGCCAGTATCGACGTACCGCCTGCAGATCCGGTCGACTTTCACCCTGCAGGATGCCCAGCGCCAGGTGCAGTACCTGTCGGACCTCGGGGCTGACTGGGTCTACCTGTCACCGCTGCTGACTGCTGAAGAAGGCTCGGATCACGGGTACGACGTCGTCGACCTTTCCGCCGTGGACCCGGCCCGCGGCGGAGAGGCCGGCCTGGAAGCCGTTGCCACGGCCGCCCACGCCGCCGGCATGGGCGTGCTCGTGGACATCGTGCCCAACCACATGGGTGTAGCCACCCCGGCGCAAAACCCGTGGTGGTGGTCGCTGCTGAAGGAAGGACAGGGCTCCCGGTACGCGGAAGCGTTCGACGTCGACTGGGCCGCCGGCAAGGGGCGCATCCTGCTTCCCGTGCTCGGCTCAGCCGACGACGTCGCCTCCCTGAAAGTCGTCGGGGACGAACTGCACTACTACGACCACCGGTTCCCGTTGGCCGAGGGAAGCGCGGACGACGGAGCCGACGCCGTGACAGTGCACGGCCGGCAGCATTACGAACTGGTCGACTGGAGGCGGGCGGACACCGACCTGAACTATCGGCGCTTTTTTGCCGTCAACACCTTGGCGGGACTGCGCGTTGAGGTTCCCTGGGTGTTCGACGAATCCCACGAACAGATCCTCAGCTGGGTTCGACGGGGCTGGGTCGACGGGTTGCGGGTCGACCACCCCGACGGACTGGCCGACCCTGCCGGATACCTGGAGCGCCTTAAGGCCGGCTCCGGTGGGGCGTATGTGCTGGTCGAGAAGATCCTGGAACCCGGAGAAGTGATGCCGCCGGAGTTCGCCACCGAGGGAACCACCGGCTACGACGCGCTGGCCCAGGTCGACCGGATCTTCGTCGACCCCGCCGGCGAGGAGCCCCTCACCGCGCTGGACGCCGAACTCCGGGGCGGCCCCTGCGACTACGCCGAGATGATTCACGGCACCAAACGGGAGGTCACCGACGGCATCCTCAACTCGGAAATCCGTCGGCTGTCGCGGCTGATTCCGGAGGGCACCGGGCTGGAGCCCGAAGCGGCCGTTGACGCGCTGGCCGAAATCATCAGCAACTTCGACGTCTACCGTACCTACCTGCCCTTCGGCGTCGAACACCTGGAAGCGGCAGCGCAAGCCTCCCGCCGTCGACGGCCGGAACTGGCAGCCACGGTGGACGTCCTGCTGCCCCTGCTCTCCGGACAGGCCGGTGATGCACCGGAGGCCACAGCGACCGGCACCGGATCGGACCAACTGGCCACCCGGTTCCAGCAGACCTCCGGCATGGTGATGGCCAAGGGCGTGGAGGACTGCGCCTTTTATCGGTACACCCGGTTGACGTCCCTGACCGAGGTGGGCGCCGATCCGTCCATGTGGTCCCGGACACCGGAGCAGTTCCACGCCTTCATGGCGGAGCGGCAGCAGCGCGAGCCGCTGGCCATGAACGCCCTCAGCACCCATGACACCAAGCGTGGTGAGGACGTCCGGGCAAGGATTTCGCTGATCTCCGAATATCCGAAGGAATGGGCAGCCCTGATCTCCCGGCTGCAGGAACTGGCGCCGCTCCCGGACGGGCCGCTGGCCAACCTGCTGTGGCAATCAACGGTGGGCGCCTGGCCCATCGATCGGCAACGGCTCCAGGGCTACGCCGAGAAGGCGGCCCGCGAAGCAGGCAACTCCACCACGTGGACTGACCAGAACGAGGAGTTCGAAAAAGCCCTCACTGCCCTGGTCGACGCCGTCTTCGACGTTCCGGAGATCGGCACCCTGATCAGCGACTTCGTCGAAACCCTCCGCCGGCATTGGACCAGCAACGCGCTCAGCGCCAAAATGATCCAGCTCACGGCCCCCGGCGTCCCTGACATTTACCAGGGCAGTGAACTGTGGGAGCAGTCCCTGACCGACCCGGACAACCGCCGGCCGATCGACTTCGCGCTTCGGTCCCGCATTCTGCAGGACCTCGACGACGGCGCCACGCCGTCGGCCACTGACGACGAAGCCAAGCTGCTGGTCACCTCCCGGGCGCTGCGCCTGCGGCGGGACCGGCCGGACCTGTTCACGTCGTACACAGGACTGGCGGCAGACGGCCCGGCCGCCGCCCACGTGCTCGCTTTTGACCGCGGTGGCGCCATCACGGTCACCACCCGGCTGCCCCGGGGCTTGGACGGCACCGGCTGGTCGGGCACCACGCTGGAACTGCCCTACCCCGTCACCGACGTCCTGAGCGGCAGCAGCTACCCGGCAGGACGCACAGCGGTGGCTGAACTCTTGCAGCAGTACCCGGTGGCCCTGCTGGCCACCGACACGAACGCGGATAACCACGGCAATGAAGGAGATCAGCGATGAGCACCAGGACCTATGCGGCCACGCGGTTTGACGTCTGGGCCCCTGAAGCACAATCAGTGACCCTGCTCGCGGGCGGCGACAAGTTCCCGCTCGCCCCCCTGGACGCCGGTGAACATTCCGGCCAGGAGGGCTGGTGGGGATTGACCGAGGCCTCGGCCGCCCCCGAGGCCGCCGAGATTGACTACGGGTACCTGCTGGATGACGAGGACCACCCGCTGCCTGACCCGCGGTCCCGCCGCCAACCGGCAGGCGTCCACGAACTATCGCGGACGTTTGACCCCACGGCCTACCGGTGGAGCGACGGGCAGTGGAAGGGCCGGCAACTGGCCGGCGGGTCAATCTACGAGCTGCACCTGGGCACGTTCACGCCCGAAGGAACGCTCGATGCGGCAATCGGCAAGCTGGATTACCTGGTGCAGCTGGGCGTGGACTTCCTGGAACTGCTGCCCGTCAATGCCTTCAACGGCACCCACAACTGGGGCTACGACGGCGTACTCTGGTATGCCGTCCAGGAGCAGTATGGCGGCCCGGAGGCGTACCAGCGCTTCGTCGATGCGGCCCACCAGCGCGGCCTGGGCGTCATCCAGGACGTCGTGTACAACCACTTGGGTCCCAGCGGGAACTACCTGTCCCGCTTTGGCCCCTACCTCAACTCGGGGTCCGGCAACACCTGGGGTGATTCACTGAACCTGGACGGCGAGAACTCCGATCCGGTGCGGGATTACATTCTGGAGAACGCACTGGGCTGGATGCGGAACTTCCACGTGGACGGTCTGCGCCTGGACGCGGTGCATGCCCTCAGCGACACCCGCGCGGTACACCTGTTGGAGGAAATGGCGCAACGCACCGACGCGCTTTCCGCGCAGCTGGGCAAGCCCCTGTTCCTGATCGCTGAGTCCGACCTCAATGATCCGCGGCTGCTCTACCCCCGGGCCGCCAACGGGTACGGCCTGACCGGGCAGTGGAGCGACGACTTCCACCACGCCGTGCACGTCAACGTCACCGGCGAAAACGAGGGCTACTACGCGGACTTCGATTCCATTGCCGCGCTTGCCAAGGTGCTGACCAAGGGTTTCTACCACGACGGTTCGCTGTCCACCTTCCGGGGCCGGCACCACGGACGTCCGATCGACGTCCGGTCCGTGGCGACCTGGCAGTTGGTGGTCTGCATCCAGAACCACGACCAGATCGGCAACCGGGCCACCGGCGACCGGCTCAGCGCAAAGCTGGGCTACAACCAGCTGGCCCTGGCAGCCGTGCTGAACCTGGCGGGACCGTTCACGCCGATGCTGTTCATGGGCGAGGAATTCGCTGCCAGCACGCCGTGGCAGTTCTTCACCTCGCATCCGGAGCCGGAGCTGGGCAAGGCGACAGCGGAAGGACGCATCGCCGAGTTCGCGAAGATGGGCTGGGACCCCGCCGTCGTGCCCGACCCACAGGATCCGAAAACGTTCACCCGCTCCAAGCTCAACTGGGCGGAGGCCTCCGAGGGCGAGCACGCGCGTCTGCTGGAGACGTACCGGGACCTGCTGGCACTGCGCCGGGCCACCCCGGAACTGAACAGCACCTCCTTCTTGGACGTGGACGTCGAGTTCAGCGAGTCGGACCGCTGGCTGGTGCTGCACCGCACCACAGCCGAAGGGAGGGTCAGCATCGCGTGCAACTTCTCGGACACGGACCAGACCCTGCCGGTTGACGCCGCGACGGTCCTGTTCGCGACCGTCGACGCCGGCCTCACCAACGGCAAGTTGACCCTCCCCGCCCAAGGCGCCGCCATCCTCCGCTGATCGCCCTCGTTGATCGAGCCGTTGATCGATCCTGTCGAGATCCCGGTGATCGGGCCCGTCGAGATCCGTCCCCCGTTGATCGAGCTTGTCGAGATCAGGCCCCGTCTCGACAGGCTCGACGACCGGGCTCGTCTCGACAGGCCCCGTTGATCGAGCTTGTCGAGATCCGGCCTCGTCTCGACAGGCGGCCTCGTTGATCGAGCTTGTCGAGATCCGTCTCTCGACGACCGGCCTCGTCTCGACAGGCTCGACGATCGTGCGTCTCGACAGGCTCGACGAC
>JAODMR010000020.1 GCA_025465475.1 Micrococcaceae bacterium
CCGAGGAGCGCGCCTGCTGCCTGCCGAGCCGCACCGTCGGCGACGTATTCCCCGGGTTCGGGCACGGCGACAGGGAGTCCAAGGACCGCTGCGGCGGCGTGCCGCAGCGCCACCGAGCGTGCGCCGCCCCCGATAAGGATGACGCGCCGGGCGGGGATGCCGAGATCCGTAAGGGCTTTCACCCCATCTGCCAGGGAGCCCGCCACGCCCTCAACAGCAGCCCGGGCAAGGTTGGCCGGGGTGAAGTTGGCAAGCGTCATGCCGTGCAGTGATCCGGTGGCGTCGGGAAGATTTGGGGTCCGTTCGCCCTCGAAGTAGGGCACGAGAATCAGTCCGGCGGCTCCGGCCGGCGCCGACTGGGCCAGGCGCGACAGCTCGAAGTGATCCACTCCGAGCACGCGTGCGGTGGCGTCCAGCACGCGAGAGGCGTTCAACGTACACACCAGCGGCAGGAAATAACCTTGTGCGTCGGCGAAACCGGCCACCAGCCCGGTACGGTCCGCGACGGGCCGGTCGGCCACGGCGAACACGGTGCCGGACGTGCCCACGGAAACGACGACGTCGCCCAGTTGGGCGTTGACGCCGAGGGCGGCGGCTGCATTGTCTCCTGCGCCGGCCCCGATCACGGCCCCGGCCGGGGTCTTAGGCCCTGAGTCCAGCGGGCCCAGAACCCGCGGCAGGGCCGGCACATGTCCCAGGGTTTTTTTGAGGACGTCGGGCAGGTATCGGCCGGTGGCGGGCGACCAGTATCCGGTGCCTGAGGCATCGGACCTGTCTGTGCAGAGGGCACTGATCCCCGCACTGCCGCTGCCGGGCCCGTACCCGGCCAGCCGCCAGCTGAGCCAGTCATGCGGGAGACAAACGGCAGCCGTTCGGGCGGCATTGTCGGGTTCAGTGTCCGCCAGCCAGCGCAGCTTGGTGGAGGTGAGCGAGGCAACCGGAACTGTGCCCGTCGCCTCAGCCCAGTGGCGGCCACCGTCGGACCCGGCTTCGAGAATGAGAGCCTGCGCGGCGGCGGCGGAGCGGGTGTCATTCCACAGCAGGGCAGGACGGACCACTCCTCCCTCGGCATCCAGACAGACCATGCCGTGCTGTTGGGCGCCGACCGAAACCGCCGCAACGTCGTCAATCCCGCCGGCCATTTGCATGTCCCGTTGAAGGGCGGACCACCACGCCTCGGGGTCGACTTCGGTACCTTCGGGGTGTGGTGCCGAGCCGTGGCGGAGCAGGACGCCGGTGTCGGCGTCCCGAATGACAATCTTGCAGGACTGCGTGGAGCTGTCCACACCGGCTACCAGGGGCATCGTTGCCTTCTTTCGGGACGTAGTTTCGCGAAGCCTAGGAACGGGACCTGAGGGCTTCCAGGGCGGACCGGGCCCCGCCGCTGTGCAGATGATTCAGGGTCCGGGTGTAGGCGGCGACGAAGGCTTCGTTGTCGATAAGGTCTCCGAAGACGTCCCGGTCGGCAAGAAAGGCCAGCGGTTCCTTACGTTGCCGTGCGGCGGCCGCCGTCAGCGGTTCCTTCAGCCGATCGACCACGTCGATGGGGTTTCCTTGCTCATCGACGCCTTCGGCGTAGCGGGCCCAGCTCGCCACGATGGCCGCCGAGCGGCTGACATCGCCGCCCCTGGCGAGATTGGTGCGGATGACCGGCAGCAGCCATTTGGGGATTCGGTCGGAGCTTTCGGCACAAAGCCGGGCCAGGGTGTCCCGGACATGTTCGTTGGAGAACCGTTCGATCAGGGTCCGTTTGTAGGCATCGAGGTCGATACCCGGGACTGGCTGGAGCGTGGGTGTGGCTTCCTTGTCCATGTAGTCGAACAGGAACTGCGCGAACAAATGGTCCTGAGCGACCTCGTGGGCGTAGCGGTAGCCGGCAAGGTAGCCGAAATAGCACATGCCCTGGTGACTGGCGTTCAGAAGCCGCAGCTTCATCAGCTCGTACGGTTCCACGTCCTCAACAAGCTGCACTCCGGCGTCCTCAAACGGGGGCCGTCCGAGGCTGAACTGGTCTTCAAGTACCCATTGCTCGAACGGCTCACACACGACCGGCCAGGCGTCCTCCAGTCCGAATTCTGCGCTGACGGTCTTCCGATCCGTGTCCGTGGTGACCGGGGTGATGCGGTCCACCATGCTGTTGGGGAAGGGAACATTCTCCGCGACCCAGGTGCCCAGGTCAGGGTCTTTGAGGTTCGCATAGGCGGTGAACATCCGGCGGGCGACGTCGCCGTTGCCCTGGATGTTGTCACAGGACATCACGGTGAAGGGGGCCAGCCCGCGTTCACGTCGCCTGATGAGCGCATCGGTGACGAGGCCGAAGGTTGTGCGCGGTAACGCGCCAGGCTTCAGGTCATGGAGTACGTCCCGGTTCTCCGCATTGAATTCCCCGGTGACGTGGTGGAAGTTGTAGCCGCCCTCGGTGACGGTGAGGGAGACGATCCGGATTTCAGCCGATGCCATCCTCTCGATGACGGCGTCGGGGTCATCGGGTGCGAAGAGGTACTCGATGATGGAGCCGATGACCCGCCCTTCCCTGGTTCCGTCCGGGTGCTTCACCACCAGGGTGTAAAGGCAGTCCTGACTGTCCATCACCTGCTTCATGCGGGCGTCACCGGGAAGGACGCCGACGCCGCAGATGGCCCAGTCCAACGCGTGGCCGGCGTTCATCAGCCGGTCCAGGTACATGGCCTGGTGGGCACGGTGGAAACCACCTACACCGAAGTGGAAGATGAAGGCGGTAAGGCCGGAGCGGTCGTAGCCGGGGGTGGCGAGGTTTGCCGGAAACGAGGCCAACGTGGAGTTTCTGAGGGGTTGCATGATGTGTCAGCGCTCCTAGGCAGGTGACGGGGCGGTAAGAGGGCCGAGCTCGGCCGCTCGTGGCGGATTTGCGCCCTGCCGGGAGCAGGTGATGCCGGCGGCGCGGTTGGCGTATGCAGCGACGGCATGGAGCTCATCCAGGTTCAGGGTTTGCAGCCGGTCTCTGCCTCGGAGTCCGAGCGCTCCAAGTTGGGCGAGCCCGGAGACCAGTCCGGCCATGAACGAATCGCCCGCGCCCACGGTGTCAGCCACCGTGATGGCTTCGGCTGCCATCTCTACCCGCCCGTCGCGGGAGACGATGACCGGGCCGGACGCTCCGCGGGTCAAGGCTAGGATGGCCGGTCCAAGTTCCAACCACGCTTCCAGTGTTTCCTCCGGTGACCGGTCCGGGTAGAGCCAACTCAAGTCTTCGTCGCTGGCCTTGACGACGTCACTCGCGGCCACGAAGCGTTCGGCCTGCCCACGCGCCCAGGCTGCGTCCGGGCTGATCGCGGGCCGGCAGTTCGGGTCGTAACTGATGGTAGCGTGCTCCCGGGCGGCCTCCACGAGGACAAGCGTGGCCTGGTCGCCGGGAGGTAGCACCGTGGCAATGGACCCGGCGTGGACGTGGGTGGAGGCTTCGACGGCGGCAAGGGCAGGCAGGGAACCTCCATTGATTTCCCACGTGATGGCGAAGGTGTACTCGGCGGCGCCATCCGGTCCCAAGGTGGCGATAGCCCTCGATGTCGGCTTAGTTCCGCCGTTGATCACATTTACGCCGTTCGATACCAGGTGTTCTTCGATCAGGAGCCCGTACGGGTCTGCGGCAAAGTGGGTCACGAGCGTCGTCTGCAGCCCCAGACGAGCCGCGCCGACCGCCACGTTCAGCGGGCTCCCGCCAGGGTGGACCTGGACAGCCGACGGCCGGTGAGGGTCGCTGATGATGTCGACAAGGGATTCGCCGACGATTGTCAGAACGGTGTTCGGGGCGCCAAGGCGGGATTTGGGGGTGGGTTCAATAGCTGGCATGGCTGCTTCCTTGCAGTATTGCCCAGACAGGGCGGGGAAGATTCTGTCCGCCGGGCGGCGGCCGGACATGCGTACCGCCCGGCGTCAAGGGCGTGTATTAGCGCCCCGGATAAACAACGGCCTTGAGCTGGCCGGGCTCTTTGCCCGCGTTCAGCGCCCCTTCTGAGTCGGCCAGGGCGAACTTTCCGGTGACCAGGACGTCAAGGTCCACTTTGCCGTCGGCGATTAGCTGGATGGCAAGCGGCCAGGTGTTGGTGTAGCGGAACACGCCGGAGAGCCAGATTTCCCGGTTCTGGATGTAGGAGACGGGGAGTTCTACGTCGTCGGCCCCGAGACCCACCAGGATCACGCGGCCGGCCGGCGCCACGGCTTTGATACCGGACCGGACGGCCTGAGGGGCGCCCGAGGCGTCGATGAACGCATCCACGTCGAGACCTTCGACGCTGTCCGTCCGGGCGTTGAGGGCGTGGGTCGCTCCGTGTTCCAACGCGAAGGCCAGACGGTCTTCGGCGATGTCGCTGACGTAGATCTCGGTGGCACCGAAAGCCCGGGCGGCCTGGGCGGTGATGATGCCGATCGGTCCGGCGCCGGCGATCAGCACCCGGCTGCCTGGCTTGATGCCCGCGCGCTCACAGGCCCAGAGCCCGACGGAGAGCGGCTCGATGAGGGCGGCTGCTTCGTCGCTGACAGCGTCCGGGATGTCGTAGGCGAAGTCGCCCTGGATGGTCACGTATTCAGCGAAGGCGCCGTCGATCGGCGGGGTGGCGTAGAACTCGATGTCCGGGCACAGGTTGTAGCGGCCGGCCTTGCACTGCTTGCACTTGCGGCACGGGCGCTGGGGCTCGACGGCCACTCGCTTGCCGATACGACCGGGGTCAACGGCGCTGCCGACGGCGGCGATCCGGCCGGAGAGCTCGTGGCCGAGGATCAGCGGGTGGTCCACCACATAGTCGCCGATCCTGCCGTGTTCGTAGTAGTGGACGTCGCTGCCGCAAAC
>JAODMR010000047.1 GCA_025465475.1 Micrococcaceae bacterium
CAGGAATCAAGCCATCCGTTTCCGCCCTGGCCGAAAAGGTCATTCCCGCCGGCCAGCGGGATGAACTTCACGATCAGGAACAAGGGCACCAGGATCAGCTGGAACGGAACCATCAGCAGCACGATGAAGTAGTTCAGCAGATGCTTGGCTCCCCGGACGGGCATCTTGGCCAGGGCATACCCGGCCATGGTGCACACCACCAGGGTGAACGCGGTTTCTCCGACGGCGATGATGAGGCTGTTCCGGAAGTACGTGAGGAACGGGGCCGCCCGCATCGCATCGGCGAAGTTGCTCCACAGGAAGTCCTGCGGCAGCCACGAGAAGGTCGACATCTGCGCGTTACTCTTCAGCGCGCTGAGCAGCATCCACACGAAGGGGGCGATCATCAGGATTCCGCCGATGGTCAGGGCCACATAGAGCGCTGTCTTTCCGGCGACGGACTTGGTCTTGTAGCTAGTCAAGGTTGTTCGCTCCCTGGAGTCGTCGTCCCACGATGAGGAATGCACCGATCAGCAGCATCATGATCACCGTTTCCGCGGAGGCGTATCCCAAGTGGAGTGCCTGGAACGCGTTGTTGTAGATGTCAAAGACCAGGACGTTCGTGGATGTCCCGGGACCGCCTTTCGTCGTCACGTAGACCAGGTCAAAGACCTGGAAGGTCGACACGATCGAGGTGATGAGCACGAAAAACTGTGCGGGGCCCAGGGACGGCCAGGTGACATTCCAGAACACCTTCCACTTACCCGCCCCGTCGATCGTTGCCGCTTCGACCAGCTGCTGCGGGACTCCCTGAAGCGCCGCCAGATAGATGATCATCTTTGCCCCGATGCCCTGCCAGATCCCGATGATCATCAGGGACGGCAAAGCCAGTTCAGGGCTCACCAGCCAGGATGCCGGAGCGATGCCGAACAGGCTCAGGACCGCGTTCGCCAGGCCGGACCCAGGATTGAAGATCCACAGCCAGACGACGCCGACGGCCACGCTAGCCGTGACGGTGGGAATGTAGAAAGCGGTGCGGAAGAACCCGATACCGCGGACCTTCTGGTTCAGTCCCAGTGCCACGAGCAGAGCGATGACCATGGCAACCGGCACGACGACGATTCCATACAGGACGGTGTTGCCGAAGGCAGCCCGGAAGGCGCCATCTTTGAGCAGGTCGGTGAAGTTTCCAAACCCGACCCAGGCCGTCTCGCCGCTAAAGCTGTAATCGGAAAAGCTGAGGACCACCACAGCAATTGTGGGGATCACTGCAAAGACAAAGGAGTGCACCAGGGCCGGAGCCAGGAACCACCAGCCAGCGCGTTTCTGGTTCCGGTTCACCGACCCCCTGCGTCCGCGGGGAGTTTCAGCCCGGCGGCCTCCGGTGATGACTTCGACCGGGTTTGTCGTGTCGGTGGTCATTTCGCGGACAGGGCCTTGTTTTCGATCTGGGTCAGACCGTCCTTGGCGGAGATCTTACCCAGCAGCACCTGGTCGATGATGGTGCCGAAGTCGGCCCGGAAGGAAAGCCAGTTGGCGGGGCCGCCCTCGTAGATGGCCTCGGTCAAGTGTTCCGATGCGAACTTGGCCAAGGGGTTGCCCAGCGAGCTGCTGGTGGCTGGCATGTCCTTGGCTGCCGGGATCTTGTTGCCGATGACGGCGCCGTCATTCTCACTCTCGGGTTTCGTCATGGCTTCGACGAACGCCCAGGCGGCATCCTTGTTCTTGCTCTTGGCGCCGACCGAGGCAATATCACCGCCGGCCATTTCCGCTTCCTTTCCGTTGTCGGGAAGGACGAACCCAAGATCGTCGCAGTTAGCCTGTCCAACGCCCGAATCAGTGCAGTTTTCGGAGCTCTTGACGAATCCCATGGCGGCCTCGTTCGTCATGACGAGCGGTGTCTTGGCTGCGTTCTGCTGTCCGAACTCCTCGACGTTGCCGATCATGCTCTTCATCCACTCGAGCACTTTGACGCCGTTGTCGTTGTTGAAGTTCGGCTTGTCGTCCTTGTACAGCGGGGTTCCCGTTGAAGCCAACAGATGAATGAACGCCTGCCGGTAGTTACCCGGAGAGGTGTTGAAGTCGAAGCCGGGCTTGGTGATCTTGCCGGAGGCGTCCCGTACGGTGAGTTTTTCGGCGGCTGCCTTGATGTCCTCAAATGTGGTCGGTGGCTTTGCGGGATCGAGCCCGGCCTGCTGGAAGGCGCTCTTTCGGAACCCAATGGCCCGGGCGTCGATAATGAACGGGAAGCCGTAGACCTTGTCCTTGTAAGTGGAGGGCGGCACCAGGGCCGGAGCCACCTTGTCCGCCAGCGCCGCCTGGGTGATGCCGAATTCGGACAAGTCGGCGAAGAGTCCCTTCGAAGCCAGGGGCTGGATCCAGCCGACACCGCTGACGATCACGTCGTAACCGCCACCACCGGCGATCGAGGTGGAGATCTTCTCATTCAGGTTCGCGTAGGTGGCGTAATCCGGCTGGACCTCCATCTTTGGGTAGGTCTTGTGGAACTCGTCCACCACCTTTTGGAAGGCGGCCTTGCCGGCATTGTCCGCCGGGTAGCTCGGGGTCAGTACGCGGATGGTTCCCGTCGCTGTGGCCGCGTCCTTGCCGGAGCCGGCATTCGCAGCCGACCCGGAACCCCCGCCTGCACCGCCGCAGCCCGCCATGCTGAGCGCCAGGGCCGTAGACACTGCGACCGCAGCACTGATCCGGTTCCATTTCACAATTAGTCTCCTTTGACCTGAGCGCCGCCGATTGGAAAGCGCTTTCACTTGCTCGTGGCAACTCTAGGGAGGGAAATTCGAGCGGGTCAAGGGGTAGAAAGCAAATTCTTGCAACTTTGCGCAAGCGGTTGTCGCGGACCGAAAGGTGCGGATAGACTTCCGTTCACGGGTCCCACCCTGTCGCCCGCTCCGCGTCGGGCTGACTGATCCAGCTTTCGCCGGCACGGTTCCGGCGCCCTCTCCTCCCATCACCAGACAGGAGTGCCTCATCCCATGAGCACCAACGGAAAAGTCCGGTTCGCCATTGTCGGCGCCGGGATAATCGGCAACCGCCACGTCCAAGTGATGGCTGACCTCAGCGACCAGGTGCAGCTGGTGGCCGTCATCGACACCGAGAAGGCAAAGGCAGAAAAGGCGGCAGCCGAACACGGTGCCGCCGTCTACACGTCCCTGGCCGACGCCCTCAGCAACGAGGACTTTGACGCCGTGGCCGTCTGCACCCCGACCGGAATCCATGGCGAAATAGCCATCCAGGCGCTGCGGGCCGGCAAGCACGTGGTCATCGAAAAGCCCGCCGAAGTGACCCTGGCAAAGACTGACGAGATCATCGCTGCGCAGCGGGAAGCCGGAACCCTGGTGACAGTCATTTCCCAACACCGCTTCGATGCGTCCACCGACATTGTGCTGCAGGCCATCCAGCGGGGCGAACTTGGCCGGCTGACCTCGGGAATAGCGTCCATTGACTGGTGGCGCGGGCAGAGCTACTACGACTCCGGCGAGTGGCGCGGCACCTGGGCGCTGGACGGGGGCGGCGCCCTCATGAACCAGGGAGTTCACACCGTCGACCTGCTGGTGGCAGCCCTTGGCAAGCCTGTCGAGGTTTTCGCTTACACCGCATGCCTTGCCCACGACCGCATCGAAGTGGAGGACATCGCCGTCGGCGTGGTGAAATTCGAAAGTGGTGCGCTCGGCGTGCTGCACGGATCCACGGCCGCATTTCCGGGAATGAGCGCACGGCTGCAGGTGCACGGCAGCAAGGGCTCCGCGGTGATCGACAATGACCAGCTGACCTACATCCACACCACGCCGGCTGATGAGCAGGCTGCCGAGAAGTTCTTTGGCGCCAAGACCGGAACCAATCAGGTCGACCGCTACCTTCAGGGAGAGACGTCTGGTCCGGCAGCAGGGGCGGACCCCAGCCAGCTCTCCAACGCCCACGCCCTCCAATACCGGAACTTCCTGGCTGCCCTGCGCGGTGACGAGGACCTGCGCGTGGGGCTGGCCGAGAACCGGCAGTCCATCAGCGTCATCGTTGGTGCGTACGAATCGGCACGAACCGGCAGGCCGGTGAGCCTGACGGAAGAAACTGCAGCCACCCAGGAAGAGGACCAGCAATGAGCGCCACACCAAATCGCCGGAAACCCAAGGTCGCGGCGAACCCCATCCCCTATTGGTCCCGGGATGGCCGCAACGACAAGTCCAGGGAAGTGTTTGAACAGGCGTTCAGGGATTTTCAGGACATCGGGTTCAGCGCGGTGAAGGCCGATGTGCCCGAAGGCATGACCGCCGCCGAGTACGCTGACTGGATCAGCGGTTACGGTCTGGCACCTGCCCTGAGCCTGTTCAACTCCCCCTTCGATGAAACCATCGAAATCACGGCCGAAATCGAACGCGCCAAGGCGTTCGCGGCAGACCAGCTGGCGCTGGGGCTGGACAGGACCATGGTGTCGTCCATGTCCCTGCCCGCACGGCGCGCCCAACCGGGCGTTGGAGCAGACTTTCGTCAGGATCGGCTCCAGCTGGCGATCGAAAACGCCGGACGTGTCTGTGAGGTGCTGCAGGCGGAGGGCCTACGCCCCCTGCACCATTCCCACGTGGGCGGTGTCTTCGAAACTGAGGCAGAAATCACCGCCCTGCTGGACACTCTCGGCAAGGACGTCATTGGCTTCGGGCCCGACACCGGACACCTGCGCTGGGCCGGCATGGATCCGGCGGACATGATCCGCCGCTACGCCGACCGGATCGGAGGAATCCACATCAAGGACCTCTTCCCGGATTACCTTGACCCGCAGGCACGGCAGGGAATGGGCTACTTTGAGGTCGCGGCCACCAAGCGCTTGTGGGCTGAGCCGGGATTGGGGGTCCTCGATTTCGACGCCGTCCTCGCCGCCATGCCTGCAGACTACGACGGCGACTACATGATCGAGGTGGATCGGCCAAGCGTCGACTCCCTTTACGAGTCCCATAAGATGTCGTATGAGTGGGCGAAACGCAGTCTCTCATTCGCGGAGGTTTAACAATCGATCAGCGGCCCGTCAGCGGCCACCCGGGCAGCCGCTGACGGCCGTACGGCTGGGCGGGGCGGGAAAAGGGGCGGGATGAACGAGGAGGAAGTTGCCGGGGTGCGGAGCGGGATTCCCGCGGCCGGCCAGGGAGCATCCGTCACCATCTATGACGTTGCCGAGCTGGCAGGCGTACATCCTTCAACAGTCTCGCGGGCGCTAAGCAACGCAGGCCGGGTCAGCGCCCGGACACAAAAGAAAATCGAGGACGTCGCGGCGCAGTTGAATTACCGCGCCAACCCCCTTGCCCGGGCGCTGCCCACCGGCCGGACGAGTACCGTCGGCCTTATTGTCTCCGACATCACCAACCCGGCGTACTTCGACGTCATCCGCGGCGCCGAGGGTGCGGCCGCGGTCCTTGGATACACGTTGGTCCTGGCCGAATCAGCGGAATCGGCCGAGAAGGAACTGCTCATTGCCCGCCGGATGCTGACCACGGTGGACGGCGTCATCCTTGCCAGTCCCCGGCTGGCAGACACCGAGATCCAGGACGTTGCTGCGAAAAAGCCCGTCGTGGTGATCAATAGGGAAGTTGCCGGCGTCCCGTCCGTGGTTGCCAATATCGATGCCGGCGTCACCGACGCCGTGCGTCATCTCGCCAGCATGGGCCACACCTCCCTGGCGTACGTGTCCGGGCCCGACCGCTCCTGGATGTCGGCACTTCGCTGGGACAGCATTAGCGCCCGTTGCGAATGGTCAAACCTCAGCCTGACGAAAATTGAGTGCGGTATCCCCACCATCGAGGGCGGGCGGCGGGCGGCACCCACGGTCCTTGCCAGTAACGCCACGGCGTTCATCTGCTACAACGACCTGATGGCCATCGGGTTGATGCAGGAGCTTCAGCAGGCCGGCGTTCAGGTCCCTGACGCGCTGTCCATTGTCGGTTTCGACAACATCTTCGGGTCCGACTTCACCACACCCCCGCTCTCCACCATCAAGTCCCCCCTGCGGGCATCCGGTGAGGCAGCCATCAACGAGATACTCGCACGCCTGGGCGGCACGCCCGTTCCGCCGGGGCGCAGCGAGTTGTCGACGGAACTGGTCATCCGCGGCTCCAGCGGCCGTGCACCCAGCCCTGCCGCCCTGGCGGCAGGCTGACGGGCTGTCAGGCAGCGACGCCAGGCTCACCGGACCCGTTGACGAATCCTGGTTGACCGGCAATAGTTAGGCATGTGCCTAAGTATTACGACGAGCTCGATGCCGTCCTCCGCGCACTGGCGGATCCCACGCGGCGGGCCATCGTTGAACGCCTGGTCAGGTGCCCAGCGGTGGTGTCCGAACTCGCGGAACCGTTCTCGATGGCATTGCCGTCCCTTCTGCAGCACCTGCGTGTCCTCGAGAACGCGGGTCTGCTCACGTCCCAGAAACAAGGGCGCGTCCGCACCGTGAGCCTGCGGCCTGGCTCCTTGGACGTACTGCACCTGTGGCTCGGCGAGCAGCGGACCCCCGCAGAACGCCAGGCCGACCGCCTCGGCATCCACCTGGCTCGCACCACCCCAAAGGAGACCTGACATGACCCGCGTTCGCATTGACCTGTTCACCTCCCTGGACGGCTATACCTCCACGACCAACCATGCACCTGACAACCCCATGGGCGAGGATTGGGGCCGCCTCACGACGGCCCACATCGGCACCCGCACCTTTCGCAAGCGCGTCTTCGGGGACACCACCGGCGCCGGAACGACAGGCATCGACGACTCCTACACCGCCTCGTTCTTCGAGGGCGTCGGTGCCGAAATTATGGGCGCGACAATGTTCGGCCTGCACACGTTTCCCGACGACCCGGACTGGAAGGGCTGGTGGGGTGACCAACCGCCGTTCGGAGTCCCGGTCTACGTCCTCACTCACACCGCACCCCGTCCGTCGATCCCGATGCAGGGAGGAACGACCTTCCACTTCCGCAGCGGCGCCATCGAGGATGTGCTCGCCGAGGCGACGCAAGCCGCCGGTGGCCTGGACGTGCGGGTTGGCGGCGGAGTCGGAACGGCACGCGACTTCCTGCGCGCCGGCCTGGTCGACGAGTTGCACCTGATGGTCGCCCCGATCCTCCTCGGTCGCGGAAACCGGCTCTGGGACGACCTGGCCGGGCTTGACCTCACCCACAAGGTGACGTCGGAAGTGTCGGAGAGCGGCACGATCCACGTCACCTTCGCCCGCTAGGGCCCGGGACGTGACCATCGAACGCCGACTCGCGCGCGCGGAGTTCACCCTGACCCGCGACTACCCCGTTCCCGTCGAGCGCGTTTGGGACGCCTTTGCGAAAGAGGACCAGAAAGTGCATTGGTTCGGCGGCGGCGACGCCGTTGAGCCCGGCGAGTGGGCGTTCGACTTCCGCGTCGGCGGTCACGACGTCGACGAGGGGACATTCCACGGCGGCCCGGTGTCGCGGTACGAGGCCAGGTACACCGACATCGTTGAGCACGTCCGCATCGTCACGACGTACGACATGTGGCTTGACGGAATCCACATGTCCACGTCAGTGGCGTCCTTCGAGTTCGAGCAGGTCGAGGAAGGCACACGTTTCACTCACACCGAACATGGGGTCTTTTTCGATCAGTTCTGGGCCGACGGACCAAACCGCGAGGAAGGAAGCCGGGGCCTGCTCGAGGCCTTGGCACGCCACCTCGCATGATGCTCCTCCCCCAGGGGGCTACCGCACTGCACTTTTAGTGCAGTAAACTGCACTCATGGATCACGGGACGGCTTCCTTGGCATCGGCCATCGGCATAAGGGTCAGACTCGAGCGGCAGAGACGCGGCTGGACACTCGATGAGCTGGCCGAATCGGCGGGTGTCAGCCGCAGAATGGTTGTCAATGTGGAGCAGGGCGTGGTGAATCCCAGTGTGGGGACACTGCTGAGAATCAGCGATGCACTGGGAATCGGACTGCCTGCCTTGGTCGAGATCCCGAAGCCACAGCCGCTGTTGCAGGTCACGCGGCAAGGGGGCGGTGCGGCGCTATGGACCAGCGATGCCGGCGGTCGTGGAGTACTGGTAGCGGGCACTGAACCACCGGACGTTGTCGAGCTCTGGGACTGGACCCTGAACCCCGCGGACCAGCACGTCAGCGAACCCCACGCGCCGGGCACCAAGGAACTCCTCCAGGTCCAACAGGGAACGATCGTGGTGGTGGTCGACGAGCAAGCGGTCACCCTTGAACCCGGCGACGCCGTCGCGTTCCCCGGCGATGTAGGGCATTCCTACGCGAACCATGGAGTAAGGCCGGCCAGGTTTTCCCTGGCGGTCTTCGAACCCGGGGTGGGCTCCGGGCACCGCCCCGAGGATCCCCGTGCCTAGGATCCGTTTCCTGCGGGGACTCCTGGGTTACGGACTGAGAACCGGCTCAGCTCTTCCGCCGTGGACCATGGCCGTCACGGCGATGCTCTCCATTCAATTGAGCTCGGCCCTGTCGGTCAACCTGATCGCCATCGCCGGAGCGACGGGAACAGCGTGGCTGAAACTCACCATGGGGGCAGTAATTCTCCTCGCGGTGGTGCGTCCGCCCCTGCGCTCCGTGCGGCGCCGTGACCTGCCAACAATCGTTGGCCTTGGGGCCGCCACCGGGTTGATGTCAGTGGCGTTCCTCGCTGCCATCGACCGCATACCTCTCGGCACAGCAGTCGCGATCGAGTTCCTGGGGCCACTCTCGGTGGCGGCCCTCCGCAGCCCCGATCGCCGCATGCTTGCCTGGCCGGCGCTCGCCCTTGCCGGAGTGGTGCTACTGGCGGAGCCATGGCACGGCCAGGTAAATATCGCTGGAATCGGATTTGCCGTCCTCTCCGGCGCAGGATGGGGCGTCTACATCCTCCTCACCCAGAGGATTGGCGAAACGTTCTCAGGCGTCAGCGGGCTCGCGATGACCATTCCGATCGCCGCTGTCCTGACCGCCGCCGTCGGCATCCCGTCTGTGGCAGGACAGGTCAGTGGCGGCGTGCTCGGAGTTGCGGTTGGACTTGCGTTTCTGGCACCAGTGCTTCCGTTCATGCTGGAAATGCTGGCCCTAAGGCGCATGACCCATACGGCGTTCGGAACGCTGATGGCCCTTGAGCCGGCGTTCGGGGTGCTTCTGGGCATGCTGGTACTTCACCAGATGCCATCTCCTTTTCAGACCGTTGGCATCTTCCTGGTGGTCCTCGCCGGCGCGGCAGCTCAACGCGGCGGCCAACGGGTCCACGACGCCGGTCAAGCCGTCGCCCCGACGCCGGCCGGAACTTCCTGACCGCCACAAACATGGGAGGGTTGTGACCCACCCCAGACTCCGCCCGGCAACCGGAGCGGACGAACGATGAACAAGGAGCAGCAAAGGCATGTTCGGTGGATTGAGCGCGTTCCCACTTACACCTCTGACCGATGACGCCATTGATGAGGAAGCTTTCATCCGCTCGATTCGGCGGCTGGCGGCCGCAGGGGTCGACTCCATAACTGCAGTGGGATCGACGGGCTCGTACGCCTACCTCAGCGAAAACGAACGACGACGCGCGGTGGAGCTTGCGGTCGAGCACGCCGAGGGGATTCCAGTGTTTGTCGGTGTGGGAGCACTGCGAACGTCAGCCGTGGTGTCCAATGTCATCAACGCTGAAAAGGCCGGTGCTGACGCAGTGATGTTGGCGCCGATGACCTATCAGCCGCTGACCCATCGCGATGTTTTCGAACTATTCAAGACCGTAACCGAGCTGTCCTCGTTGCCAGTTATCGTGTATGACAACCCCAGCACGACCCACTTCACATTCACCACGGACCTGTACGGGCGGATCGCGGCGTTGCCCGGCGTCGCGTCCATTAAAATCCCAGGCGTTCCCGTCGAGCCCTCTGCAGCACATGCCAGGGTACAGGGGATTCGGAAGGTGGTGCCGGATCATGTCACCATCGGTGTTTCCGGTGACCCGGTAGCGGTTCACGGCCTCAACGCCGGCTGCGACGCCTGGTACTCGGTAATAGGTGGCACCCTTCCCGGCCCAGCCCTGCGAATGACGCGGGCAGCGCTTGCCGGGAACCCGGTTGCGGCCCTGGCAGAGTCGGATCGGCTTGCGCCGCTGTGGCAGCTCTTTGCGGAGTTCGGCGGTAGTCTCAGGGTCGTCGCCGCAATTGCCGAGTCGCTCCGGCTGGCACCGGAGAACTGCCTGCCCCTGCCGATCCGGGGATTGAACGCGGCCCAACGTGCCCGCGTGGAGCAGGTCATCACTAGACTGCTGCTCTCACCCTAAACAGGAGGCTTGACCGGTGCGTGTTTTCATTACAGGCTCCGCGGCCGGACTGGGACTTGCTGCGGCGGAGACACTGCTCGCGGAGGGACATGAAGTGATCGTGCACGCCCGCTCCCGTTCGAGGGTGGCCGCCGTGCAGCACCTGATCGACCAGGGAGCGCCCTGCGTGGTCGGTGACCTCGCCGATGCCGCTGATGTCCGGCGGATCGCGGCCGAGGCGAATGACATTGGCGGAATCGACGCGGTGATCCATAACGCGGGCGTGTTAGGCGGTCCCTCCCTGCTGCCCGTCAACGTGGTGGCCCCCTATCTGCTGACGGCACTCCTCCCCGGGCCCCGGCGCCTGATCTACCTGAGCAGCGGCATGCACCGCGGCGGTGAGACAGCCCTGACCGGCCTGGACTGGACCGGACAGCATGGAACGGCGTCCTACTCGACAACCAAACTGCAGGTCACCGCGCTGTCGGCCGCCGTCGCCCGTCGCTTTCCGGACATCCTCAGCAACGCCGTGGACCCGGGCTGGGTGCCGACCCGGATGGGTGGCCGCTCGGCGCCGGACGATCTGCAGCTGGGGCACCGCACCCAGGAGTGGCTGGCCACCAGCCGGGACCCGGGCGCCCTGACCAGCGGGGGGTACTGGTACCACCAACGCACCCAGACACCGCACCCGGCCGTGCGCGACCACCAATATCAGGACTCCCTGCTGGCACGGTTGGCCGACTTCACCGGCGTCCCACTCGACGTTGCGGCCTAGGATCCCGAGCCTAACGCCGCGGGAACGCCTTGCCGGGGTTCAGCATTCCCTTCGGGTCCAGGGCGTCCTTGACAGCCTGGTGCAGGTCGAGAACGCGCGGCTGCAGTTCTTCGGCGGCGCCGGACAGCTTGAGCAGACCCACACCGTGTTCGCCGGTGACCGTACCACCCAGGGTGCGGCACGCACTGACGATTTCGTCAAACGCCTCCTTCGCCCGCTCCTTGGCCTGAAGGTCACCCACCGGGGCAATGATCAGCGGATGCAGATTGCCATCCCCCGCGTGCGCGATGTTGGCGATAACGACGTCGTGCCTTGCCGCCGACTCCTGGATACGTGCCAGCATGGCAGGAACCGCCGAACGGGGTACGCACACGTCCTCCGTCAACACCGGCCCCAACCGTTCCAACGCCGGGTATGCCATGCGTCGGGCCAGGAAGAGCCGGTCGACCTCAGCCGGATCGGCCGCCTGCTGAACGTTCAATCCTCCCGCTGCACGGAAGATGTCCGCAATCCCGTCCGCCAGCTCCCGGCCGGCCGCTCCGCGCTCATCGGTCTTTGCCAGCAGGAGAACGTTGACATCTTCCGGGAGGCCGAGGTCCAGCCACTGGTCCACCGCCCTCAGGCACGTGGCGTCGATGAGTTCCAGCGCCGCCGGAATGATGCCTTCAGCGGAGATGGCCGCCACCGCCTCGCCGGCGGACGTCAGGGACGGGAAATAGCCCAGGATGCCGCGTTCCTCGCGCCCTGCGAGCGGGAGGAGCTTGACGGTCACCTCCGTAATGATGCCAAGCGTTCCTTCCGAGCCGACCATCAAGGCCGCCAGATCGTAACCCGTCACACCTTTGGCCGTCCGGCGGCCAAGACGGACCACTTCGCCGTCGGCCAGGACCACGGTCATGCCGAGCACGTAGTCCCGGGTGACCCCATACTTCACGCAGCAGATGCCACCGGCGTTGGTCGCTGCATTGCCGCCGATGGTTGAAATGGCTGAGCTTGCCGGGTCCGGCGGGTACCAGAGACCGGCAACCGCCACCGCTGCGCGCAGGTCGTTATTGATGACGCCGGCCTGGGCGACCGCATAGCGTTCATCGGCGTTGATCTCGACGACGTCCGTCAGTAGCTCCAGCGACAGGACAATGCAGTTGGCCACGCTGTTGGCGCCACCGGAGAGGCCGGTCCCGGCGCCGCGGGGAACGACAGACAGGCCGTGGTCGGCAGCGTAGCGGACGACGGCGGCCACTTCCGCGGTGCTTCCGGCGAGAACCACCGCCAGGGGCGCCTCGAACGGAGCCCATTCGGCGTCGTCGTGGCTGTAGCGCGAGAGGGACGGCTCGTCGGTGAGCACCTTCCCCGCGGGCACCAGGGCAGCCAGTTCCAGTTCCACCTGGGTGGAGGACATCGTTGTTGTCATGCTCGGCGTCCTGCCTGTCAGGACCGGTTGTTCTGGCCGGGGCCGTCGGATTCCTCCTCAGCCACCACCTGGTTGGCGATGAGGTCAACCCGATCAGCAGCCGTCAGGCTGTCATCCTGCTGGATGGCCTCGACGTCGTCACCGTCAACGCCGTCCACGGAACCCTCCTGGGGGCCGGTGCTGGCTTCGGTCATTATTGCCTCCTATGGGTACATTCGTCCGGGGTAAGTTCGCTGTCGTGCTGTGAACGTCAGCCTATACCGGGCCAGGGACGCAATCCGGGCAACCACTCCCGTCGCTGCGGATCCCGGCGGTTCATCCGGGGTAGGCGCTGTAATCCACGTCCATGCGGTTCCAGACCGGTGTCAGCACCATTTCGTTGACGCATACGTGTGGTGGAAGGCCGACGATGTATCCGATGGCTGAGCCCACGTCCTCGGGCCTGAGCATTCTGGCGATGTCAGCGGGGGTTGGCGGGACCGGCTTGGTGAGCAGGATGGGCGTATCAACTTCCCCCGGGCACAGATGCGTGGCACGGATGCCCCGACGACCTTCCTGGTCATTGATGGAAGCCACCAGTGGTCCCAGTGCCGTCTTGCTGGCACCATAGGCGGCACCGGCTCCGGACATGTACCGCCACCCCGCCCAGGAGGAGACCACGATGATTTGTCCGAAGCCATTTCGCCGCATGGCCGGCAGGACTGCTGCGACGCACCGGGTCACGGAGTTGAGGTTCGTTTCCACCACCCGGGTGAAGTCGTCCGGGTCCAGGTTGTCCCACCAACGGTTGGGCACATTGGTTCCCGCCGAGCAAACGAGCACCTGGACTTCGCCCAGGTCGCGCTCAATCGCCTTGTGCGCCGCCTTGACAGCAGGGCCGTTCGTTACATCCAGGGCCAGCGGATAAGCCGATCCCCCGGCGGCAACGACGGCGTCGACCGTTGCCTGGATCCGATCAGCCGAACGTCCGGAGACGACGACGCGGTAGCCCAGTCCGGCAAGGTTCACTGCCGCAGCCCTGCCCAAGCCTCCCGTCGCCCCCGTGACCCAAGCGATCGGAGTACCCGGATCAGGTGCGGTTCCCTGGATGGGGGCGGGCGTTGGTTCAGTGCGGGGAACGGACATCGATACACCTTTCGGGCGGTGGGTCGGGGCGGTCTGGCGCAACGGGAACTCAGGGAGCGACATGGCCGAGCCGTCGGCTGATGGTGGCGGCGGCGCCGCGGGCGCTGTCCAGCAGGTCGTGTTCCAGCCGGTCGAGCGGTAACCGGCTGGCAGGGCCGGTGACGGACAGGGCGGCGACAGCCATTCCAGTGCTGTCCAGGATCGGCACGGCCACACACTGCACGCCTTCCTCGTGTTCGCCCAGGTCCAGGCTGTACCCGCGGTGGGAAATCCTCTGCAGCTCGGTGGAAAGTTCGTCCGGATCCGTGATGGTGGCGGGTGTGAAGCGCTCGAAATGACCATCCGGCGTTGCCGCCACGGGCAGGTCCGGAAGCAGGCACGCCAACAGCATTTTGCCGATGCCGGTGCAGTGGGCAGGCACGGCCCTTCCGACCCGGGACTTCATGACACCAACGGCATGATGGCCTTCCAGCTTTTCCAGATAGACGACGCGTCCATCCGTGTCCAGGACGCCCAGATGGACGGTCTCCGTGGTCTCGTCCCGCAGTTCGGCCAGGGTCGTCCTGGCTTCGCGGAGGATGTCGACATTTTCCAGATACGACTGACCCAGCACCACGCACTGGACGCCGAGCCGGTAGGCGTTCCGGTGGGGCACGGTCTCCACGAGCCCCACGTGCATGAGGGTCCGCACCAGGCGGAAGACGGTCGGCTTGCTCAGTCCTGACGCGGTGGACAGCCACCCAAGCGTCGCCTCTCCGGGGGCCCGCCGGATCAGCTGCAGCAGTTCTGCGGCGCGCACCACCGCCCGGACGTGGTAATCGTCCTCCTCGCGTGCCCCGCTCATCCGGTTCCCTCTCCCTACAGAACGCCTCGACCGGGTTCAGGCCGACTGACCATTTCGCTATATGAAACAGCATATTGCCTATTGATATGAATGGCCACGTATGACAGCGTAATGGCAGCGCAGGACTATCTGCCCCTTGCGCTGTGCCCTCCGCAGACAAGGAACACCGTGACACCTCTTCGCTCCGCACCCTCGCCGCTGATCCGGGTTCATTCCCTTGACGATGTGGCTGTCCTGGCCCAGGACACCCGGGCCGGTGTTTCCCTTCCTTGTGGGGACGGGACGGTGACTCTTGCCGCGGATGTCCGGCAGGGCCACAAGGTTGCCCTCCGGAACATCGCTGCCGGTGAGCCGGTCCGACGGTACGGGCAGATCATCGGCTTCGCGGCTGCCCCCATCGCCGCCGGTCACCACGTGCACCTGCACAACCTGGAATACCGGGAGTTCGACCGCAACTACGAATACTGCGTCGAAGCCGCAGAGGAACCGGTCCTGCCGCTGGCCGAACGGGCGACCTTCCAGGGCTATGTCCGCTCCGACGGCAGGGTTGGAACGCGCAACTACCTCGGGGTGCTCAGCACGGTCAACTGCAGCGCCACAGCGGTCAAGCGCATCGTTTCGCGACTCCGGGAATCGGGGGTGCTATCCGCCTACGGCAACATTGACGGCGTCGTACCCCTGACCCATGGCACCGGTTGCGGCATGACCCTCCCCGGGGTAGGCATCGAACTGCTGCGCCGCACCATGCGCGGCTACCTGAACCATCCCAATTTCGGCGGCTTCCTGGTCATCGGCCTGGGTTGCGAAAGCAACCAGATCCAGACCCTGACCCAGGGCATGCCCATCCGGGCGGATCTGCCCGTCGTCTACTCCACCATCCAGGCTTTGGGCGGCACAGCGAAGACCATCGATGCCGGCATCCGGGACCTCACTGCCATGCTCGACCAGGTGAACTCCGCCTCCCGGACCACTGTCCCCGCCTCCGAGCTGGTCCTTGGCACCAATTGCGGCGGCTCGGACTCCTATTCCGGCCTGACGGCCAATCCTGCGTTGGGCAACGCGGTGGACCGGCTCGTCCGGCAAGGCGGTACCGGTGTCCTGGCCGAGACCCCGGAAATCTATGGGACGGAACAACTGCTGGTCCGCCGGGCCGCAACCCCCGCCGTGGCGGAGAAGCTGCTGGAGCGCATTGACTGGTGGCGGAATTACACCGCCCAAAGCGGCGGGTCCATGGACAACAACCCTTCCCCCGGCAACAAGGAAGGTGGTTTAACCACGATCCTGGAAAAGTCCCTGGGCGCCCTCGCCAAGGGTGGCACCACCACGCTGATGAGTGTCGTCGAATACGCCGAACCCATCACCAGCAAGGGCTTTGTCTTCATGGACACCCCCGGCTACGATCCCGTCTCGGTCACCGGCCTCGTTGCCGGCGGCGCGAACATCGTGTGCTTCACCACCGGACGGGGCTCGGCCTTCGGCTGCGCCCCGGTCCCCAGCCTCAAACTGGCAACCAATACCGCGCTGTACCAGTCCATGACCGACGACATGGACATCAATTGCGGAAGCATTGTCGAGGGGAGCCGCACTATTGAGGAACTCGGGGAAGAAATCTTCCTGCGCCTCCTGGAGGTCGCCTCCGGCGATCAGACCAAGAGCGAGAGCTTCGGCTATGGCGACGACGAGTTTGTGCCGTGGCAGGTTGGCGCCGTCATGTGAGTGACGGGCGCCCAAGCGGGAACCGCGGGGATGCCGATCGTAGGATGGTGAAGATCACGGCACAGCGGACAGGACGACATACATGAGCACATCAACGGCACTTCCCGAGTCGCTGGTCGGCTCCCTCACAGACCAGGGACTGGACGTTGACGGTTCCGATCGGCGTCGTTCCGAGTACTCCTACGACGCGTCCAACTACCGGGTCCGGCCCCTGGCTGTCGTCTTTCCACGCAACGCCGACGACGTCGTGACAGTAGTCCGGTTCTGCACCGCCGCGGCGGTCCCCCTGATCCCCCGCGGTGGCGGCACCTCGATGGCCGGCAACGCCGTGGGCACCGGGGTGGTGCTGGACTTTTCCCGGCACATGGACCGCATCCTGGCTGTCGATGAGGACTCCCGCACCGTCAGCGTCGAGCCGGGCGTCATCCTGAGCACTCTCTCAACCAACGCCGAGGCAACCACCCAGGGACGACTCACCTTCGCCCCGGACCCGTCCAGCCGCAACCGCGCGACAGTGGGCGGTGCGCTCGGGAACGACGCCTGCGGGAATCACTCCGTCCGGCACGGCCGCACGTCGGACCATGTGCTGGAAATCGACCTCGTCACCGCCGACGGGCACCGCCTGACCGCCACCGGCTCCGGACTGCGGGCCACCCACGAGAATGACCACGCAGCCGTCGAAGCGGCGCGGCGGCTCAGCGCGTCCCTGGCGGGGCTGGTTGACCGGAACCGCGCGGCCTTCCGACTGGAGCTCGGTCGCATTCCCCGGCAGGTCTCCGGTTTCCACCTCGGCAACCTGCTGGGCGAGAACGGCTTTTCGGTGGCGCGGGCGCTGGTCGGGAGCGAGGGAACCTGCGCCGTCATCGTCGGTGCACGCATGCGGCTGGTGCCCAAGGCGCCCGCCGCCCTGCTGGTCTGCCTGGGCTACGCCGATGTGGTCGAGGCCGCGCGCGACATCGACACCATTCTTGCCTACTCCCCTGCGGCCATCGAAGGCGTGGACGAAGCCATTGTGGACACCATGCGGTGGCGCCGGGGATCCGGCGCTGTCACCGGACTGCCGGTGGGCGGCGCCTTTCTGTTCGTGGACCTCGACGGCGAGAACCGGGCCGACGTGGCCGCGCAGGCCACCCAACTCATCCATGACCTGCGCGGCAACGGACGCCTGCTGGACGGCCGCGCCGTTCCGGATCCCGCGCAGCGTGCCTCCCTCTGGCGGGTACGGGAGGACGGGGCTGGACTTGCGGCCCGGCTGCGGACCGGTGGAGAGTCCTGGGCCGGGTGGGAGGACTCGGCCGTTGCCCCCAGCGACCTGGCGGACTACCTGGCCGACTTCCGGGCCCTTCTGGACCGGCATGGCCTCGCCGGTGTGATGTATGGCCACTTCGGCGCCGGCTGCATGCACATCAGAATCACTTTCGACCTGCGCAGCGACGAGGGCCGCCACGTAATGGACGCCTTCACCAAGGACGCGGCCCGGCTCGTTGTCCGGCACGGCGGCTCGCTCTCGGGTGAGCACGGTGACGGCAGGGCCCGCTCCGCACTGCTCCCCCTGATGTACAGCAACGAGATGATGCAGGCCTTCGCCGAGTTCAAGGCGATCTGGGATCCGGCCGGCGTCCTGAACCCGGGGCAGATCGTAGACCCGGCGCCCATCACGGCAGACCTGGCGCTCTCCGGGGTTCCACAGCGCCAATGGCGAACCAGTTTTGAGCTGCGGGCCCACGCCACGAAGGCCGGGGCACCGCAACCCGACGCTTTCGTCAGTGCGGTCCAGGGCTGCATCGGCGTCGGACGGTGCCGTTCCGACAGCGGCGGGGTCATGTGCCCGAGCTATCGCGCCACCCGGGACGAGAAGGACTCCACCCGGGGCAGGGCCCGCGTGCTGCAGGACATGGTCCGGGGAGCCGCAACGCCCGAGAAGGGCTGGAAGTCCGAAGCGGTGCGGGAGGTACTGGACCTTTGCCTGTCCTGCAAGGCCTGCTCCTCGGATTGCCCCGTCGGAGTGGACATGGCCACGTATAAGTCCGAATTCTTCAGCCATTACTACGAGGGCAGGTTCAGGCCCCTGTCGCACTACTCCCTCGGCTGGCTCCCCCGTTGGCTCGCGGTCACCGGCCGGCTGGCTCCGGTGGTGAACGCCCTCCTGCGCAGCCCGGCCGGCCGGTTGGTCGCCGCCGCGGGTGGCCTGACCACCAAGCGGAAGCTGCCGGACTTCGCGTCGGCACGCGCGTGGAAGCGGGAACTGCATGCTGCCACGCGTCCGGGCACCGACGCGGTTGCCGCCGGGACGGACAGGGGAACAGGTGCCGTCGGGACCGACAGCCCGATCCTGTTCGTGGACACTTTCACCCGTGGTTTCCGGCCACAAGTCGCGGGCGCGGCCGCCCGCGTGCTGCAGGCCGTCACGGCCGGGGACGGGACGCCCGCTGCGCCCCTGACCTGCAGTTCCACCGCCTGCTGTGGCCTGACGTGGATCTCCACGGGCCAACTGGGCACTGCCCGCAAGGTCCTGGCCCGCACGGCGGCGGCCCTGGACGACGGGACGGAACGGCCAATCGTCGTCATCGAACCCAGTTGTGCTGCCGCGCTGCGCAAGGACCTTCCGGAGCTGGTGCCGACCGAGCAGGCGCGGCGGGTGGCGCACAGGGTCCGCAGCTTTGCCGCGTACCTCACGGAGCAGGTGCAGGCCGGCTGGAACCCGGATTGGCGGGACGGCCCTCCCGCGTCCGTGACCGTCCAGACGCATTGCCATGAGTACTCCGTTTTTGGTGCCGGTATCCAGAAGCAAGCCCTGACCTCACTGGGCGTCGCCTCCGTTCGGGAAGCCACGGGTTGCTGTGGCGTCGCGGGCAACTTCGGCTTTGAGGCCGACCACTACGAGGTAAGCATGCAGGTCGCCGAGCAGGCGCTGATCCCGGCTTTGGAGGCCACAGTTCCGGGCGAGCCCGTCCTGACCGACGGCTTCAGCTGCCTCATGCAGGTACAACACCTCGACCCCGACCGGCCGGGCCTGCATCTGGCCGAACTGCTTGATCAGCACCTGGTGGCAGGCAAGCCGACGGAATCCTGAGGCCACTATCCCGCCGACGTTTTAAGGACGCCCAGACCGGTCGGACGCCCTTGAACGTCGGCGCTGCTGTGCTCACGCCCAGACCGGTCGGGGCGCCTCAGACGTCGGCGCCGCTGTGCGCCCGCCCGGACCGATCGCCGGGATTAACGAAGCCGCACTCATCCAGTGACAGGCAGCCGCAGCTGATGCAGCCGCCCAAACGGTCGCGGAGGTTCTGCAGATGGGCCAATCGCCGGTCAATGTCCGTGCGCCATGCCTCCGAGAGGCGCAGCCAGTCTTCCGTCCCGGGCACGCTGTCCTGGGGCAGTTCATCGAAAGCCCGGGAGACCGCTGTCAGTGGAATGCCGGCACTCTGGGCAGCCCGGACGACGGCGACACGCCGAAGCATCGACCGGTCATAACGCCGCTGGTTCCCCGGCGTCCTCCGGCTGGCAATCAGCCCCCGCTTTTCGTAGAAGTGCAACGTGGATACCGGCACGCCACTTCGAGCAGCCATCTGCCCGACACTCAGCCACGGTTCAGGCCTGTCCGCGTCCATTTCCACCCTGCCTTTGCCATCCCCAATTTGACCTCAACCTTAGTTGAGGTTTTACGGTGGGAGCAACGGCACTTCCGATTGATTGGACCAGGTAATGACTTTCCCAGGCACTGTGGCGGACCCGGCGCTCGCGTCGGCGTTCAAAAACGTCTTCCGGCGGCAGCCGGCCGGGGTAGCCATCATTACCGCCAGCGGGCCCTCCGGACCGGTGGGGCTGACGGCGTCGTCGGTTAGTTCAGTGTCAGCGGAACCGCCTGTGCTGGTGTTCTCCCTGTCCGCGGCGAGCGGCTCAGCCGCGACCATCGCCGGTGCCGACAGCTTTGTGGTGCACCTGCTGGACAGCAACGACCTGGAGGCGGCGCGCCGATTTGCCCGGCCAGGGTCCAACCGTTTCAACGGAGACATCCCCTGGGAACTACTGCCCACCGGGGAACCGCTGCTGACAGGGGTCACCCGCTGGCTGCGGTGCCGGCCGCTGGAACAGGCTACGGTCGGGGGCTCCACCGTGGTGATCGCCTCCGTGCTCGATATCCACGGGGAAGAGTCATCCCATCCAGGTCTGGTGTACACGGACCGGACGTTTCATTGGATCGATACCGGCACGGCCCTTCCCCAGTAGCCGCGCACTGCCCCAGCCCGACTAGGACCTGCCGGAACCGAACAGGCGCTCCTCCTGCTCGGCGTATGTGTCCAACAGCTGGCGCGCATGTTCCCCGCCCGGCCCCTGCTGCGCCAGGCCCTGGCGCATCGACTCCAGCTTGGCCGCGCCAGCGGGAAACGGAGGCAGCAGTGGAACGTCCGGATCGGAAGCTACCTCCAGGACAACGGGCCGGTCGGATGACAGGGCCAGGGCCCAGGCCGCCGGGAGGCCCCCGGGCTCGGTGACCTCGAGCCCCCTCAGGCCCAAAAGGTCGGCGTACTTCGAGTACGGAAAGTTTGGCAGCTCCTGACTTGGCTGGAAGCGGGGGTCGCCCTCCATCTCATGCTGTTCCCAGCTCACCTCGGCCAGATCCCGGTTATTGAGCACACAGACGACGAACCGGGGATCCTCCCACTTTCGCCAGAGCCGCGATACGGTGATGAGCTCGGCCACACCGGCCATCTGCATGGCACCGTCACCGGAAAGCACCACCACCGGCCGCTGCGGAGCCATCAGTTTTGCTGCCAGCCCGTAGGGAACGCCGCAGCCCATGCTGGCCAGGGTGCTGGACAGGTGCGCGGGAACTCCCCTCGGCAGGCGCAGCTGGCGTGCGTACCAGTACACGCTGCTGCCGACGTCGACCGCCACCTGCGCATCGGCCGGAAGGTGCCCGCCCATTTCCTGCACCACGAGCTCCGGGTTTACGCCGTGCACGGGGGTTGCGGCCCGCTCGCGGGCCAGGTCCCGGCCCGCCCTGACTCGATCCTCCACCTGCTGAATCCAGTTGCCGGGTTCGCGGACGGGCAACAGGTCCAACAGCGCGTCAAGGGTTTCCGCCGCATCACCGACCAGGCCGACCTCGATGGGGTACCGGTTGCCGATGTTGCGTCCGTCCAGGTCGATCTGCACGGCACGGGCCGCTCCGGGAGGCGGATAAAACTCGGTCCAGGGATCATTGGATCCCACGATCAGCAGCGTGTCGCAGGACCCGAGCAGGAAGCCGCTCGCGGGCGTGCCGAGATGGCCCATCACGCCGCAGGCGAACGGCAGGGACTCGTCCACGTAGGGCTTTCCGAGCAGGCTGGTTGCGATGCCGGCACCCAGCCGGCGGGCGAGGTCCACCACCTGCTGCTGGGCCTGCCGTGCCCCCTGACCGACCAGGAGTGCGACCCGTGAACCGTCCTGCAGCAGGCTTACCGCCGCCTGCAGATCGTCCGGCTGCGGCAGGACGCGGGGGCGGTTCCACTGCGGTGCCGTGACCACGACGCCGTGCTCCTGGGTCGGCTCGGGGGCGGGTTCCTGTTGCAGGTCGTGGGGAACGATGACGACGCAGGGCGAACGGGTAGCCAGCGCGGTTCGGAAGGCGCGGTCCAGCGCCATGGGTACCTGCTCGGGGGTGGAGACCTGCTGGCAGAACTGGGCGGCCACGTCGTGAAACAGGGTGGGCAGGTCGATCTCCTGCTGATACTGGGAACCCAGGACCGTGCGCTCCTGCTGCCCCACGATGGCCACTACGGGAACGCTGTCCAGCTTGGCGTCATAGAGTCCGTTCAGCAGATGCACCGCACCCGGACCCTGGGTGGCCGTGACCACCCCCACTCCTCCTCCATACTTGGCGTGGGCCACGGCCATGAAGGCGGCGTTTTCCTCATGCCGTGCCTGAACGAATTCGGGTCTGTTTCCGGCACGTCGCAGGGCTCCCAGGAAGGTATTGATTCCGTCCCCGCTGTAACCGAAAATCCGTTCCACACCCCAGAGGCGGAGGCGCTCCACCATGGAGTCGGCCACCAACTGCTGTTCACTCATTACCGCTCCTCACCGATCCCGCCTACGGGCTCTGTCCTCAGCCTCACTCAGCACAGCGGCGGGCACAAGCGGCTGCGCACCTCAATTGGTGTGACGGCAGCGATTTGCGGCCAACGTCAGCCCGTCGCCTCCTCCCCGCAGAGTGTCGAGATAAGCACCGCCACACTACGTTTCTGCGACGCAATAGCGCGGAGAAGGGAGTTGTTGGGACCATTCGGCTTGGTGCTTATCTCGACACTCGGCGGTGTTGCGGGGCCGCGGGGAGTTATGGAGGGGTGTTGATGTCGACACTCGGCGGTGTTGCGGGGCCGCGGGAGTTACGGAGGGGTGCTTAGCTCGACACTCGGCGGTGTTGCGGGGTATCAGAGCAGGGAGCGGCGCCGGGAACGGACTCGGCGGACAATATCGGTGACCGCGAAAAAGCATGCCGCGCCGGAGCCTGCTACGAGAAACAGCATCAGGTACAGCCAGCCCAGTGTGACCACGGCGGAATGCGGGGCGCGAAGCACGGTAAGCCCGCCGAACAGCCCCACCAGCCAGAACGCGGCCACTGCCACCAGCGTGACCACGGCCGGCACATACTGTCGCCGCACAGGCTCGTCGAGCCATTCCCGCAGCCTCCCAAAAAATCCCCACACGAGACAAGTATGCAAGCCCAACCGGCGGGAATCCGGGACCCCGGCTTGTGTCGCGGACCGTCTTTCTCCCAATGCTTTCCGCCGGTGCTTGAGTCCGGGGCTGCAACGCAGCCAGTGGACCGATGCTTGGATCCAGTCGGCTGTCCGGGGCCACAACGCAGCAGACTCCCCAGTGGTTCAACCCAGAAGGGTGCCCTGCACGGGGGGCTCGGCGGGTTCGATCAGTTCCGGACCGTTGTTCCGCACCGAATTCACCCTGCCACTGACCACACGTGGAACCAGGACCGGCTCCGGCATGGCATCGAGGAGTTGCTGGACGTCCTGCCGTTCCAGCGTCTCCACCGCCAACCAGTCGTCGTACAGGTCAGGGGGGACGATGAGCGGGGTCCTGTCGTGGATGTGTCCCAGCGCATCGGTGGCGGTGGTGGTGATGATGGTGCAACTCATCAGCCACTTGTTGGGATCGTCCTCAGGAAGCGTGGGATCGGGCCAGAACTCGTAAAGACCGGCAAAGGCGATCAGCGAGTCGTCCGCGGCGTGCAGGTAGGTGGGAATTTTTCCGTCGGCCGTTTTCTGCCATTCGTAATACCCCTCCCCCGGAACCAGGGCCCGGTGCTTCAGCGCAGCCTTCCGGAAGGCAGGTTTTTCCAGGATCGTTTCCACCCGTGCGTTGATCATGCGGGAACCGATCTTCGGATCCTTCGCCCAGGCCGGAACCAGGCCCCACTTGGCCGTGGCCAATTGCCTGCCGGGCTCGATATCGTGCCGGTGCCGCTCGGTGACGATCCGGACGTTGTCTGTCGGTGCCACGTTCCACGACGGGCCCGGCTCCTCGCCCACGGTCTCAGTAATCCCGAATCCCGCCACCAGATCGGAGGTGGCCTTGGCCATCACGTATCGCCCACACATACGCTCATTCTGCATCACCGCCGTCGCGCCCCGCACCACACCCGTCGCGCCCCTAGACCAGACCGCCGTCGCCCCGGCACTGCGGGACGACGGCGGCAGGAAGGGTGCCGGTGCTGCCTAGGCCTTCTGGGTGGACGCGTCGCGCCAGCTGTGCTCGGGTTCGAAGCCCAGCAGCCGGCGGGCCTTATCGATGGAGAGCAGCGTTTCATGCTCGCCCACGTCCTTGGTCACCTCGACGCCGGGGAAGACCTCGGCCGCGAGGCTGGCACTTGACCGGCTCATCACCGTGTCAGCTGCGGCAATGATGTACGCCTCAAAGCCCGGCTTCGCGTTTTCCAGGGCGCGGTGCACCGCCTGGCCTCCGTCACGGGCGTCGATGTAGCCCCACAGATTCCACTTGCGCAGCAGCGGGTCCGCATCGAAGGACGGGAACGCGGCGTAGTCCTCCGGGTTCATGACGTTGGAGAACCGGAACGCGCTGATGCTCAGTTCCGGATCCCAGCGCGTCAGCTGGATGGCCATCTGCTCCTCAAGGTGCTTCACCAGCGAGTAGGTGCTCTCCGGTCGCGCCGGGTACTCCTCATCCACCGGAATGTAAGGCGGTTCAAGGTCGAAGGGCAGGCCAAGCACCGTCTCGCTGGAGGCGTAGACGATCTTCTTGATGCCGGCCCGGCGGGCGGCCTGGAACACGTTGTACGTGGACAGGATGTTGTTGTGGAACGTCGTAGCGTCCGGCAGGATGCCCGGCGCCGGGATGGCTCCCAAGTGCACGACGGCGTCGAAGCCGGTGTGCCTGTCGTCAATGCCCAGCAGGGCGTCGACGACGGAGCCGTAGTCGGTGAGGTCGATCTGGATAAAGCCGGGGCTGCGCGTTCCTGCGCGGTCCAGGTTCAGCACGTCGTGGCCGGCGTCCTGCAGATACTTCAGGACGTTGCGGCCAAGTTTGCCGCTGCCACCGGTGAGGGCGATCTTCATGGGTTTTCCTTAGGCTTCGCGGGTCTTGGGTGAGCTGTCATGGGTCTTGTCCGGGTTCCGTTCGGCGAGCGCCCCGATGGCGTCGTCGATCTTTGCCATCACTTCAGGCTCAAGCTTGACGCCGGCGGCCTTGACGTTGGAGGCCACCTGTTCCGGCCGGGAGGCTCCCATGATCGCGGAGGCCACGTTGGGGTTCTGCAGCACCCAGGCCACGGCCAGCTGGGCCATGTCCAGGCCCACCTCGTCGGCGATGGGTCGAAGCTTCTGCACACCGGTGAGCACCTCGTCGGACATCCAGCGCTTGATCATGTTCGCGCCGCCCTTGTCGTCCGTGGCGCGGCTTCCTTCCGGCGCCGGCTGGCCGGGCTGGTACTTGCCGCTGAGGACGCCCTGGGCAATCGGTGACCAGACAATCTGCGAGAGTCCCAGTTCCTCGGACGCCGGGACCACCTTTTCCTCGATGACACGCCACAGCATGGAGTATTGCGGCTGGTTGGAGATCAGTTGGATCTTCAGTTCCTTGGCCAGCGCTGCGCCCGCCCGGATCTGGTCCTCGGTCCACTCGCTGACGCCGATGTACAGCACCTTTCCCTGCCGGACCAGGTCCGCGAAGGTCTGCATGGTCTCTTCCAGCGGCGTCTCATAGTCATAACGGTGCGCCTGGTAGAGGTCGATGTAGTCCGTCTGCAGCCGGCGCAGGGAGCCGTGAACGGCTTCGGTGATGTGCTTGCGGGACAGTCCCAGGTCGTTATGGCCCTTGGGGCCGGTGGGTCCGAAGACCTTGGTGAAAATTTCGAGCGACTCACGGCGCTGACCCTTCAGCGCCTCGCCGAGCACTGTTTCGGCCGCCGTGTTGGCGTACACGTCGGCGGTGTCGAAGCTGGTGATGCCGCTGTCCAGGGCCGCGCGCACGCACTGCGTGGCGACCTCGTTTTCAACCTGTGACCCATGGGTGAGCCAGTTCCCGTAGGTGATTTCGGAGACTTTGAGTCCGCTGTTGCCAAGATATCTGAATTCCATGCCTCCTACGTTAGCGAGGCGTGAACAGCGCGGAACAGATTTAGGCTGGCCCTGCGAGTCCCCCTCAGTCCTGCATCAGGGGGTAGGCGACGTAGGCAAACCGGCGGCTATCCGGGGCCCAGCTGTTCACGTTGACCGTACCCTGCCCGCCCAACAGGGTGGCAACGGTCCGGGGATTCCCGGCCAGCGGGTCGGCCAGGCGAAGCTCCACGTGGCGGTTTGCCGGGTGGCCCTGCGTTCCCGGCTGGTAACTCAGGTACAGCAGGGTGCTGCCATCCGGGGATGGATGCGGAAACCAGTTGACCCGCTCATCGGCGGTGAGCTGCTGAACGTCCGACCCGTCCGGCCGCATCCGAAACAACTGCGCGTGGCCCGGAGTGCTGGAGGCGCGCTCGGAGTTGAAGTAGATCCATTCGCCGTCCGGGCTGTACTCGGATCCGTCGTGCGCGCGGTCCGAGTCAGTAATCCGACGGACCTTACCGCTGGCCAGGTCAAGGGTGTAGACGTTGTAGGCGGACGGACCTCCGGCCGGGGCGCCCCGGTCGGATGAGCCCGGGGCGGGCGCGCCAATGAAGGCAAGCGTGCCACCATCCGGGGAAATGCCATGCAGATAGCGCGCACCCAATCCGTCACCGTCGTCTGTGACCCGCAGGGCCGCGCCCCCACCGGCCGGAACCTGATACAGGTGGGCGTCCTGGCTGGACAGGTAGAGGTGGCTGCCGTCGGCCGACAGCACGTGATCGTTGTTGGCGTCCTGCACGCTGCCGGTGTCGAGGAGCGTGGGCTCGCCACCGCCATCCGCCGGCAACCGATACATCCGGCCGTCCGCGTTGACCAGCAAGGCGTTGCCGTCGGCGGTCCAGTTGGGGGCCTCGAACAGGGTGTCGCTGCTCTCGTACAGGACCTCTCCCACGCCCGCGTCCAGGTCAAACACCACCAGCTGCGCCACCTGCCCGGGCTCCAACACCCGCCAATGGCCCCGTGCCGTGGGTTCTGCCGTCTTTTCTGTCGGGGAAGGCACCGGAAAGGTCACAGGGCGGGCTGAAGTCATCTACGGATCCTATGCCACGTCCAGGGGGTGGCCCGGTACATGGGAGTGCACCGCGTAGCGTAGGCAGCACAGGACATCCGGGCGCGGCCACGCGCACCTGCCACCGAGGAAAAGAGGCAATGTGACTGTCATTTCGCGAGCTGTCATTTCGGGAGCTGTGCTCACCGAGTCCGGGCGTGCACGGCCCTACGCAGCCTCGAGGCCGCTGGCCATCGAGGAGCTGCAGCTGGACGGACCCGGCCCCGGCGAGGTCCTGGTCCGGATGGAGGCCGCGGGGGTCTGCCACTCGGACCTGTCCGTGGTGGACGGGAACCGCATCCGGCCCCTCCCGATGCTGCTGGGCCATGAAGCGGCGGGCATCGTGGAGGACCTCGGGGAGGGTGTCGATGATCTGGTTGCCGGTGACCGGGTGGTGATGGCCTTCCTCCCCCGCTGCGGCCGCTGTGCCGCCTGCCAGACCGGAGGCAGGCTGCCGTGCACACCCGGCTCGGCAGCCAACAACGCCGGTGAACTCCTTACCGGCGGCTTCCGCCTGCACCGTCCGGATGGCAGCGCCGTGCACCACCATCTCGGCGTCTCCGGATTCGCCACCTTCGCCGTCGTGGATCGCCGCTCGGTGGTCCGGGTGGGGGCGGACGTGCCGCCGGATGTCGCCGCCGTCCTGGGCTGCGCAGTCCTGACCGGGGGCGGTGCCGTGCTGAACGCAGGCAAGCCGTTGGCCGGCGACACGGTGATCGTCGTCGGGCTCGGCGGCGTCGGCGTGGCAGCCCTGATCACCGCCCTCTCCCTCAGGCTGGGTGACGTGATTGGCGTCGACGCGGTTCCGGACAAGCTCGCCGCGGCCCGGGACCTCGGCGCCAGCGCCGTCTACACCCCGCAGGAGGCGCTCGACGCCGGAATCAAGGCCGCCGTCGTCGTTGAAGCCGCTGGCAATGCCCGCGCCTTCGAAACCGCCGTCCAACTCACAGCTCCCGGCGGCACCACCGTCACCGTGGGCCTGCCCGCCCCCGATGCGCGCGCCTCGATAGCTCCGCTCGGGCTGACCGCGGAGGCCCGGACCATCGTGGGCAGCTACCTGGGATCCGCCGTACCAGAGCGGGACATTCCGGCGTACGAGCAACTGTGGAGGGAGGGAAAACTGCCGGTTGAACGGCTAATCTCGGGCCGGATCCGTCTGGATCAAATCAACGAGGCGATGGACCAGCTGGCCGAGGGACGGGCCATCCGCCAGGTCATCCTGTTCGGGACCTGACCGGTACGGAACGGGGGAAAGCAAAGTCTGCTTACTATGTAGTCACCATGGATCAACGCAGCGCGGCCACATCCCGGCAGCCGGACACCGACACGACGTACGCGCAGCCTGAGCTGCGGGACTACGCGGCGCTGGGTGACGGGCGGACCATCGCGCTGGTGAACCGGGAGGGCCGGATCGACTGGCTGCCCATCCCTGACCTGGATTCCCTGCCGGTTTTTGCGCTCCTGATCGACGGGGATTCCGGTGGCTGCATCGAGCTTTGTCCCGAGCAAGAGTTCTCCACCACCCGTAGATATGTGGGACCGACGAACGTGCTCGAGACCGTGTTCACCACTGATGCAGGGTCCGTCCGCGTCACCGACGCCCTGGTCACGGGGGTCGCCGGACGGTTGCCGTGGGCGGAGCTGGCCCGCCGGGTGGAAGGCATCGACGGTAGCGTCCGCATGCGGTGGGCCGTTCGGCCCGGTACCATGCTCCGCACGGCCTCTCCCTGGCTGGAAAACAACGACGGCAGCTCCTTCATCCGGATCGGCCAGATCAGCGTCGGGGTGACCGGCAAGGATCACGGTGCCAAACCCGCCGGCGACGGCTGTGAGGAATCCCTGACCGGAGCCTTCACCACGGACGCCGATTCCCGGCACCTGCTGGTCGTGGCAGCAACCCACGATGAACCCCTGCACATTCCGGACCCGGACAACGTGATGCGCGGCGTCGACCGCACCATAGCCGGCTGGGAGGCATGGTCCCGGGAGTTCTCCTACGACGGGCCCTGGTCGGAGCAGGTGCAGCGCAGCGCCCTGGTGCTGAAGCTGCTCATCTTCGCACCCAGCGGCGCCATCGCCGCGGCCGCCACCACGTCCCTGCCGGAATCCCCGGCGGGCGGCAAGAACTGGGATTACCGCTACGCCTGGGTTCGTGATGCCGCGTACAGTGTGCAGGCCCTGGTCCGGTTTGGGCTGCGGGAGGAAACGCACGCCGCGTACTCATGGCTGCTGGGCACCATCCGGCGGCACTCGCCCGACCTGCAGGTCTTCTATCGGCTGAACGGGGAACTCCCCGGGGAGCTGAGCACCTATGAAGCGGCCGGGTGGCACGACATCGGACCCGTAGTGGCGGGCAACGACGCCCGGAACCAACTCCAACTGGGGATTTACGGGGACCTGTTCGGTATCTCCCGGGCCTACGTGGATGCCGGGAACATCCTGGACACGGGCACCGGACGGCTGCTGGCGGCCGTGGCGGATCGCACCTGCGATATCTGGCGGCATCGCGATTCGGGCATGTGGGAACTGAACGACCTGCAGCACTACACGTCGTCCAAGATGGGTTGCTGGCAGGCCCTGGACGCAGCGGTGCACTTGGCAGATCTTGGTCAGATTCCCGGAAGTTCCGCCCGCTGGCGCTCGGAGCGTGAGCGGATCCGTGCCTGGATCGAGGAACACGGCTGGTCGGAGGACCTCGGCGCCTACATCATGCACCCGGGCAGCACCGCGCTTGATACGTCGGTCCTGCTGCACGCACCGAGCGGCTTCGACCGCGGCGAGCGGATGAACCGCACGATCGATGCACTGCGCCGGGAGCTGGCCCGCGGCGCTCTCCTGTACCGGTATTCGGGAATGCAGGACCAGGAACACCCCTTCACCGCCAGTTCCTTCTGGCTTGTCTCCGCGCTGGCCTGTGTGGGCCGCGTCGACGAAGCGGTTGAGCTGATGGACGAACTGGTGACGCTCAGCAACGACGTGGGGCTGTATTCCGAAATGACCGCCGAGGATGGCGCCTTTTGGGGCAACCTGCCACAGGGGCTGAGCCACCTTGCCTTGATCAACGCCGCCATGAACATCGAGGAGCTGAGCGCATGAGAATCGAAAAAGTAAGCCAGCGGGAGTTGGAGGTCTTTCGGGATCCGGGTGCCGAGCTGGTGGAAAGCATTCTCTGGGACGACGGGAGGCAGGAACTGCTCTGGACCGACATTCCGGCCGGCACCCTGCACCGCAGCCCTGCCGACGGGGACAGGGACGGAACCAGCGACACAGCGACCCAGCTCCCGGCTCCGTTGGCTTCCTTCCAGCCCCGTGCCGGCGGAGGATTTGTCGCGGCCCTGGCCGACACAATCGTTGTACTCGATAGCGACGGCGAGCTCGTTCGCACCCTGGCCAGGATCGAGCACCGGCACGACGGCATGCGGCTCAACGAGGGAAAGTGCGACCCGTACGGCAGGTTCCTGGTGGGATCCATGGACACCGCGGAAGGGCGGTCCCACGCGTCGCTCTACAGCGTCTCGGCCGACGGCTCGGTCAGCACCCTGCGCACCGGACTGGGCACCACGAACGGCATCGAGTTCGCCGCCGATGGGCGGACGCTTTATTACACTGACACCGTAACCTCCACCGTGTACCGCTGCACTTATGCTCCGGACGGGCAGGCCGGGGAGCCCACACCGTTCCTGGTCGGGCACTCGTCGGACGGCCTGGCCATGGATGTCGAGGGCAGGTTTTGGAACGGCTGCTACGGGGAAGGAAAAGTGGTTCGTTGGACCCCGGACGGCACCGTGGACCTGGAGATTGAGGTGCCGGTCCCCAATGTAACCTCGGTGGGATTTGGCGGCCCCGATCTTGGCACGCTGTTCATCGGCACCGCCAGGGAGAACCTCAGCCCAAAGGAACTGCAGGAGTTCCCCCTGTCCGGTGCAATTTTTGCCATCGACACCGGTACGGCCGGCCGGCCGGCTTTGATTTTTGGACCCGCTACCAAGGAGAACGCCCCATGGACCTGAACCTTTCCGGACGCACCGCACTGATCACCGGCGGAGACTCAGGTATCGGCTGGCACACAGCCAGGCTCCTCCTGGCCGAAGGCGCCACCGTCGTTCTCTCCGACCTTGAGCAGGACAAGCTCGATCAGGCAGCCGCCCGCCTGTCAGCCCCGGCCGGCCGCCTGCACGCCTTCGCGGCTGATGTAACCGACCGGCAATCGCTCGCCGAGCTCCATGGGCGCACCCGGGACGCCGTCGGCAAGATCGACATCCTGGTGCAATCCTCCGGAATCACCGGAGCGCAGGGGCTGTTCCACGACATCGACGACGAGGGGTGGACCAGCACCCTGGAAACCGACCTGCTCGGACCGGTCAGGTTGGTCCGGGAATTCCTGCCCGACCTGCGCGACGGCGGCTGGGGCCGCCTGGTGCTGCTCGCCTCGGAGGACGCCGTCCAACCCTACGACGACGAGTTGCCGTACTGCGCGGCCAAGGCCGGTGTGCTGGCGTTGGCCAAGGGCCTGTCCCGCAGCTACGCCACGGAAGGACTGCTCGTCAACGCCGTCTCCCCCGCGTTCATCGCCACACCCATGACCGACGCGATGATGGACAAGCGCGCCGATCAGCTGGGCACCAGCCGCGAAGAGGCCATCACCTCGTTCCTGGACGAGGAGCGGCCGTACCTGGAATTGAAGCGCCGCGGTCAGGCAGAGGAGGTGGCGGCAGTCATCGCCTTCCTCTGCTCGGACCGGGCCTCATTCGTCAATGGATCCAACTGGAGGGTGGACGGGGGCTCCGTCGCCACGATCTAGGCACCGTCCCCGCCTCTTCCTGCCCGGTAAGCCACCTCCCCGCCGGTTGGATCCTGGCCGGCGCTTTCCGTGCCGGCCAGGAAGGCCGCCACCTCAGCCACATCCCGACGGGACAGCCCTAGTCGGGGATGCGGCGAGCGCCAGAGCATGTTGCGGCCGAGCAGTTCTGCCCAGCCCCTGGCTTCGGCATCGTAATTCAACTGATCATCCAGCCAGGCCACCCGTTCCGGCCCGTGCCGCTCGATATCTTGCTGAATGGCGTCCCATTTCCACCACGTGGGGCTATCCGCCACATCCGCCGCCCGCAGCACCGGCCAGGAGGTTCCGCGCAGTCCCACGGCGGGGCACAGAATCCGCGGCGCCAGGTCCTCCCAGCTGGTTAACCAGACAAATTCCACGCCTGGACGCCCCGAGAGGGCGTTCAGCTCCCGAATGAGGTCGCCGGCATAGCTCAGGAGGTAGGAGCCCATCCGGATATGCTCCCACGGGTGGCCCCACGCGGTCGTTCCCGTCGGCTCAAAGGGACACAGCACCCCATCGACGTCAAGATAAACGCGACCACCCGGCATGAACCCATTCTCCTCCCTTTTCCGCTCGCGGACCTTGCCTTCCCAAGTCCGTTTGCGGCCTCTTCGTGAAATGGCGAAAGCGTTATTAAACACGAAGCGCGAACATAAGTGCTACTTGTTTGCCAGGGAAACTACCTGTCTTTTGCGTGGAAACACTTGCTAAGTGGGCTTTCAATTGACGGTATGCACTTCCCAAGGACAGCTTGAATTTTGGGGGCGCAATTGTGGTGTTATTGCACCGGCCCCGCCTTTGAACTTCCCGAACCGCGAAACGTAAACAGGAGAAAACATTGTCAACGGGCCACAAGATCATCGCCGCCGCCTCCACCGCCCTGCTCGCCTCGGGAGGTTTGTTCCTGTTTTCAGCGCCAGCATCAGCGGCCGGCTCGGAAACCTGCACCGCGGCCCAGGCCAACTTTCAGGGAGCCCTGTCCAACGTTGGCGCAGGCAACACCCTCACCGTCCAGCTCTCCTCGGCGATTCAGGCAGTGGTGCAGGCGCAGCAGTCGCGCGATGCACTGGCCACCGCAGCAGCCGCCAATGCCGTTCAGCCGCAGGCCGACCTTGAAGCTGCGAAGGCCGCGGCAGCGCAGGCCGGCGCAGACCTTCAGGCAGCCAAGGCGACCCTGCAGGACGCATTGAACGCAGCAACAGCCGCCGGGACGGCGCAGGCGCAGGCGCAGGCCACGGTCGATGCCCTGCCGGCGGTCATCGCCGCCGCCCACCAGCAGGCACAGGCACAGCTTGATGCAGCGACCACGGCCGCCGCCGACGCCACAGCCGCAGTGACAGCGGCCCAGGCCACCCTTGACGCGGCAACCGCTTCCGGCGACCAGGCGGCCATAACCGCTGCCCGGGCGGCATTGACGGCGGCGCAAGGTGTAGCGTCCACGGCTGCCGCGCAAGTCTCCGCCGCGCAGCTGGCGCTGCAACAGGTGGACCAGCAGTCACAAGCCGTGTCGGCAGCCGCCGACGCCGCGCTGGCCCAGGCCACCGCCGGGGCGCAGCAGGCCCAGGCCGCCGCCGCCGCGGCGGCCACCCAGGTCGATGCTGCGACCAGTAAGGCCTCCACCGCCGCCGCAGCCGTTACGCAGGCGCAGGCCGCCGTGTTGTCAGCCCTGAACCTCGAAGGCATCGCCGCGGCCGATGCCGCCCTGGTGGCAGCGATTACGGCAGCTGATGCGCTCACTGCACAAACAGCGACCTTGCCGGACCCAGCCGCCATCAACCAACTCTTTGAAGCCGCACTGCAGGCCTGCGGTGCCGCTACCGTCACCGTTCCGCAGGCACCAGTGGTATCCATCACTCCGGTCGCCCAGCCGGTAGCAGTGACGGTGCCGGCTGCGGCCGTAGCTGAGGTGCCGACGGCGACCGCCGGCACCAACCCCGGACTAAACGTACAGACGGCTGCCTCCGGCGGCACGCGGGCTGCGGCAGAAGTCAACAGCGGGTCCGACGGACTGGCGTTGGGCGCCTGGTCAGCGGCCGGTGTGCTGGGTGCTGCCGGAGTGTTCCTGCGGCTCCGGTCACCCCGTCGCGCGGCGACCACTACCGGCCGTAACTGACCGACGTGAGAGGTTGGTGGCCGCCGTCCGGTTCTCCACAGGGGATGGTGGCCACCAGCCCGCGAGCATCAGGATCTTCAAACGTGCAACGCGTTCCGGATGGCGCTCCTACAGGAGGACAACGAAACAACAACCAGGTAAAGGCGGTTTGGATGCGAAACGTCCCGACATGGCTTTCCGCGCTGCCTCCCGCAATCCGCCGGGTTTCCAGCCGCGCCGGCCGTAACCGGTCGAGGGGAAGCGGTGCCCTGCTGCTTATGCTGGCGGTCCTGCTCAGTTGCGGCGCACTGCTGCTGTCCGGCGGACCGGGTGCCGGAGGGGTGGCAGTGGGTCCAATGTCCGCTCCGGGCCCGGCTCTGCCCACCTCGACCCTGCGAGAGGCCGCCGCTGCCGCCCCCGCCGTCGTACCCGAGGATGCGGGCAGCAGCCCGGCTCCTTCGGAAAGCACTGCCCCAACGACGCCCAGTGTCTCCGACGCAGCACTCCCAGCCGCCGACGCTGCACTCCCATCCGCCGGCCCAGCGCTGCCCACGGCGGCCGCACCGCTGCACCTCAGGTATCCCGGCGTCGACCTGGATATGACGGTGCTGCCGTTGACGCCCGATCAGGAGGAGACCGCTGCGGGAGTCCTGGTTCCACCCATCACCATGGACGCCTATTGGCTGACACCGTATGGCCAACCAGGGGCGGGTTCACGGAATACGACTTACATCGTGGGGCATAGCTGGGAGGACGCCGACGCGCCCTTCAACCGGCTCAGCAACTCCGCCCGGGTCGGCGACGAGTTCCTCGTCAGCACGGCTGCGGGCAGCATCCGCTATCGCGTGCAGGCAGTCACCACTCACGACAAGGACAGCCTCAGGACCAGCGACGTGTGGGACATTGTTCCCAACCGTCTGGTGCTGATCAGCTGCTACACGGAGGACCTATGGGGCAAAAATGTCCTGGTGTCGGCGGCCCCGGTCGGCTGAGCCGGCAGTTCGGTGGACTTCGGGGTCTTGACGCTGCTCCGGGCAAGCATCCTGCTGCCGTTCCTCCCGGCCGGAGCCTCATTGGTCGACTTGGGCGCAGGCTGGCGGAGCCGCTCCGTGCGATCCTCTGCCCTTTCCGGCCGCGCTGTCCCTACATGTTCGGGCCAGATGTCCCCAAAATTTGCCATTCCCATTGCTCCCCGGAAAACGTCGCACGGCCTGATTTGGGCCAAGGGATCAAAAGTCCATCTCCGTTTTTTGGCCTGAGCCGAATATAGTTCCTCTAGTGCGCAACGGCTGCGCACGCAAAAGCTGCGGGGAACAGCACGATGAACATTGCGGAAACATCACGAACGGGGCCCGCCACGCGGGTCGGAGCCCACTTAAGGGACCTGTTGGCCCAGCCGGAATACCGGCATAAATGGTTCCGCCACGCCGAACGCGCCCGGGCCGGACAACTTAACGTGTTGGCGGTGGCGCGGTTCCTGGCCAGCCGAGACCAGTACGGCGTGACCGATTCTTCGGCCTTACGGGACCGCGTGCGCAGGGCACTGAACGGGTCCTTGGTCAGCGCCGAGACGTTGCGGCTTTTCATCTCCGGTTTCGGTTTCACCCAGGACGAGGAGCGACAGCTGTGGGAATTGCTGGATCCTCCGACCGTTTCCGGTTCCGCGGTCCGCGGTGCCCTGCCATCCCGCAGCATCGGCACACCGTCACAGGAGTCTGTTCTGTCCCTCGTGGACGAACATGTGCTGGGCCCTGACGGACTGCCGCTGCATCATGAAACCACGCAGGTGATTCGGGCCAACGGGTTTCCGCTGGAACACCTTGCCCTGTATGCGGATACCGGAGAGATCGCCTTCAGCGTGGAACGGGGCGGGTCGGTGGAACGCCTGCCCAGCGACGTGCCCGGTTTCCCGGCGCGCATGTGCCTGCGGTATGACAGGCCCCTGCAACCCGGTGAAAGCACGCTCCTGCGGTACCGTTTCGACTTCGCCTACACCGAGCCGCCTCAACGGCTTTTTAGCCGGGTGGCGCGGCACCCCATCCATAACCTGTCCATCGCCGTGACCTTCGCCCCCGAACGCCTGCCATCCACCGTCTGGTGGCGCGTCTGGGGCGACCTGGAACATCAGTCGGTCCTGCACCAGGAGCAGGTGGAGCCGGACGGGGTCCATACCGTCTTCCGGCATCTGTCCAGCCTGGAGGACGCCGTCGCGGGTTTTGCGTGGGAGTGGTGAACCCGTTTCCCGGGGCCGTTCCTGACTGTCTGGCAGGCGCCAGTGCGTCTTGACGGTCGCGTTATGCGGCCGTCCGTCTGCGCATCGGGACAGGTAAGGGATCCACGATAGCCCACTCATCCTCGTCCCGGATGCAATGACGGGCAAACCGCGCGGCGGCAGGCTCGTCGTCGAAATCCTCCCACCGGAGGCTCCCACAATGGCTGTCAAAGTAGGTCACGCGGAAGCCGAAAGGATCCGGTGGCGGAGCAGTGGAGACGGTGTTTGCTCTGGTTGCCATACCTTCATTTTCCGCCCGGGAACCAAGCAGCCCCGGCAGGCCGCCCGGCGTGTTGACCTGTTGGCCCAACGTGTGCCCGGGATGCTGTCCCGCACTCGGTGAACGGGACCGTCAGTCCTGCGCGGCGAGGTCCGTTGGGAGGTCCCGCATCCGCCGCAACCGCGAACCGACGGAGATCCCGGCCCCCAGGACCGAGATGACGACCGCCAGGTAGAGGCCCCTGGTATTGCCGAACGTGGTGGCGAGGAGTCCACCAACGACGGCGCCGAGCGCCACCGCGCCCAGCGTGACGAAGCGGCTGCTGGCCGATACCCGGCCCATCAAGCGCTGGGGCGTGATCTTGGCGCGGACGCCTGTTGAACTGACGACGCCGACCACAATCACCAGGCCGAAGAGGAACTCGCTCAGGCCGACCGGCAGGGCATGCGGCACCGGCAACACCCGGGCGAGCGGCAGCAGCACAAACGCGAAGGGCAGGATCAGGTTGGCCACCACCACGGTGCGGATTTCCCCCAGCCATTCCTTCACGCGCAGGCCGATCAGGGACCCCAGGATGCCGCCCACCGAGCCGACGGAGATGACCACCCCGTACGTCTGGGGGCTCATGCCCAGGTCTCGCAGCACGAACACGGGAAGAATGGCCGTTGATATTCCGGCGGCGAAGTTGATGGATGCGTTGGTGAGCATGAACGTGCGCAGGACGGGATGATGCAGGACGAAGGACAGGCCCGCCCGCAGGGCGCGGCCAAAGGGGTCGCGCTCTTCCTTGCGTACCGCGGGCTCCGTCACCGGCATCCACGCCAGCAGCAAGGCGGAAACCAGGTGCGCACCGGCTGTCAGGAGATAAAGCACTGGTGCCGCCACGACCCGCAGGGCCTGTCCGGCAAGCCCGGGGCCTACCACGTGCACGGTCGTGTCGCTGGTCTGCAGCCGGGCGCTCGCCTCCGATACTGCCGCCCGGGTCACCAATACGGGGAGGATGCTGGTGTGTGCGGTATCGAAAAAGACGCCGGCAAGGCCCGTAATGGCGGCCACCAGCATCAGCTGGCCCACGGACAACACCCCCGCAGCAAAGGCCAGGGGAATCGACAGCACCGCAACAAAGCGGGTGAGCTCAGCGGCGACCAGGATGCGCTTCTTTTGCCAGTTATCGACCCACACGCCGACGGGAATGCCGATCAACAGATGCCCGGAGAAAGCCAGCGCGCTGATAATGCCCACCTGCACCGTACTGGCGTGCAGGACCAGGACGGCAGTGACACTCAGGGCCAGGGCGGAGAATTCCTGCCCCAATCCCCCGACGGCGTTGGCAGCCCAGAGGCGTCGAAACCCGCGGTGCCGGTGCAACCGGTCCGTCGGCCTTCGGCGGTCATCGGTGACCGGTTCGATGGGCATTCCTCCTGTTTACCCTATGAGCGGGCGGGACGACGCTAACGGCACCAGGTTTTGTGACGGGGACCGTTGCGAGCTGGACCTGCCCCGGGCGCTGCCGTTATCCTTCGTGCCGGGCCAGGAAGCGTTCGAGCACGGCGGTGAGCTGGGCCACTTCCTCGTCAGTGCTGCCCTCAGTCAGGCGGTGCGCCACCGCGCTGGCGGCTTGCGTTGCCCGGCCGAGCAGGACTCGACCTTCGTAGGTCAGGGCAAGAACGTGCTCGCGGCGCTCGCCGGTACCTGCGCGGCGGGTGACGGCGTTCATGCTGTGGAGATCGTCAAAAGTACGGAAGACGTTGCTGAGGTCGGTGCCGAGGCTCTTGGCGAGGTCAGTCTGGCTGCTCGGACCGTGCTCGTCCAGTTGCAGCAGCACGCGAAAATGGTCGCCACGAATTCCGAGGGGCTCAAGCTGGGCAGTCAGGGCCCGGAAGACCGTTTGCTGGGACCGGCGCAGGAGGATCCCGAGCCGGATCCGGGGTTCCCGCATGATGGCCGGCGACGTGGAGGGTTGCATGAAAACAATATAGCGGTTGGTCTGGCAGATGACGGGGGTGCCGACGGTGCGCACGTCAACGTAGCGACGCCCGTCAGCCGCCGAGGGAGCGCTTGACTGCGTCGTAGGCGGGTGTGGGCCGTCCGTTGTTGAATAGGAAGTCGTGGCCCTGCTGCAGTCGGCCGTTGGAGTCGATCCACCAGTCGTAGCGGTCGTCCACGCCCCAGGTCGTGTAGGAGACGC
>JAODMR010000063.1 GCA_025465475.1 Micrococcaceae bacterium
CGTGCATTTACCTCGTCGACTCGGGAGGGGCCTACCTGCCCATGCAGGACGAGGTGTTTCCTGACAAGGACCACTTCGGCCGGATTTTCTACAATCAGGCCCGCCTGTCGGCCGCGAAGATCCCGCAACTGGCGGCCGTTTTGGGTTCGTGCACCGCCGGCGGAGCGTACGTGCCGGCGATGAGCGACGAAACTGTCATCGTCCGTAACCAGGGCACCATCTTCCTGGGCGGGCCGCCTCTGGTCAAAGCAGCGATCGGCGAAATCGTCAGCGCCGAGGAACTCGGTGGCGGCGATGTGCACGCCCGCATCTCCGGCGTCGTTGACCACCTCGCTGAAAACGACCAACACGCCCTGCAGATCCTGCGCTCCATCGTGGCCACCCTGCCACCGCCGGCCATCCCGGCGTGGCAGATCCAGGAGACCAGGAGTCCCGACCGCGACCCTGCCGGTATCTACGCGGCAGTACCCGTCGATGTGAACGCCCGCTACGACGCCCGCGACGTGATCCTGCGTCTGGTGGACGGCGGAAGCTTCAGCGAGTTCAAGGCCGCTTACGGCACCACCCTGATCACGGGATTTGCCCGCCTGCACGGCCATCCGGTTGGCTTGGTGGCCAACAACGGCGTGTTGTTCAGTGAATCGGCGCTCAAGGGTGCCCACTTTATTGAGCTGTGCGACCAGCGGGGCATCCCCCTGATTTTCCTGCAGAACATTTCCGGCTTCATGGTCGGCAAGGATTACGAGCAGGGCGGCATCGCGAAGAACGGCGCCAAAATGGTCACCGCCGTCGCCACCACGCGGGTGCCCAAGCTCACCGTCATCATCGGCGGGTCCTTCGGGGCGGGGAACTACTCCATGTGCGGCCGGGCCTACTCCCCGCGGTTCCTGTGGTCGTGGCCGGCGGCACGCATCTCGGTGATGGGCGGCAACCAGGCCAGCTCGGTGCTGGCCACGGTAAAGCGCGAGCAGCTCGAGAGCCGTGGCCAGGACTGGTCAGCGCAGGCCGAGGAGGATTTCAAGGCTCCCATCCGGGAACAGTACGAGGATCAGGGCAGCCCCTACTACTCCACCGCGCGCCTCTGGGACGACGGTGTCATCGACCCGGCCGACACCCGCACCATTCTCGGCCTGGCCCTTGACGTGTGCGCTGCCGCCCCGCTGCCCGAAACCTCCTTCGGCCTTTTCCGGATGTGACCATGACGATTCCTCCAGCAACGATCCCTTCAGCAAAACCCGCAACGCCTGCTCCCTCGACCGGCCTCTTTGAAGCCGTCCTCGTGGCCAACCGCGGGGAAATAGCGTGCCGCATCATTTCCACGCTGCGCTCATTGGGTATCCGCTCGGTGGCGGTCTACAGTGACGCCGACGCCGATGCACGGCATGTGCGGCTGGCCGACGACGCCATCCGGCTGGGACCGGCACCTGCCCGCCAGAGCTACCTGGACATCGATGCGGTGTTGTCGGCCGTGACGGCCTCCGGGGCACAGGCCGTGCATCCCGGCTACGGGTTCCTCTCCGAAAACGAGCAGTTCGCGCGTGCCCTGGCAGAAGCCGGCGTCGTCTTCATCGGGCCCGGAGTGACGGCACTGACGGTCATGGGCGACAAGATCCGGGCCAAGAACCATGTCGCCGGCTACGGGGTCCCCGTGGTGCCTGGCATCGCGGAACCGAACCTCCAGGACTCGGATCTCATTGCCGCGGCAGAGCACATCGGGTATCCGCTGTTGATCAAGCCCTCGGCCGGGGGCGGGGGGAAGGGCATGCAGGTGGTGACCAATCCCCGGGAGCTCCCGGCGGCCCTGACGACGGCCCGCCGTGTTGCCGCTGCCGCGTTCGGGGATGACACGCTGTTCCTCGAGCGGCTGATCGACCGGCCCCGCCACATCGAGGTACAGATCCTGGCCGACAACCACGGGCAGGTGATCCACCTTGGCGAGCGCGAATGCTCCCTCCAGCGCCGGCACCAGAAGGTCATCGAAGAGGCACCTTCCAGCCTGCTGGACCCTGACACCCGCGCGCGTATCGGTTCCGCGGCCTGCGACGCCGCCCGCAGCGTGGGCTACAGCGGTGCCGGCACGGTGGAATTCCTGGTCTCCGACTCCGCCCCGGACGAGTTTTTCTTCATGGAGATGAATACCCGGTTGCAGGTGGAGCACCCCGTCACCGAGCTGGTTACGGGGCTGGACCTGGTCCGTGAGCAGGTCCTCATTGCGGCGGGAAGGCCGCTCACCCTGACCCAGCAGGACATCGTCCTGACCGGCGCCGCCGTGGAGGCCCGGGTTTACGCGGAGACTCCGGCCACGGGTTTCCTGCCCACTACCGGCACCGTCCTGGCGCTGCAGGAGCCGACCGGCGACGGCGTCCGCGTCGATTCCGCACTGCAGCAGGGACTGGAGGTGGGGCCGCACTACGACCCGATGCTTGCCAAGGTCATCGCCTGGGCACCGGACCGGGCGCAGGCCCTGGCCCGTCTCGATCGTGCGCTCGCCGAAACGAGCGTGCTCGGACTGGACACCAACATTGAATACCTTCGCCTTCTGCTGGCGGACGACGACGTTCGGGCCGGCAGGCTCGACACCACCCTGATCGAGCGCAAGCTGCCGGCCCTGCAGTTCCGGACGCCCGACGACGGAATGCTGGCTGCCGCAGCCCTGGCCATCTTCGCCGAAGGCCGGCGCGCTCAAGCCAGGCAAACGGAAGGGTACGGCTCGTCCCCTCTCGCCGAAGACCGGGCAGGCCAAGCCAGCCAAGGGGAGCTCAGGCAAGGGCAGGCCAGCCAAGGCCAGGCCAGGTCAGGGGAGGGGCGCAGGTCCTCCCCGTGGCACACCGAGACGGGCTGGCGGCTCGGGGTTACCCAACCGGTCCGGATAATGCTGGCCTTGCCCGGGGCGGGCGGCGCTGGCGAGGGCGCTGGCGGGGGCCAGGGCGAGGGCGGGGGCAAGGGCGCGGGTATGGTCACCGTCGAACTGCTGAGCCCGCAGGTGCGGGACGGCGCAGTCCGGGCGGGCGTCCGGGTCCTGCGTCCTGCTGGGTCGATACCGGACCCGGTCAACACTGCCACCGCGCCCCCGACGTCCGAAGCGGGCTCTGCTACCGACGAAAGTGCGCCCGCCACCCTCACCCTTGCCGACGGTGGAGCCACCGCCCGGCTCCATTTCCATGGCCGCACCCAACCCTTCCAATTGGTGGTCACGGGAAACACCGTGTGGATCGGACAGGACGGATTCAGCTGCGCGCTGCGCCGGGTCACGCGCGAGGCACAACTCGCCGCCGCCCTGGCCGCCGTCGATCCCGCCGTCGTCGCCGCCGATCCGGAAGTCCGCTCGCCCATGCCCGGCACGGTGGTGAGCGTGAACGCCCCCGATGGCTCCGCCGTCGAACCCGGACAGGTGTTGCTCAGCGTGGAGGCGATGAAGATGGAACATCCACTCACCGCGACCATCGCAGGCACCGTGCACCTCAGCCTGCAACCCGGCGACCTGGTCAAGGCAGGGCAGATCGTCGCTACCATCACCGCCACACCCCCGGCGGAAAGCACCGCGGCAGCCACCAGCTTCGCCGCAACGACCGAAGGAACCACTCATGCCTGACTACTCCCTCAGCGAGGAATACCAGGACCTCAGCGACACCGTTCGCGCATTCGCCGACGAGGTCGTCGCCCCCGTGTCCGCCAAGCACGACCAGGAACACAGTTTCCCTTACGAAGTCGTGGCGCAAATGGCGGACATGGGGCTGTTCGGGCTACCTTTCCCCGAGCAGTATGGCGGCATGGGCGGGGACTACTTCGCGCTTGCCCTGGCCCTTGAACAGCTGGGCCGGGTGGACCAGTCGGTAGCCATCACCCTGGAGGCGGGCGTCTCGCTGGGCGCCATGCCCGTTTACCGGTTCGGCACGGAGGCCCAGAAGGAGCAATGGCTGCCCCAACTGGCCAGCGGGCAGGCGCTCGCCGGATTCGGCCTGACAGAACCAGAAGCCGGCTCGGATGCCGGCGGCACCAAGACCACGGCGCGGCTGGAGAACGTAAACGGCGAGAACACCTGGATCATCAACGGCACCAAGGAGTTCATCACCAACTCCGGCACCGACATCACACGCCTGGTCACGGTTACCGCCGTCACCGGCACGTCGACGAAGGAGGATGGATCTGTCCGAAAGGAAATATCCACCCTGCTGGTACCCACCGACACGCCAGGCTTCAAGGCCGAGAAGGCCTACAACAAGGTCGGGTGGAACGCTTCCGACACCCACCCCCTGACCCTGCGCGACGTGCACGTTCCCGAAGGCAACCTCCTGGGCCAGCGCGGCCGCGGATACGCAAACTTCCTGAGCATCCTCGATGAGGGCCGGATCGCCATCGCGGCCTTGGCTGTCGGGGCCGCGCAGGGGTGCGTGGACGCGTCACTGCGCTACGCGCAGGAACGCCACACCTTTGGGAACATGATCGGCAAGTACCAGGCGATTTCCTTCAAGATCGCCCGCATGCAGGCCCGCGTCCACACGGCCCGGTTGGCGTACTACGATGCCGCAGCCAAGATGCTCGCCGGGAAACCGTTCAAGACCGAAGCGGCCATCGCCAAACTGGTGGCGGGGGAGGCGGCGATGGACAATGCGCGTGACGCGACGCAGGTGTTCGGCGGGTATGGTTTCATCAATGAGTTCACCGTCGCCAGGCACTACCGGGACTCCAAGATCCTGGAAATCGGGGAAGGCACCAGCGAGGTGCAACTGATGCTCATTGCCAGGGACTTGGGCCTTTAGCTCCCCGGCCTTTAGCTGCCCGGTGTGGACGGCCCACAGAAGGAAGAATAGATGATCGACAAAGTTGTCACGTCCGCCGCGGAGGCCGTGGCCGACATTCCCGACGGCGCCTCCTTGGCGGTGGGCGGATTCGGCCTGTGCGGCATCCCCGTGGCCCTGATCGAGGCGCTGCACCAGCAGGGCACCACGGATCTTGAAACCATCAGCAACAACTGCGGTGTGGACGACTGGGGCCTGGGCATCCTGCTCTCGGACGGTCGCATCCGGCGGACCATCTCCTCCTATGTGGGGGAAAACAAGGAGTTCGCACGCCAGTTCCTGTCCGGTGAACTGGAAGTTGAACTCACTCCGCAGGGCACGCTCGCGGAGAAACTGCGCGCCGGTGGTGCCGGCATCCCCGCCTTCTACACGACTGCCGGCGTCGGCACCTGGGTCAGCGAGGGCGGCCTGCCGCGCAAGTACGACGCCGAAGGGAACGTGGCGATCGCCTCGGAACCCAAGGAGGTGCGCAGCTTCGGCGGCACCGACTACGTGCTGGAAGAGTCGGTGAACCCAGACTTCGCGCTGGTCCATGCCCTCAAGGGCGACCGGCACGGAAACCTTGTCTTTCACGCCACGGCGATGAACTTCAACCCGCTGTGCGCCATGGCCGGCAAGATCACCATCGCTGAAGTGGAAGAACTTGTTGAGCCGGGCGAACTGGACCCCGAGCACGTGCACGTGCCGGGCATCTTCGTACAGCGCGTCGTCCATGCCCCGGGCGGCGAAAAGCGCATCGAAAAGCGCACCGTCTCCACCCCGGCGGTCGAGCCCGTCGAGACCCCCGCGGTCGAGCCTGTCGAGACCCCCGCCCCGGTGGTCGAGCCCGTCGAGACCCCCGCCGTCGAGACCCCCGTCGGAACCACTCCCGCTCCGCAGAAGGAGGCCTGACCATGGCTTTGACCCGAAACCAGCTCGCCGCCCGTGTGGCCCAGGAGCTTGAAAACGGCCAGTACGTGAATCTGGGAATCGGCATGCCGACCCTGATCCCCAACTACATTCCCGCCGGCGTCGAGGTGGTGCTCCATTCGGAAAACGGCATCTTGGGCACGGGTCCGTACCCTGCCGAGGACAGCGTCGATCCCGACCTGATCAACGCCGGCAAGGAGACCGTCACCGTCAACAGCGGAGCGGCGTTCTTCGACTCCGCCCTGTCCTTCGGCATGGTCCGCGGCGGGCACGTCGATGTGGCAGTGCTCGGGGCCATGGAGGTCGCCGCTAACGGTGATCTGGCCAACTGGATGATCCCCCGCAAGAGGGACAAGGGCATGTGCGGGGCCATGGACCTCGTCTTCGGGGCCAAACGCCTCATTGTGATGATGGAACACACCGACCGCAGCGGGCGACCGAAAATTGTTGACCACTGCACTCTCCCGCTGACCGGCAAGGGTTGCGTGGACCTCATCATCACCGACCTTGCCGTCATCGAGGTGACGCCCGAGGGGCTGGTGCTGCGGGAGGTTGCGCCCGGCGTCGACGTGAACGACGTTATTGCCGCCACAGGTGCGCCGCTGCGCGTGGTGCTGGATCAGGTGGAGCAGATTGACCCGGCAGCGCGTCTGGACAGCGACGCGGTTCCGGACCCGGCCGGGGCATGAGCGACGGGACCGACTTCCCCCGGACCGGCGTCCCCCGGGTAGTGCAGCGGGGGCTGTACTACGACGAGCTGGAACTGGGAGTCGTTTACGACCACCGCCCCGGTCGAACCCTCACGGAAGCCGACAACGTCCTGTTCACCACCCTGACCATGAACACGCAGGCCCTGCACCTGGACGCCAGCTGGAGCGCAGGCCAGCCGTTCGGCCAGCGGCTGGTGAACTCGATGCTGACCCTCGCCACGCTCGTCGGCCAGTCGGTGCCGCAACTGACCCAGGGCACGCTGGTGGCACAGCTGGGACTGACTGACATTGCGTTCCCACGGCCGATGTTCCACGGCGACACCCTCTACGGGGAAACGCGCGTCACCGCTAAACGGTTATCGGCGTCCAGGCCGGGCCAGGGAGTAGTCACGCTCGCCCACACCGGGCGAAACCAGGACGGCGAGGTGGTAGCCACAGCGGTGCGCTCGTGCCTCATGTGGACGCTGGGCGGCGCGGAGGAACATGCAGCAAGAACAACAATGCCTGAGGAGGCTGACCGATGAGTCGTGAGACGAGCCCTGGCTTCCTGCTCGGTCCCAGCCTGTTGTTTTGTCCGGCCGACCGGCCCGAGCGGTACACCAAGGCCGCGGACCGGGCCGATGCCGTCATCCTCGACCTCGAGGACGCGGTGGCTCCGGAAGCAAAGGCAGCCGCCCGCCAGCATCTGATCGAGCACCCCCTGGACCCGGAACGCACCATCGTCCGGGTCAACCCCATCGGTTCGGCTGAGGGCCGGCTGGATCTGGCCGCGCTGCAGCAGACCCAATACCGGACGCTGATGGTTGCCAAAGCGGAGCACCCCGACGGCGTGTCAGGTCTTGGTGACTTCCGCGTGATCGCGCTCTGCGAGACCGCCCTCGGCGTGTTCAATGCGGGGCACATCGCCGCCAGCCGGAACGTCGTCGCCCTGATGTGGGGCGCCGAAGACCTGGTGGCATCCCTTGGCGGCCGCTCCAGCAGGGACGACGACGGCCAGTATCGGGCCGTCGCCAGACATGCCCGATCGTCGGTCCTGATCGCGGCCAGAGCTTTCGGCAAAGCGGCGGTTGACGCCGTTTACGTCGACATTCCTGATCTGGCGGGCCTGGCCCTTGAAGCGCGGGATGCGGCGGCCTCAGGCTTCGCAGCGAAGGCCGCCATTCACCCGAGTCAGTCCGCCGTGATCCGGGAAGCCTACGCGCCGACGTCGGACGAGATCGAGCACGCGCGGCGCCTCTTGGCAGCAGCGGCTGCGGCGAACAGCGGTGTGTTTCGGTACGAGGGGCACATGGTCGACGGTCCCATTCTGCAGCACGCCCGACAGACCCTGCACCGCGCCGGCCTCACCCCCTAACCCCCTCTGCCGAGTGTCGAGATAAGCACCCCTGTTTGTGGTTTATCCCTGCCGAGTGTCGAGGTACGTACCGCGATCTCGGGGCGAGGGGTGCTGATGTCGACACTCGGCGGGGGCAAGGGGTGCTGATGTCGACACTCGGCGGGGGCAAGGGGTGCTGATGTCGACACTCGGCGGGGGTCGGGGGTGCTGATGTCGACACTCGGCGGGGGTCGGGGGTGCTGATGTCGACACTCGGCGGGGGCAAGGGGTGCGGGATACTGGAAAGATGCAGAACAATTGGGAGCCGGCGGGTGCGGCAGAACACCGGAGGGTGATCCTGCTGGGGTCGACCGGTTCCATCGGCACGCAGGCGCTCGACGTCGTTGACGGCGCCCGGCTCGCGGACGGGAGCCCCCGTTTCACCGTGACCGCCCTTAGCGCCGGTGGAGGGAACCCGGAGCTCACGGCCCGCCAGGCTGTCCATACCCGCGCCGAAGCGGTTGGCATTGCCCGCGGGGAGGCCCGGGCCCTGCGAACTCTGATTGACGACGCCGCAGCAGCAGCCGGCGTGCGCGGTTATCGGCCGGAGCTGATCGTCGGAGAAGATGCAGCAACGGCCATTGCAGGCTGGGTTGACCGGAACGGCGACCCTGCCGACGTCGTCCTCAACGGCATCACCGGCTCCATCGGACTGGCGCCCACCCTCGCGGCGCTGGAGTCCGGCGCACTGCTGGCGCTGGCCAACAAGGAGTCCCTCATCGTCGGCGGGCAGTTGGTCAAGCAGGTCGCCGCCGCCGGACAGCTGGTTCCGGTGGACTCCGAGCATTCGGCCCTTGCCCAGGCGCTGCGCTCAGGCGCCGCTGGGGAAGTGGATCGGCTCATCCTGACCGCGTCGGGCGGACCGTTCCGCGGGCGGACCCGCGAGCAACTGCAGGACGTAACACCGGCGGAGGCGCTGAACCACCCGACCTGGAATATGGGCCCCATGGTCACCACCAATTCCGCCACCCTGGTCAATAAAGGCCTGGAACTGATCGAAGCGCACCTGTTGTTCGATGTTCCGCTGGACCGGATAGACGTCGTCGTCCACCCGCAATCGGTGGTGCACTCCATGGTGCAGTTCGTCGATGGTTCAACCCTTGCCCAGGCTTCGCCGCCGGACATGCGCCTGCCGATCGCCCTGGGCCTCGGCTGGCCGCAGCGCGTGCCCGGAGCCGCCCGGCCCTGTGACTGGAGCAAGGCGACCAGCTGGACCTTCGAACCGCTGGACAGCGCCGCCTTCCCTGCCGTCGAACTTGCGCGCAGCGCGGCCATGCAGGGCAGCACCTACCCGGCGGTCTACAACGCGGCCAACGAGGAAGCGGTGCATGCCTTCCATGCAGGACGCATCGGTTTCCTCGACATTGTCGACGCGATCGAGTCCATTCTCAGTGAACACTCAGCCGACACCCAGCTGACCCTTGAGTCCGTGCTGGATGCTGAGAGCTGGGCACGTGCCCGAACCAACGAACGTTTAGCCTTCATCAGCTCCTCGGCAAGCCGGAAAGATTTTAAGTGACAGTTCTGCTTTTTGTTCTGGGCGTGCTTTTCGTGGCCGTCGGCATCGCGGTATCGATCGCCTTGCACGAGGTTGGACACCTGGTGCCCGCCAAGCTGTTCCGCGTGCGTGTCACCAAGTACATGATCGGCTTTGGCCCCACCATCTGGTCCCGGAAAAAGGGTGAGACCGAATACGGTTTCAAGGCCATCCCCGCTGGCGGTTACGTCTCGATGATCGGCATGTACCCGCCCAACCCGCAGGACGGGGCCGTCCGGCCCTCCAGTACCGGCATGTTCCAGACCCTTGCCACCGAGGCCCGTAGCCTGGCCCATGAAGAAGTTGGTCCCGGCGACGAGAATCGGCTCTTCTACCGCCTGCCGTTCTGGAAAAAAATCGTCATCATGCTGGGCGGGCCGTTCATGAACCTCCTCATCGGAACCGTTCTTACCGCCGTGCTGCTGATGGGATTTGGCACCGCGCAGCCCACCACCACCCTCTCGGAAGTCAATGCCTGCCAGGTCGCCCTCGGTGAGCAGGCCCCCACTGACACCTCCAATTGCACACCCACGCCCGCCGCACAGGCAGGCCTCCGGCCAGGGGATGTGATCACTTCCTTCGATGGCAAGGCTGTGCCGGACTGGACCACCCTGACCACCTGGATTCGAGCGTCCGCCGGCCGGGAGGTGCCACTGACAGTGAAACGGAACGGCCAGGAGATTCGTACATCCCTGACTCCCGTCCTGACGGCCCGCCCCGTGACCGACGCCGCTGGAGCCCCGGTCCTCGACAGTGGGGGTCACCCGCAGACGGCGCAGGTCGGCTTCATCGGCGTGGGCCCGACGTCGGCCCTGGTACCTGAAAGCCCCGGCGCGGTGCTGCCGGCGGTCGGAGACAGCATCGTGAGGATCTCCGGCGTCGTTCTGAACCTGCCCGAACGCGTGGTGGGCGTGGCAAAGGCCGCCTTCAGCTCTGAGCCGCGCGACCCCAACGGCCCCATCTCGGTGGTCGGCGTCGGGCGCGTCGCCGGGGAAGTGGCGGCCATGGAAGAGGTTCCCCTCAGCGCGCGGATCGCGACCCTCATCGGATTGCTCGCCAGCGTGAACCTGGCACTGTGCGTGTTCAACCTGATCCCGCTGCTGCCGCTCGACGGCGGCCACGTTGCTGGCGCGCTGTACGAGGCCGGTCGGCGACAGGTTGCCAAACTTTTCCGACGGCGCGATCCCGGCCCCTTTGACATCGCCAAGTTGCTGCCGGTGACCTACGTGGTCGCCGCGCTGTTGATGGGCATGGGAGCGCTGCTGATCTACGCGGACATCGTGAAGCCCATCAACATCTTCGGCTAGGACTGTCAGCACCCCCCAGAGGTTGATACCGAACAATCAATCTTCTAAGGTTGATCCATGTTCGTCTTGACGCTGGACCAGCGCGACAGTCGTCGGAGCCCCGACCTGGTGCCGGAATTCCTGGCCGCAATAGGGGACATCCCCGCCGTCCTGCCCTTTGATCGATCCGTGGGGGATGAGGTCCAGGGCCTTTTCGCCGACGCGTCGGCCGTGGTCGACGTCGTGATGCGGGCCCTGCGCTCCGGGCGATGGTATGTGGGCCTGGGCGTCGGCGCCGTCAACCAACCGTTGCCCGCAAGCCCTCGTGAAGCAAGCGGGCCTGCTTTCGTCGCAGCACGGCAGGCCGTTGACGCCGCCAAAAAGGCAGGGGAGCGGGTCCCCCTGGCGCTTCGGGGCGACCGTGCGACGAACGGTCGGAGTGCGGCAGCGGCTGAAGCGGTGCTGTGGCTGGTCGGTGACCTGGTTCGGAGCAGAACGGTCGCTGAATGGCGGGTCCTGGATCTGCTGCCACCCGGCAGGCGTGGGCTGCAGGTCGCGGTGGCCTCCAGTCTGGGCATCACCCCACAGGCTGTGAGCAAGGCGATCCGTCGGGCACGACTCCAGGAGGAGCGGGCCGGCCGGGCCGCCGCGGTGCTTTTGCTGGAACAGCTTGCCGAGCCATCAGGATTGTCGGTGCCGGCGCGTACGGTGGGTCCAGATCCGACGCCGAAAGGAGAACAGTGACGGCCCTGTGGATTGTCTTGGCCATGCTCCTTGCCGCGCTTGGTGGATGGCCGGTGACGGCGGGAGTGCTGCGCGCTGCCAGGACTGCCGACGCGCTTGAAGCGGCTGACCAGGACCGGGCCGCCACCACCGACGCCACCACCCCCACCACCGACACTGCC
>JAODMR010000069.1 GCA_025465475.1 Micrococcaceae bacterium
ACTGTGCCCGAGGTGGGATTCGAACCCACACACCTTTCGATACTGCATTTTGAGTGCAGCGCGTCTGCCGTTCCGCCACTCGGGCCCGCGTCCTGGCGACTCCCCTGTCGGGTGTCGCGAAGAACACTTCCTGATCAGCGACGCAATCGATGAACAGGCGCGAAACCACTCTACATGCCGATAGGCTAATTCAAGGAACCGGGCCGCTGGCTCAGGTTAATGTCCCGTCCCAACCGTTCAAGGAGCCCTTGTGTCAGAACAAACGGAATCTACCCCCGCCAGCACACCCGCCCGGCGAGTGGTGGTCGCCGAGGACGAGACGCTGATCCGCCTGGACATCATCGAAATCCTCCGCGGTGAAGGCTACGACGTCGTAGGCGAAGCCGACAACGGCGAGAAGGCCGTCCAGCTCGCCGAAGAGCTGAAGCCCGACGTCGTGCTCATGGACGTAAAGATGCCGGTCATGGACGGCATCAGCGCCGCCGAGAAGATCGTGAAGGCCCGCATTGCCCCGGTGGTCCTGTTGACCGCCTTTAGCCAGAAGGAACTGGTGGAGCGGGCCCGCGACGCAGGAGCCATGGCCTACGTGGTCAAGCCGTTCACCCCCGCGGACCTGATGCCCGCACTGGAGATCGCGCTGTCCCGGCATGAGGAGATCCGCGCCCTGGAAGCCGAGGTGAGCGATCTGCAGGAACAGTTCGCCACCCGGAAGCTTGTGGAGCGCGCCAAGAGCCTGCTGACCACCAAGATGGGCCTGACGGAGCCGGAGGCGTTCCGCTGGATCCAGAAGACGTCGATGGACCGCCGCCTCAGTATGCGCGAGGTCGCCGAAACGATTATCAACCAGGTCAACTAGCGCCCCAAACACAACAAAAACGACGGCGGCCCCGCATCATGATGGTGCGGGGCCGCCGTCGTGCTCCCGGCTGGTCTTATCGACCGGCCGGGAAGCCGAATCCTACTTGCTGTCCTCGGTGGGCCAGGGACCAACCTTTTCCTTGTTGGTGCGCTCCTGGGTGCCGCCCTTGGTGAAGTCCGCCAGGTCGCCTACCTTGTGCACCTTGAGGGAGTTGGTGGACCCCGCCTGTCCTGGAGGGGAACCGGCGGCGATGACGACCAGGTCGCCCTCGCTGACCAGGTGGTGTTCCAGCAGCGTGCGGTCCACCTGTTCGGTCATTTCGTCCGTGTGGTGCACCATCGGCACCAGCATCGGCTGGATGCCCCACGCCATGGCCAGCTGGTTGCGCACGTGCTCCACCGGAGTGAAGGCAAACACGGGCTTGGTCGGGCGCAACCGGGACAGGCGGCGGGCCGAGTCGCCCGACTGGGTGAAGGTACAGATGTACTTCGCCTCCAGCTGGTCGGCGATCTCGACGGCGGCGCGGGTGATCGCGCCACCACGGGTCTTGGGCTTGGTGCCCAGCGGTGGTACCCGCTCCAGGCCGTGTTCCTCGGTGGACTCGATGATCCGGGCCATGGTCTTGACCGTGTCGATCGGGAACTTGCCGACGCTGGTCTCGCCGGACAGCATGACGGCGTCCGCGCCGTCGAGCACGGCGTTGGCGCAGTCCGACGCCTCGGCGCGGGTCGGGCGGGGATTGTCGATCATGGACTCGAGCACCTGGGTGGCCACGATGACGGGCTTGGCCCAGCGGCGTGCCAGCTCAATGGCGCGCTTCTGCACGATCGGCACTTCCTCCAGCGGCAGTTCCACACCGAGGTCGCCACGGGCCACCATGATGGCGTCGAACGCGTCGATGATCTCGTGCAGGTGCTCAACGGCCTGCGGCTTCTCGATCTTGGCGATGACCGGTACGCGCCGGCCTTCCTCGTCCATGATCTCGTGTACGCGGCGGATGTCAGCGGCGTCGCGGACAAAGGACAGCGCGATCAGGTCCACGCCGCGGCGCATGGCCCAGCGGAGGTCGTCCTCGTCCTTCTCGCTCAGGGCTGGGACGTTGACGGCGACGCCCGGCAGGTTGATGCCCTTGTTGTTGGACACCGCGCCGGGAACCACTACCTGGGTGACGACCTTGACGGCGTCGACGGCGGTGGCGATCAGGGCCACCTTGCCGTCGTCGATCAGCAGCGAGTCCCCCACATTGACGTCTTCGGTAAGCGTCTTCAGGGTCGTGGAGGCGATCTCCTTGGTGCCGGGAACGTCCTCGGTGGTGATGGTGAAGACATCGCCGACGGCCAGCTGGTGCGGCCCATCGGTGAAGCGGCCCAGCCGGATTTTGGGGCCCTGCAGGTCGGCCATGATGCCCACGGCCCGGCCCAGTTCGGCCGAAGCCTTGCGGACGTTCTCGTACGTGTTGTCGTGGACGTCGTAGTCCCCGTGGCTCATGTTCATCCGGGCCACGTCAACCCCTGCCCGCAGCACCGCCACGGTGTTCTCATAACTGGCGATGGCCGGCCCGAAGGTGGCCACTATTTTTGCGCGTCTCATATACCTACCCTAGTTGACTCGTTGATTCGATCTTGTGCCTTTGCTCACCCCGGCGCCGGGCCCTTTGCGCCCCGGCGCACGCGAGGCCACCCCTGGCGCCGCCTGACGCCGGGAAGCGTCAGCCCTACAGCACGCCCAGTGCCACGTCCGTCGGAGCGACCGGCGCCGGCAGCGAGGTCTCGCCGGTGAGGAACTTGTCCACTGCGGCGGCGCAGGCCCGACCCTCGGCGATGGCCCAGACAATCAGGGACTGTCCACGGCCGGCGTCGCCGGCGACGAAGATTCCCGGCGTGTTGGTCATGTAGTAGCCGTCGCGGGCCACCCGCCCGCGGTCGTCGAACTCGGCGGAAACCTGCTCGGCGATGCCTGCCGGCTCGGGGCCCGTGAAGCCCAGGGACAGGAACACCAGGTCGGCGGGAATTTCCCGCTCCGTTCCGGCTTTGGGCACTCGGCGGCCGTTGACGAACTCGGTCTCGGCCACCTTGACGGCCTTGAGCACCCCGTCCTCGCCAAGGAATTCGACGGTGGAGGCCAGGTAGGTCCGCTCGCCGCCCTCCTCGTGGGCGCTGGCAACCTCGAACAGGGTGGGGAACGTCGGCCACGGCTGGTGCGCGGCACGTTCCACCGGGGGCTGCTTGCCGATGGCCAAAGTGGTCACCGACGCGGCGTGCTGCCGGTGCGCGGTGCCCAGGCAGTCGGCTCCGGTGTCACCGCCGCCCAGGATCAGCACGTGCTTGCCGGCCGCGGAAATCTGGTTTTCCACGTGGTCGCCCGCCACCACGCGGTTGGCCTGCACCAGGTAATCCATGGCAAAGTGCACGCCCTCCAGCTCCCGGCCGGGAATCGGCAGGTCGCGCGGAACGGTGGCACCGGTGGAGATCACGACGGCGTCGTAGCGGCGGCGCAGCTGCTCCCAGCTGATGTCCTTGCCGATTTCGACGCCGGCGCGGAAGCGGGTGCCCTCGGCAGTCATCTGGGCAAGCCGGCGTTCCAGGACTTCCTTTTCCATCTTGAAGTCGGGAATGCCGTAGCGCAGCAGTCCGCCAATGCGGTCATCGCGCTCGTACACGGCCACGGTGTGACCCACCCGGGTTAGCTGCTGGGCCACGGCCAGCCCTGCCGGACCGGAGCCGACGACGGCGACGGTCTTGCCGGTCAGCCGGGCCGGGGGCAGCGGGTGCACCCAGTCGTTCTCGAACGCCATGTCCGCGATGGACACCTCGACCTGCTTGATGGTCACCGGCGGCTGGTTGATGCCCAGCACGCAGGAGGACTCGCAGGGCGCCGGGCACAGCTTTCCGGTGAATTCCGGGAAGTTGTTGGTGGCGTGCAGGCGCTCGATGGCTTCCTCGCCCTTATCCCGCCAGACCAGGTCGTTCCACTCGGGAATCAGGTTTCCCAGCGGGCAGCCCTGGTGGCAGAACGGAATGCCGCAGTCCATGCAGCGCCCCGCCTGGGCCTTGAGGATGCCCTTCTCCTGCTTTTCGTAGACTTCCTTCCAGTCCATGATGCGCACCGGCACGGGCCGGCGGGGCTGGGTCTGACGATCGCGGACCTTCAAAAAACCCCGGGGATCAGCCACGGGTAACCTCCAGAATTTGTTGCCAGACTTCGTCCCCGTCGGGGTCCAGGCCGTTTTCGGCGGCGGACAGGCGGGTTTGCAGGACGGCGGCGTAATCGCGCGGCAGGACCTTGGTGATGCGTGAGGCCGTGTCGTTCCAGTTTTCCAGCAGGCGCACGGCCAGCGCGGAGTCGGTCTCGTCGCGATGCTTGACCAGCAGGCCGTGGACAATGTCCCGGTCCTCGGCATCGAGCTCCATCAGCTTCAGCTCGCCGGAGTCCAGGGCCTGCTTGTTCACGCGGGTGCGCTGCAGGTCCAGCACGTAGGCAGTGCCACCGGACATGCCGGCACCAAAGTTGCGGCCCGTGCGGCCCAGGATCAGGGTCTGTCCTCCGGTCATGTACTCGCAGCCGTGGTCCCCGATGCCTTCCACCACGGCGGTGGCGCCGGAGTTGCGGACCAGGAACCGCTCCCCCACCTGGCCGCGCAGGAACATCTCACCGCTGGTGGCGCCGTAGCCGATGACGTTGCCGGCAATGACGTTGTCCTCGGCCTGGAAGACGTTGGTCCGGTCGGGGCGGACGATGATCCGTCCCCCGGACAGGCCCTTGCCGACGTAGTCGTTGGAGTCACCGAACAGGCGCAGCGTGATGCCGGCGGGCAGGAACGCGCCCAGCGACTGGCCGGCCTGGCCGGTGAGGGTGATGTCGATGGTGTCCGTACCGAGCACGTCGACGCCGAACTTCCGGGTCACCTCGTGGCCCAGCATGGTTCCGACGGAACGGTCCGTGTTGACCACGTTGACGGAGATTTTGACCGGGCTCCGGTCGCTCAGGGCTTCGGCGGACATGGTGATCAGCTGCTGGTCAAAGTGCTTGTCCAGCTCGTGGTTCTGCGGCACCAGGTTGCGCAGCGGAGCGTCGTCGTCGAAGTCCATGCCGTTCAGGATCGGATCCAGGTCCAGTCCCGCGGCCTTCCAGTGGTTGACGGCGGTCTTGGCGTCCAGCGTGTCAGCGTGGCCGATCGCTTCCTCCAGGCTGCGGAACCCGAGTCCGGCGAGGATTTCGCGGACTTCCTCGGCCAGGAATTCGAAGAAGTTCACCACGAATTCCGGCTTGCCGGAGAACCGCTTGCGCAGTTCCGGGTTCTGCGTGGCCACGCCGACCGGGCAGGTGTCCAAGTGGCAGACGCGCATCATGATGCAGCCTTCCACCACCAGCGGCGCGGTGGCGAAACCGAACTCCTCGGCGCCCAGCAGCGCGGCGATGACCACGTCGCGGCCGGTCTTCAGCTGCCCGTCCACCTGGACCACCACACGGTCGCGCAGGCCGTTGAGCATCAGGGTCTGCTGCGTCTCGGCCAGGCCCAGTTCCCAGGGGACACCGGCGTGCTTGAGCGAGTTCAGCGGGCTGGCCCCGGTTCCGCCGTCGTGCCCGGAGACGAGGACGACGTCGGCCTTGGCCTTGGTGACGCCAGCGGCGACGGTGCCGATGCCAACCTCGGAGACGAGCTTGACGTGCACCCGGGCCGAGGGGTTGGCGCGCTTGCAGTCATAGATAAGCTGCGCCAAGTCCTCAATGGAGTAGATGTCGTGGTGTGGTGGCGGGGAGATCAGGCCGACGCCGGGAGTCGAGTGGCGGGTCGCGGCGACCCAGGGGTACACCTTCTGCGCCATCAGCTGGCCGCCCTCGCCGGGCTTGGCGCCCTGGGCCATCTTGATCTGGATGTCCTGGGCGTTGGTCAGGTACAGGCTGGTCACCCCGAAACGGCCGGAGGCGACCTGCTTGATGGCCGAGCGACGCTCGGGGTCCAGCAGCCGGTCGACGTCCTCGCCGCCTTCACCGGTGTTGGACTTGCCGCCCAGCCGGTTCATGGCGATGGCCAGCGTCTCGTGGGCTTCCTTGGAGATGGAGCCGTAGCTCATCGCGCCGG
>JAODMR010000083.1 GCA_025465475.1 Micrococcaceae bacterium
GAGGAAGGGTCCCGGTCCGGGGGCGCCGGTGTCCTGGTACCGGCCGGCCCGGACCCGGTTCGCTGCTTCCCCGGCGGCCTGGATCTGCAGCCCGGCCACGAGCCGGGACAGGGCCTCCAGGTCCTGCATCCACCCCACCAGCACCCCGTCGGGCAACCCACCCAAACCCGACACCAACAACCCCGGCTCCACCACCGGACCCGACCCGCCACCACCGGCGCCGGTCATGGAAGCACCCGACCCGCCACCCTCACCCTCACCATCAGGTGTACCAGGGGAAGCGGTGATGACCTGCCCGCCACCCTCACCGCCACCATCGTCGGGTGCGCCAGGGGAACCGGTGATGACCGGTCCGCCACCCTCACCGTCACCATGGGCGTCGACGTCGGGACCGTCAGAAACCACAGGGGCCGCGGGAGCAGGGGTTTGATCTGGCCGGTCATCGGCCACGGTCACGTCCGGCCCGTCAGCGGCGGCCGTGTCAGGTCCTTCGACTCGGGGTCCGTCGCCGCCGACCAGGCGGGCCGCGAGGTATCCGGCCAGGACGGCTATCCTGCCGACCTGACACACCGCCCCGCTGCCATCCCCTCCGGCACCAAAACCACCGGACGGAACGCCCTGGAAGGTTTCCATAACCCCACGCTACGGCCACCCACCGACAAAATAGCCACCCCCAGACACCACCCAGACGGCTGTGGATAAGCGACAAACCGGCTATCTGTAGTGCGAATCATTCCCACTTACGGTTATGCTGGGTGGAGTCGTTATTTGAAACAATTCTCATTAGAAGTGGAACCGGGCTCCGATGCGTATTTCTCCTCCCGTCTGGCTGGCCGCAGGTGTCAGCGCCTTGGCGCTCGTGCTGACAGGATGCGGCTCTGCTTCGTCCGGTGCGTCCGCCTCAGAGGAGATTGACGGAAAGATATCTGTAGTGGCCTCATCCGATGTGTACGGCAGTGTTGTCCAACTGATCGGCGGGGAACACGTGGCGGTTACCTCCATTATTTCTTCCGCCGCTCAGGACCCCCACTCCTACGAGGCCACCGCGCAGGACAAGCTGGCCGTCTCCAAGGCACAACTAGCCATTGAAAACGGCGGGGGTTATGACGATTTCTTCGACACCCTCGCCGATGGCGTCGACTTGCCTGCTGACCGGATGATAAACGTCGCCGAGCTTTCTGGCCTCCAAACCACTGCCGAGGGGCACGAATTCAATGAGCACCTCTGGTACAGCCTGCCCACAATGACCGTGCTGGCGGACGCCGTCGTCGGGAAGTTGTCGGCTCTGGATGCGACGGACGCTCCTGCGTTTGCCGAGAACGGTTCCCGATTCAAGGCCTCGATCACCGCCATTGAAGCCCAACTTGCTGACATCAAGGCAGCGAACGCAGGGACCGCGGTGGCGATCACCGAGCCGGTGCCGCTGTACCTGCTCGAGGAAGCCGGTTTGGACAATGGCACTCCCGAGGAGTTCAGCAAGGCGGTCGAGGAGGGGACGGACGTTCCTCCCCGGGTGATGAAGCAGATGTCTGACCTGATTGGTGCTGGTGGGATGGGGTTCCTTGCCTACAACGATCAGACCGAGGGCCCGCAGACCCAGGCCGTAAAAGCTGTGGCGGAACAGGCCGACGTCCCCGTGGTGAACTTCTCGGAGACGCTGCCTGAGAATCATGATTACCTTGGCTGGATGAAGGACAATGTGGCAGCCATCGCCGCAGCCCTCAGCCGATAGTGTCCAACGACGACGGGCGACAACGACGGCGGCAGGCCACGACGAGGGCGCCAGGCGATGACGACGACGGCAGGCGCCGACGACGACGGCAGGCGACGACGACGGCGGCAGGCGACGACGGCGGTGCCGGCCCCGGCGTCGACGTCTACACCCAACGGCGTCCAACGGTTCTTCGAAGTATCGACCCACCAAAGTACCGACCCACTCCCACCGACCCGCCTCCTGTGACCAACTCCTACCGATCAGCCATACCGCGGTCCTCCCGACTGCACGAAGGATGAAGATGCCCCAGACCGTCGTGAGCCTGCAGCAGGCTTCCCTGCGTTTCGGCGACCGAACCCTCTGGGACAACCTGGACCTGGAAATACGGGCCGGTGAGTTCTTCGCCGTGCTCGGGCCCAACGGCAGTGGCAAGACCAGCCTCCTGAAAGTCCTGCTGGGGCTTCAGCCGCTAAGTGGAGGAACGGTAGAGGTTGGCGGTGAACCGGCCCGGCGCGGCAGCAGGCATATCGGTTATGTTCCTCAGCAGAAATCCTTCGACCCGGACACCCCGCTGCGGGCAAGGGACCTGGTGGGCCTGGGCCTGGACGGGCACCGCTGGGGACTGAGGCTCAAGGGCCGCGCGCATCATGAACGGGTGGATGAACTCCTCGCCAAGGTTGGTGCCACACCGTACGCGAACGTGCCGGTTGGCCTACTGTCCGGCGGTGAACAGCAGCGTCTGCGCGTGGCCCAGGCGCTTGCCACCGACCCGGATGTGTTGCTCTGCGACGAGGCGTTGCTATCCCTCGACCTGAACCATCAGCGGGCGGTCAGCCGTCTGGTCAGCGAGCAAAGCCGTACCGGTTCCTCCGCCGTCGTCTTTGTCACCCATGAGATCAACCCGATCATCGACTACGTCGACCGCGTGCTGTACCTGGCCGACGGCCGGTTCCGCGTCGGTACCCCGGAGGAAGTCATGACCACCGACGTTCTGTCCGACCTGTATCGCACCCACGTCGAGGTGCTGCACACCAACGGCAGGATCGTCGTCGTCGGGCTGCCCGATGCCACCACCCACGGCCACGGCGAGGAGCACCAGTGACGCTGCAGGAAGTGCTCGACTCCGTGCTGAACTTTTCCCATTACGGTGAATTGTTGCCCTTGTTTCGGGATTCGCTGATCGCCGGGGCCGTGTTGGGACTCGTGGGCGGACTGATCGGAACCTTCGTGATGATGCGGGATCTGGCGTTCGCGGTGCACGGCATTGCCGAACTCTCCTTTGCCGGCGCCGCTTTTGCGCTGCTGATCGGCGCGGATGTCATCCTCGGTTCCCTGGTCGGGTCGGTGCTGGCTGCTCTGCTTCTCGGCGTCATGGGAGTCCGTGCCCGGGACAAAAACTCCATCATCGGCGTCATCATGCCGTTTGGGCTGGGTCTGGGCATCCTGTTCCTGTCCCTTTACCAGGGCCGCGCGGCGAACAAGTTCGGCCTGCTGACCGGTCAGATCGTCTCCGTGGACAACACGCAGCTGAGCCTGCTGGTGGGCACCGCCGTGGTGGTGGTGGCTGCCCTGCTGGCCATCTGGCGTCCGTTGACGTTCGCCAGTGCGGACCCGGATATTGCGCAGGCCCGCGGTGTTCCGGTGCGGGCACTGTCCCTGATCTTCATGTTCCTGCTCGGAATTTCGGTGGCGCTTTCGATCCAGATTGTCGGCGCGCTGCTGGTCCTGGCGCTGGTCATCACACCCGCCGCGGCAGCCCTATTGGTTACGTCAGCGCCGGGCAAGGTGGTTCTGCTGAGCATCACGTTTGCGGTGATCTCCACCGTGGGCGGCATCCTGTTGGCGTTGGGCGGCCGGATTCCGATCAGCCCCTACGTCACCACGTTGTCGTTCGGCATCTACCTCACCTGCAGGGTGCTGGGACGACGACGACGGCGCGCCGGTCACAGCGGCAGGCTGGCAACAACCGCCGACGCTCCCAGCGCCTAACGCCCGGACGCTTGCCTGACGCCCGGCTAGGTCAGGCTTCCTGCCGTGAGCATTCCGGGCACAGCCCAAAGATTTCCACGGTGTGCTGAACGGCAGTGAAACCGTGAGCTCGGGCTGTTCTTGCGGCCCAGTTCTCCACAGCCGGGGCTTCCACTTCAACAGTCTTGCCGCAGTTCCGGCAGAGTAGATGATGGTGGTGGGCGGTCACGGAGCAACGGCGGTACACGGCCTCGCCGTCGGCGTTGCGGAGCACGTCCACCAGGCCCTCATCGGCCATGGACTGCAGGATCCTGTACGCGGTGGCCAGCGACACCGAGACGCCGTCGGTCTGTAGTTGGCGGTGCAGGTCCTGGGTGCTGACAAAGTCATCCAGCCGATCAAGGGCAGCGCTGACGGCCAACCGTTGTTTGGTGACCCGCTGCTCCCGGGGCTGTTCCCTGGGCTGCTCGCCCTGTCCCGCCCCGGAGGACGCCGCTGACTCGGACATCAACCCTGCTCGCTTCCTGATCGCCTGCATCCCCGTCCCCAAGATTATCAGCCGTGCCGCCGATGGATCCGGCCCCGGTCGCCGACGTAGGCTGGTGCCCATGAAGCTGACTAAGTACACCCATGCCTGCATCCGGTTGGACAAGGACGGAAAAGCGTTGGTCCTGGATCCCGGCATTTTCTCGGAATCGGAGGAGGCATTGCGGGGAGCCGACGCGGTGCTGGTGACGCACGAGCACCCGGATCACCTGGATACCGAAGCAGTGGTCAAAGCGCTGACTGAGAATCCCGACCTCACGGTGCATGCCCCCGCAGGCGTGGCTTCGGCGCTGCGACAGGCCGCTTCGGATGCCACTGACCGGATCACGGATGCCGTCCCCGGGACGGACTTCACTGTGGCAGGCTTTGCCGTCCGTGCGTACGGCGGTCAGCATGCGCTGATTCATGCTTCCGTTCCGGTGGTCGCCAATGTCGGCTACATCATCGACCAGAACGTGTACCACCCGGGAGATTCCTTCATCGTTCCCGATGGCCTTGCCGTGCGGACCCTGCTGGTACCGATCCATGCGCCCTGGTCAAAGACTGCGGAGGTCGCGGACTTCGTCGTCGCGGTGCGGGCGGAGCGGGCCTTTCAGATTCACGATGGCCTCCTCAACGAGAAGGGCCTGGGCTTCACAGAGTCCCATGTGACCCGCATCGGCGCCCGGTATGGAACCGAGTTCCGGCACCTGGCCGCCCGCGAAAGCGTGGAGATCTAGGCTGCAGGGGCAACCCTCACGAGGGCGGGCCCTGAGCGGGCGTGGGCCAGCGACCTGACGCAAAGAAGGTCTCGAGAGTGCCGCGATGAGGTGCCGGGTCCAGCCCATGCTCGTCCAGCCAGCCCGGGTTGAGGTAGCTGCCCCGGTACCTGTCGGCGCTGTCGCACATCAGGGTGACGATGCTGCCGCGCTCGCCAGCCGCGATCATGCGGGCCGCCAGTTGCCAGACGCCCCAAAGGTTGGTGCCGGTGGAGGGGCCGGCGCGTAAGCCGGTGTAGCGGTGCAGGTGCTCCATCGCGGCGATCGACGCTGCGTCGGGGACCTGAATCATCTCGTCGATCACTCCGGGGACAAAGCTCGGTTCCACGCGGGGCCGGCCGATGCCTTCGATCCGGGACGGCGAACCAGTGGTGAGCTCCTGGTTTCCTGATTGCCAGGATGGGTAGAAGGCGGAGTTTTCAGGGTCGACGACGGCCAGTCGGGTGGGGTGCCGGTGGTAGCGCAGGTAGCGCCCGATGGTGGCGCTGGTGCCTCCGGTGCCGGCGCCCACAACGATCCAGCGCGGGATGGGGTTGTCCTCCAGGCTCAGCTGGCCGAATATCGATTCCGCGATGTTGTTGTTGCCGCGCCAGTCTGTGGCCCGCTCGGCGTAGGTGAACTGGTCCATGTAGTGCCCCCCATGCGCAGCGGCCAGCTCCTGCGCTGCGGCGTACACGTCCGAGGATCGCTCGACGAAGGAACAGGTCCCGCCGTAGCCCTCGATCAGGGCGATCTTCTCCGGGCTGGTGGTTCGGGGCATGACCGCCACAAAGGGCAGGCCCAACAGGCGGGCGAAGTAGGCTTCCGAGACGGCTGTGCTGCCCGAGGAGGCTTCGATGATGGGTGTGCCTTCGCGGATCCAGCCGTTCACCAGCCCGAAAAGGAAGAGTGACCGGGCCAGCCGGTGTTTCAGGCTGCCGGATCCGTGCGTCGATTCATCCTTGAGGTAAAGCTGGATGCCCCAATCGGCCGGCAGGGGAACAGCGTGCAGGTGCGTGTCTGCGGAT
>JAODMR010000099.1 GCA_025465475.1 Micrococcaceae bacterium
GCAGAGGTCCTGAGCCTGACCGTGGACGCCGCCGCCGATTTCCTCGCCGACATTCCTATCGCCGCCCGCAGCCTGCAGGCACTTCTGGATGTTGGGCTGGGGTATCTCCGGCTGGGCCAACCGGCCACCGAACTGTCCGGCGGCGAGGCGCAGCGCATCAAACTGGCCACTGAACTGCAGCGTGCACGGCGCGGCCACACGCTGTATCTTTTGGACGAGCCGACCACGGGACTCCATCCGGCGGATGTGCGCCTCTTGCTGGCGCAGCTGCACCATCTGGTCGACGCAGGCAATACTGTCGTCGTCGTCGAGCACGACATGGACGTGGTGGCAGGATCCGACTGGGTCATCGATTTGGGACCCTCGGGTGGGAATGAGGGCGGTCAGATCATGGCAGCGGGAACGCCCAACGACGTCGCTGCCGCAGCACAAAGCCGGACAGCCCCCTACCTGGCGCGGAGGTTGACAGCCGCCTGAGGTCGTTCGCGCCCCTTCAGTACCCACCGCCTTCAGTACCCACCGTCTTCAGTACCCACCGCCGGAGCCGGAGTCCCGGTCGCGGGCGTCGACCAGGACCACCTCGTAGGTGCTGCCGGCAGGGGCACCGAACTTGGCGTTTACCACCGCGAGCGTATTTCCGAACCGAGCCGCCGTCGTCGGAATCTGGAAGGCGTCATTCGTGATCGTGTCCTTTAGTCGCCCGGACGTGAGGTCCTCGTTGAGGCGGAAGCGTGCGATCTTGTTGAGCTGGTTTTGAACCACCCACACGGACCGTCCCTGCACCACTATGCCGTCGGCGTTGGGGACGCTGACGTTGGCGATCTCGGCACTGGATCCGTCATCGGGATTGACGGTGTAGAGCTGGCCGCGGGCTGAGTGGGCAACGATGAGGGTGCAGCCATGATCAGCGGTCGCAATGCCGTTGAGATTAAACGCATTCGCGTCCGGGTCCAAAAAGGCGGCCGGCCCGGTCAGCGGCACGGTCTTGGCGGAACCCGGCTTCCCGTCCTCGTCAACCGGAACGAAGTAGAGCTCTCCAGCCTTCGAGTTGGTGAACCAGGCGCCGTCGCGAGTCAAAGCGACGTCGTTGATGAAGGAGCCACTTGGCGGGTCCCATTTGGCCGGAGACGCCAACTGGTACGTGGCGACGGTGGCACCGCTCGTCGTGCTGTAGACGTAGGCCTGCCCGGTGGGGCCGCCGGCGACGAACAGCAAATCGTGCCGCTTGTCCACCTTCATGCCGGTGGCAGCACGTCCGTCAGGGGCGTCGATGAACAGCTCAACCTTTCCGGTGCGGATATTGCCACGGAAGATGTCCCCGCGGCCCAGGTCTCCTGCATAGAAGGTCTTGCCCTCCCCAGCGGCAATTCCCTCCGCCGAGCTGGCCCCGGGAAGTGTAATGACCGCTGGTCTGTCGCCGTCGCCAGACCCGCCGACCGACGGATGGGCGGAGGCTAGAGGCGCTGGTGCGATCAGCACCGCCAACGAGACGAGCACAACGGCGGTTCGACGCAGGACTTTGTTGGGACGTAGGGCTTTGCTGGGACGCTGGACTTTGCTGGCTTGCTGAAGGCTTTTGCTCACGTCAATTCTCCCGGTTCCGATTGGCCGCGCGGGAGGAAGCCGAACATGCCACTCCGCACGTTGGAAAGCAGTGTAGGCGGCGGAGCGGGTGCTGGCTAGGAGCGGATTACTGCCTGGGGAATCAGGATTGTCGGGTGCGCAGGCTTGCCACGAACTCCAGCTTGTCCAGCACCGGGTCGGCGATGACGAATGGGTAGAGATCATTGGCGCCCATGCTGCGGTTGATCTGGTTCAGCGCTTTGGACAGCGGCAGCCAGATGCCGATGACGACATCACGGAAGACTGAGAAGCTGGTCGGCGCCGCCACGGTAGCCAGCCCAAACTCGCGGGCCGTCTCGATCGTGTCGCAGATGTGGAGGTAGTGGGCGAACGTTTCCGCAAAGTCCTCGTACGGGTGCATGGTGGCATACGCGGAGATGTACTCCTTTTTCCACTCCTCCGGCGGCCCTTCGGCGTAGTGTCGGTCGATGGCGCCCTGGTAGCTGGCCGTGTCGTCTCCGAAGATTTCGCGAGCACGGGTGGTTCGTTCGTCGTCCGTGAAGACCAAGGAACCCTCGAAGTAGTGGCCCACCTCGTGGCGGAAGTGACCGAGCATGGTGCGGTACGGTTCCTCGAGCTTCGCCCGAACCTTTTCGCGGTGGGCCTGGTCAGTCTCGGCGAGGTCAATGGTGATAAGGCCGTTGGCGTGGCCGATGACCACATTTTTTTCGACACTGGACAGCAGGTCGAAGGCGAGGCCGTTCTCCGGGTCCTCCTGGCGAGTCACGATGGGCAGGCCGAGTGCATCGAGTTCGACGATGAGGTGCCGTTTGGCGCGCTCGGCCGGCGTGAACTGCTCCATGCCCTTTTCGTCGTTGTCGTTGGGCCGGGTCCGGGTCAGGCGACAGCTGAAGCAGAAACCACCCTCGACGTCGGCAAGCCAGGTGCACGAGCACACCTTGCGGTTCGCGCAGGCAAACCACGTGCCGCCGTCGGCGTCGACATAGGTGCCATCCTCGCTCAGGGGCACAATGGCTCGCTCGTCGCGTGAGTAGGCCAGTTGCGTGTCACAGGACAGGCAGACGGAGTTTTCGAAAAACAAGTTCGCCTGGCAGACCCGGCAGCTGTAACTCTTCATGCTTTGATCCTAACGACGGCGGAGCGTTCCCCTTGCACCGGCCGGTCGGGCGGCCGCGTTCCCGCAGGCGTCGGACACCACCTGCGGACCGCTCCCTACCGCCGTCGGACACCACCTGCGGACCGTTCGTCACCGCCACGGGAACCACGTCTGCACGAACCTCCTCCTCCGCCTTTTCGAACCCGGTCCAACTGTCCCCAACCGCTCCCACCCCGCTCCCTTGGATCCGCTAACACTCCCACCCAAGCCACCGGCCTCTCCTCCACCGCCCCAAACGCGCCCCTCCTGTCCACAGTCAAAGAGCATGTGCCTACCTTGTTTTGGCCGAGTGGCAGAGTTGAGCTATGGAAGCCGCTTCGAAGGTGCGGCGGGTTGAAGAACCCGCAACGTGGCGTTGGGGACCCGACGTTTCGCCGGTCCGCGCCGCACTTCCCTCCGCTTCCTCCGATGTCCTCCGTGGACTGGCTGCGGATCCCGTCGATGCCATGAAGCAGTGCATCACTGCCCTTGCCCTGGCCATCCCAGGACCGGATGACGCGGCCCTGATCGATCAACTCCG
>JAODMR010000126.1 GCA_025465475.1 Micrococcaceae bacterium
ACACCGGCGTCCATGAAGGTCACGGAGTCGGAGACATTGCGGGAGAAACCCATCTCGTGGGTCACCACCACCATCGTCATGCCGGACTTCGCCAGGTCCGCCATCAGCGACAGCACACCCTTGACCAGTTCCGGGTCGAGCGCGGAGGTGGCTTCGTCAAAGAACATCACCTCGGGCTTCATGGCCAGGGCCCGGGCGATTGCGACACGCTGCTGCTGCCCGCCGGAGAGGTTGGTCGGCCGGGCGTCGGCGCGGTGCCGCAACCCCACCAGGTCCAACTGCTCCAGTGCCTCGGCGCGGGCCTGCTCGCGGGACATCCCGCGCAGCTTGCGCAGCGCCAGGGAGACGTTCTCCACCACGGTCTTGTGCGGGAAGAGGTTGAACTGCTGGAACACCATGCCAATCCGCTGGCGGAGCTGGTCGGGATTGTCCTTCAGGACCGAACGCCCATCCAGCAGGATGTCTCCGCGGTCAGGCTCAATCAGGCGGTTCATCACGCGCAGCAGCGTTGACTTGCCCGAGCCGGAGGGACCGATCACCGACGTGGTGGTGCCCTTCTCCACGTGCAGGTTGATGCCACGCAGGACGTGGTTGGACCCAAAGGAGAGGTGCAGGTCCTTGCCGGTCAGGCTCCCGGAGGTGAACGTGCTCATGCTTGGGCTCCCTTTCCGACGACGGCGGCAGCCTCGTCAGGTTCCTTCTTCTCCGGCCGGCCGCTTCGCAGCCGGTTGTCGATGAAGTTCACCAAGTGGGTCAGCGGAATGGTCAGCAGCAGGTACAGCAACCCGGCGGCCACCAACGGGGAAAGGTTTCCCGTGTTGGACGCCGCGTCATTGCCGATCCGGAAGATCTCCCGCTGGCTGGACAGCAGTCCCAGCAGGTAGATCAGGGACGAATCCTTGATCAGCGCGATGAACTGGTTCACCAGGGCCGGCAGCACGCGCCGGATGCCCTGCGGCACCACCACGAGCTGCATCGAGGACCCATAGCTGAATCCGAGGGCGCGGGACGCCTCCAACTGCCCCTTCTCAACACTCTGGATGCCCGACCGGAAAATCTCGCCGATGTAAGCAGCCGCCATCAGGGTCAGGGCGAAAATGCCAAGCGGAAACGGGTTGGTCGACCCGGTCAGCGCACGCACGGCGGGCCCCAGCCCGATGCCGATGAGCAGGATGGTCACGATCGCCGGCAGGCCACGGAAAATGTCCGTGTAGATGCGGGCAATCCAGCGCGGCACCGGATTACGGGAGATGCCCATCAGTGCCAGGATCATGCCGAGGATACAGCCCAGAATGCCCGAGGTGATGGCCAGGATCAGCGTATTGGGCAGACCAACGGCGAAGAGGTTGGGCAGCACCGCTGCCATGGCCTCCCAGTCAAAAAAGGTTTTGAGGAGTTGTTGAAAGGCGTCCATAATGCTCCCTACGGAAGGGTTACGGCCTTACTGCCGGGGGTCCAGTTGGTCGGCATTTCGCGGTCCGGGTACCACTCCTTGACCAGCTTGGTCCAGGTACCGTCCTTGACGACCTCGTCCAGGCCTGAGTTGATCGCGTCAATCAGCGGCTTGTTGTCCGAGTTCACGGCGTAGGCCACGAAGTTCTGGGTGTTGATGGTCGTTTCGGCGATGACGGTGCCGTCACCCTCCTTGACCTGCCCGCTGGCCTGCTGCGACGGAGCCACCCAGGCATCCACCTGACCGTTCTTGAGGTTGGCGTAAGCCGTGTTGTAGTCGTTGAACCGGACCGGCTCAACGCCCAGCGTGTTGGTGACGTAGTCGTCCTGGACGGTGCCCTGTACGACGGCGATCCGGGTGTCCTTGTTCAGGTCGGCGAAGGCCTTGACCTTGGCGTCGGTTTTGGCGACTACCGCCATGTAGCCGAAGTCGTAACCATTGGTGAAGCCGACGTTCTTGCGCCGCTTGTCGGTCGTCGAAATCGAGGAGGATCCGACGTCGAACTGCTTGTTCTGCACCTGCGCGAGCAGCGCCGAGAAGTCAGTGGCGGCGAAGTCGACCTGCAGGTGCAGTTTTGCGCCGATGGCGCGCAGCAGCTCGTTGTCGAAGCCGGTGAACTTGCCGGCGTTGTCAATGAAGATGTTCGGCGGAGCGTCCGAGAGGGTGCCGACGCGCAAGGTGCCATCGGTGATGAGGCCCAGCTTGGAGGTGTCAATGTCAGCCAATGGCGTGACGTTGGCGGTGGTGTATTTGTCCACACCCTGCTGGCCGGCACCGGCCAGGGCGTCGGTCGGGGAGGCGCTGCTGCCGGCGCTTGTACCGCCGCCGCAAGCTGCCAGTGACAGGGCCAAAACGGCTGCCACGGGGACGGTGGATAGCCACTTTCGGGCATTAATCTTCATGAAGCAATTCCTTTTTCTTGGGTCTTTCGAAGGCTCCGTGGGTGGGCAAGGAGGTTCTGGCGCGCAGGAACGGCGCTCATCGGCCCTCAACCTGCCGAATTAAATTGTCTCATCCCGTCGAAACTCGGCCGACCGGTTGACTTTATGCGTCACATTCGGCGCCGCATCGAACAATGTTCGTTTTCTCCGAATCTGAGGAGCTGGATTTTCTCCTTACACGCCCAAAGGGAAAACAGCAGGGAACCAGAGGCCTTGCTCCCTGGCTGCCCCAGTGGTGTGATTTGGATCGCAGACCGGGCGGGCGGGGACCAGCCCGTGGATGGCGGTGAATCTAGGGCAGTACCGGCCAGAACCCCTCGACGACGGCCGCAGGGTCCTTTCGGCGCAGCCACGATTGAAAATCGGCGGCCTGGGCCGCGGCCCAGCTGACCTGTGCCCTGTGCAGGTCAGGAGCTGGGCGTTGCAGTTCGGGAAAGGAGGAGGCCAGCGCCTCAGCCAGCCGGAGGGTGGCCAGCGCGTCAGCGGCCGAGGTGTGTGCCTGCAGCAGGTCCACCCCATATTCCTCGCAGAGGGCTCCCAGCGTGCGGCGTCCTCGCCGGTACCGATGCACCTGCTTGTTGGACACATAGGGGTCGATCACCGCACCCACGGACAGCCCCGGCAGCCCGTGGCGGGCCAGTTCCCGGGCGAGCACCGTGAAGTCGTAGCAGGCGTTGAAGGCAATGACGGGAACTTCCGACCGAAAGAGGGAGTCCAGCACGTCCGACACTTCCGCGGCCACGCGGGCTGACGGGGCGCCGAAACGCCTGGCGTGTTCGGTGGAAATGCCATGGATGAGGGATACCTCCGTCGGGATGTCAATGCCCGGGTCGGCCAGCCACTCATGCTCGGCAAGCACGGCCCCGGAACCGTCCACCACCACGATGGATGCGGTCACAATGCGGGCGGTGCGGGGATTCCGACCGGTGGTTTCCACGTCAAAGGCCGCTCGGGGAAGGCTGTGCCAGCTGCTCATGGGCTCACCGTAACCGCGCGAAACGACAATTTGATGGACCCGCAGTGCACGCCGCGGTGCACGCTGCGGTGTCCCGGTGGCCACGCGGACGGCGGTGCTCACCGCTGCGGCGAGGTCCGGAGCCTTGCGGCGAGCGTTGATCCGCGGCCGTACGGTGCGGCTTCCGGCGGATCCGGGGCTACACCCCTACGCTGGAAGGCGTGCGGGCGGAATATGTGGAAGCGGTCCTGGCGGTCGTGGACACGATTCCGGCGGGACGGGTCCTGAGCTATGGGGACATCGCCGTCCTGCTTGAAGACGGCGGCCCCCGCCAGGTTGGCGCCGTGCTCTCGCGCTGGAGCCGGGACAACCCGTGGTGGCGCGTGGTCCGCGCTTCCGGCCTCCCGCCCCAGGGTTACGCCCGCGAGGCGCTCGTCCACTACCTGGCAGAAGGCACCCCGTTGCGTGGGACTCCGGCCGGGGACGGGCACGACTGGCGCGTGGACCTGAAAGCGTGCCGATGGGTTCCCGACGACGCAGCCTTTGAACTGCTGGACGCGTTGAGGGACACCCTGCACGCGGCGAAAATGTCAGTACCGGCTGATGGAATCGAGTCATGACCGGAACCCCCGCCCTGCAGCTCGTTCACCCGCAACGTCGCACTGCCGCTGCCCCGGTGCTGAGCACCGACCAGGCCGCCGTCGTTATGGTTCCGCACGGCAGCGGACCGCTGCTGATTTGGGGTGCGCCGGGCACGGGCAAGACGACCGTCCTGATCGAAACCGCTGTCCGCCGGATCCGGGACGACGGCGTGAGCCCCGACTCCGTCCTGTTGGTGGGTTCCTCCCGCGTCGCCGCGGCCCGACTCCGCGACCAACTCACCGCCCGGCTGGACCGCAGCCTGAGCCTATCCCCGGCCCGCACGTGGGCCTCCTACGCCTTTGATGTGCTTCGCAGGGCCAAGGTGGAGGGCCGGCTCCCGTACCTCGACCGTGCTCCCCGGCTCCTGAGTGGCCCGGAGCAGGACCTGATCATCAAGGAACTGCTGGAAGGCCACCGGCTGGGGATCGGCAAGGCCCCGGCCTGGCCGCAGGACCTCTCGGAAGCGTTGGCTACCCGCGGTTTCCGTCAGGAAATCCGCCAGCTTTTCGACCGGGTCATCGAGTACGGGTTATCCCCCGAGGACCTGGCCGCCCTGGGTGTTGAGCACAGCCGGCCGGACTGGACCGCCGCCGCCTCACTCTACGGGGAGTACCGGGATGTCGTGGACTGGGGAAAGTCCGGCTCGTTCGACCCGGCGGGCATCATCACCGCCGTCGTCCAGCTCTTTGAAGGCGACCCTGACTTCCTTGCGCAGGAACGGGAGCGGCTGCAGCTGATCCTGGTTGATGACCTCCAGGAGGCCAACCAGGCCATCCACCGGCTCCTGGAACTGCTGGGACGAAACAAGGACGTCCTGGTGGCGGCCTGCCCCGACACGGTGGTGCAGGGATTCCGCGGCGCTCGACCCGACCTCGCCGGCCGGGTCCGCAGCAGCCTGGCCGGAAACACCGGAACCATCGAGGCCGTGCTCTCCACCTCCCACCGCCTCACTCCGGCCCTGGCGGCCAGTTGGGGGGCCGTTGCGGAACGGATTTCCCAGAGTCCGGGCGGGCACAAGGCACGGCTGTTGGAATTTCCCGCCGCCGGGCCGCAGGAGCGACCGGCAGAAGACAATCAAGGCCCTGAAACCGCTGGCGGCCCCTCCGGGCGCTCCGGCCCCTCCGGGCAGTCGGGCCCCACCTCCGGCCACCAGTCCGGCCAGTTCGGCCCGGGCAGGGACTTTCCGGGGGCGGTCGCCCACCTGGTCGCGTCCGAGGTTCACGAGCAACGCCTCGTGGCCGAACGGATCCTGGACCTGCAACTCAGCGGAGGCCGGAGACTGCAGGACATGGCAGTCATCGTCCGCACGGGCGGACAGCTGGCCGCGATGCAGCGTTACCTGGGCGGTCAGGGCATCCCCGTGAAGGTCCCCGCCGCCGAAAACGCGGTGCGGGACGAGGCCGCTGTCCGACCGCTGCTTGATGCCTACGCTGTCGTTTTGGACCCCGACCGGCTGGATGCGGAACTGGCCGTTTCACTGCTGACATCCCGCATCGGAAGGGCCAACGCCATCAACCTGCGGCGGCTTCGCCAGGCGCTGCGGATCGAAGAACGACTGGGCGGTGGTGGCCGGTCCAGCGATGAGCTTCTGGTTGAGGCGCTCCTGGATCCGGCAACGCTCGCTCCACTGGGATGGGAAGCAGGTCCGGCTGCCCGGGTGGCGGCCATGCTGGCAGCGGGCCGCACAGCGGCGCAGGAGGCTGCAGCGAACGCCGAAACGGTCCTCTGGGCGCTGTGGAGCAGCTCCGGTTGCTCCGATTACTGGTCCTCGCAGGCCCTCGCCGGGGGCCCGGCCGGAATCCGTGCCGACCGGGACCTGGACGCCATCATGGCCCTGTTCCAGACTGCCGAGCGGTACGTCGACCAGTTGCCCGGTTCCAGCCCCAACCAGTTCCTGGAGTACCTGCTCAGCCAGGACCTGCCCATGGACACGCTGGCGGCTCGGGCGCAACGCAGCGACGCGGTGGAAATCCTCACCCCTGCCAGCGCGGCCGGAAGGGAATGGCCGGTAGTCATCGTGGCAGGTCTGCAGGAAGGTGTCTGGCCCAACACCCGGCTGCGGGGCGAGTTGCTCGGCAGCCGTTTCCTGGTCGATGTGCTGGAACGTGGCGGCGCGGCCGCCCGTCAGCTGGGCCCTGCCGCCAGGTTGCGGGACATCCGCTACGACGAGTTGCGGAGTTTCTCCACCGCCGTGTCCCGTGCCTCGGAACTGCTGATCTGCACGGCCGCAGCCTCTGAGGAACTCCAGCCTTCCTCGTTCCTTGATGTCGTTGCTCCCTGGGATCCCGCAACCGAAGGCCAGCCTCCCACCCGGCCCGTGGAGGCCGTTAAACGGCCGATGACCCTGCGCACCTTGGTAGCGGAGCTGCGCCAGGCCTCCGAGGTCGCGGCACGCTCGGCAGCCACGTTGCCGGAGAGCTCGCCAGAGGCGGAACCGGCACGGATCCTGGCAGTCCTGGCGGACGCCGCTGTGGCAGGAGCGTCCCCGGAATCGTGGTGGGGGCTGCAGCCGCTGAGCTCCTCAGGGCCGGTGGTTGCTCCCAACGAACCGGTTACCGTGTCACCGTCAAGGATCGACCAGGCACTGAAGTCACCGTTGAATTGGTTCGTTTCCGCTGCCGGTGGCGAGGCGGCCACCGACTTCGCACGCAGCCTCGGCACCCTGGTGCACGCCATCGCTCAGGACCTGCCGGAGGCAAGTGGGGCTGAATACGTGGCCGAACTGCAGCGGCGGTGGCCGGCATTGGGCATGAAGGACAATTGGGAAGGCCGGCTCGATTACCGGCGGGCTGAGCGAATGGTCCGCAAACTGGCGCTCTATGTCCTTGAGATGCGCAGCGCCCAGCGCCGACTGCTCGCCGTGGAGCAGGACTTTGCCGTATCGGTTGAAGGCACCGTGCCGCCGGCCATCCCCGGTGACGTCGACTTCTTTGCAGCAGCCACCCCGGCTGCTGCCGATGAAACCCCCGAGGAGTCCGGAATACGGCACCGGACGGCCCTGCTCCGCGGCCAGGTGGACCGCCTGGAAATTGACGCCGAGGGCCGCCTCGTCGTCGTCGACCTGAAAACCGGTCGGCGTAAGCCCTCAGCGGAGGACCTTGACCGGCATCCCCAGTTGGGCGCCTATCAGGCAGCGGTGGCTGCGGGCGCCTTCGGCGATGGCACCGGGGATGTCCCCGTGACTCGTACGGGCGGTGCGCTGCTGGCGCAGCTGGGTGATGACACCAAAAACCTGAGCGTCCAGCAGCAGCAGCCGCTGGAAGAGGGGGCCGACTGGGCGTACGCCCAGGTGCTTAAGGCCGCGGACCGCATGGCCGGGTCCTTCTTCCCGGCGGTGCATGACCCCAAACAGTCCGGTCACGGCGGCGGCTGCCCCGTGCCGGAAGTCTGTCCGCTGTGCAGTACCGGAAAGCAGGTCACCGAATGAGTACCCAGATCCTGGACACTGAGGAGTTCCTGGACGGGCCGTCCGGCGGACAGAACGAGGATTTCCGCCTGCTCTCTCCCTACGAGCTCGCCGACCTGCTGGGGCAGCTGCCACCGACAGCCGAGCAGGCCACCATCATTGCCGCCCCGCTTGAGCCCTTGCTGGTTGTTGCCGGTGCCGGGTCCGGCAAGACCACCACCATGGCCGACCGGGTCGTCTGGCTGGTGGCCAACGGGTTCGTCCAGCCGGAGGAAATACTGGGAGTCACCTTCACCCGCAAGGCCGCCGGGGAATTGTCCGCCCGCATTCGCCGGCAGCTGGGCAAACTCGCTTTGCTGGCCCGCAGCGGCAAGGTGCGCCTGGCACCTGGGGCAGCAGCTGAGGACGCCCTGGAGCCCAAGGTGTCCACCTATCACTCCTACGCAAGCGGCATCGTGACCGACTATGGCCTGCGGCTGGGGATTGAACGTGACGCGGTGGTGCTCGGCGCCGCCCAGTCCTGGCAGCTGGCCAGCCAGGTTGTTGAGGCGTACGACGGCGAATACGAGCACTTCACAGCGGCTAAATCGACGCTAGTCAAGGCAGTGCTGAGCCTGGCCGGCGAATGCTCCGAACATCTGCAGGACCCGGAATTCGTGCGGTCAACCATCGAGGACTACATCGCCCGCCTGTCGGCCATGCCGTACGTGGAAGGCAAGAACAAGCCGGCAACCCTCGGCGTGGCCAAGCTGGTCGATGTCCTGAAAACGCGGGCAAGTGTCGCCGCGATGACGACTCGGTACAGCGAGGCCAAACGCCGTAGGAACGTTCTGGATTATGGGGACCTGGTGGCACTGGCTGCCGCGGTCGCCGTCCGGGTTCCCCAGGCGGGCGAACTGGAACGGCAACGCTACAAGGTGGTGCTGCTGGATGAGTTCCAGGACACCTCCCATGCACAGCTGCAGCTGTTCTCCAAGCTGTTCGGCGCCGGGCACCCCGTGACGGCGGTGGGGGATCCCCACCAATCGATTTACGGTTTCCGTGGAGCTTCCGCCGGGCAACTGTTCCGCTTTCCTGAGATCTTCCGGTCAGCTGACGGCTCCTATGCTCCCACCGCGGAGTTGACCATCGCTTGGCGCAATTCCGCCCGCATCCTCAGCGCCGCCAACGTGATGTCCGCTGAGCTCAGCGCCGCACAGGAACGCCGGGAGGCAACCAGGGGTTCGGCCGGTGCCGGCGTGCGGGTATCACCGCTGCGCGAAAAGGACGATGCCGGTGCCGGCAGCGTGGTACTTGCCCGGTATGTAACGGTGCACGATGAAGCGGCCGCCATCGCCCGGGACATCCAGCAGCGGCACGGCGCATTTGCCGGTTCCGGAACGGACGGGACCGGTGCCACCGTTGCTGTGCTCTGTCGCCGGAGAGCGCAATTCACATCCCTCCAGGTGGCGTTCGACGAGTCGGAGATCCCCTACGAGATCGTCGGGCTGGGCGGGTTGCTGGGCACACCGGAAATCGTCGACCTGGTCGCCACCCTTCGTGTCCTTGCCGATCCCAACCGGTCAGATGCCCTGATGCGGCTGCTGACCGGAGCACGATGGCGGATCGGTACCGCTGACCTGATGGCGCTTGCCGACTGGTCCCGATTCCTCGCCCGGCGGCGGGAGCACGCCGCCGGGCAGCTCGGCCGGCCGGCCGTTACGACGGCGGCGCACAGTGACGCTCCCAGCGGAGCCCCCGGTGCTGCTCCCGGTGCTGCTCCCGACGTGGCTGCAACGGACGCGGGAACTGCGGAGCTGGCCCTGGACCTGGTGGACGGCTCAAGCCTGGTGGAGGCCCTGGACCAGCTGGACCCCGCCTATTGGCCGGAATCATTGCACCGGGAACTGAGCGGCACCGGCCGGAAGCGGTTGTTGTCCCTGCGGAACGAGTTGCGCTACCTGCGCAGCTTTGTCGGAGATGATCTGACCACCCTGCTGGGTGAGGTAGAGCGGACCATGCTGCTGGACATTGAACTGGCAGCGAAGCCGGGCACTAGCATCCACTCCGCACGTCGAAACCTGGACGCTTTCCAGGACGCGGCGGCGTCCTTCATGCAGGCCGCTGACCGGGTGGACCTGTTGGCCTTCCTGGCCTGGCTGGAAACGGCGGAATCCGAGGAAGGCGGACTGGAGACAGCTCCGGCCGAGCCCAACCCGGCCGCCGTGCAGTTGCTCACCGTGCACGCGGCGAAGGGGCTTGAATGGGACCTCGTGTACGTCCCGGGCATGAATGAGGGCGCGTTTCCCAGCGGCAAGGCGGACAGATGGTCCACTGGAGCGGCTTCCCTGCCGTGGCCGCTGCGCGGGGACCGTTCTGACCTGCCGGAGTGGGACCTCACCGCGTCGGATCAGAAAGGCTGGCTGGATAGCGAAAAGCTCTTCGCGGAAGACGTCAAAGCCCACAGCCAGGACGAGGAACGTCGACTTGCGTATGTAGCCTTCACCCGCGCCAAGGAGCACCTGATGTGCACCACAGCAGCGTGGAGCCCGGGGCGGAGCAAGATGGCAGCTCCGTCAATCTTCCTCACCGAGCTGCTGCCCCTGGCCGGGATGCCGCAGCCGCAGGTCATCGTTGCCGGCTGGCTCGATGATGCTGACCTGCCTCCGGAAAACCCGCTCACGGCCGGACCGGAAACCGCCCTGTGGCCCTACGACCCGCTGGAAGGCCCCCTCGTCCTGGGCCGCTCCGGAGCCCGATCCACCACCGGACGCCGCAGGGCTGCGGAAACCTCAGCCGCTTTGGTGACGGCACTGCGCCACGGACAGTCGCCGGAATCGCACGGATCATCCATGGACGGCAGTTCCTCCCTGCCCGGAGGGCTTGACCCGGTGGCCTTCGAACGCACGAACCCGCGATGGGGGCGTGAAGCGACTCTCCTGCTGGCCCGTCGCGCCTTGTCCAGCAACCATCTGGACGTTGAACTGCCGGAACATATCTCGGCGTCCCTGTTGGTGGAACTCGGGGCAAACCCTGCGGAAGTCACCCGCCAGCTGCGCCGGCCGGTGCCCCGCCGGCCCGGTATGGCCGCACGCAAGGGAACGGCCTTCCACGCGTGGATCGAAGAGTACTTCGGGCAGGCGGGGCAGCTCGATCTCGATGAGGCGCCGGGGGCGGACAGCTACGTCGACGAAGCCTACGACCTGGATGCCATGCAGCAGACGTTCCGCGCCTCTGAATGGGCCGACAGGATTCCAGCCTTCCTTGAAGTCCCCGTGGAGACCCGGGTCGGCGACGTTGTGGTGAGAGGACGCATCGATGCGGTCTTCCGCGACCAGGACGGCGGCTGGGACCTGATCGACTGGAAAACCGGAAAGGCGCCCTCCAGCGCTGCCCTGGAGCAACGTTCAGTGCAGTTGGCGGTCTATCGTCTGGCTTGGGCCCGGCTGAAGGACATACCGGTGGAACAGGTCCGGGCAGCCTTTTATTACGTGAGCCAGGACAAGCTGATCCGGCCGCACTCCCTCGCCGGGAAAGAGGAGCTCGAACGGCTGGTCGCGGCGGCCTACGCTGCCGGCTGACCACCCGCGCCGAGCCGCCCAAGATGTTGCACTGATCGGGTCAGGTGCTGCTCAGTTGGTGCTGCTCAGTTTGTATGTAGGGGGATGACTTTGAGGGCGGTGGTGCGGGTGTCATTCGGGTCGCCCTGCACTGCCGTGGCGCCGGACCGGGTTGCGCCGTCGGGCTGCTGCTCCGGAACCTGATCCCCGGCAGTAACCGGGGCGCCCGTGGCCGTAACGGCATCCCCGATATCCGCCCGTTGTGTCGCGTCGACGTCCGCCGGCTGGTCGGCCGGCTCTTGCGCCGGCTGGACGGCCTCGTGCGCCGGCTCGTCGGCGTCGGGCTGCGGCTGGTCGGCGTCGGCCTGCGGCGAAGCGGCCGCCGTAGCCTTTTGACCGATCTCCGGGGGAGTGCTGGGCGGAGGCGGCGCGGGGACGGCCGGGTGCTGACCTGCAGACCCGGAGGGTGCCGGGCTCGCCGGCGGAGAGGGAATTTTGGCGACACTGACTTTGCTGCTGCCTGCCGGCAATTCTGCACTCGCTCCACGGGGGCCGGTACTCGTGGCGGCATCACCAACACCGGCCTCGGGGTTCAGGACCTTCTTCTCGGGCGCGGTGGCGGACTCGGTGCCAGAATTTTCGGGCGTCCCGACCGCGGTTGAACCACCCGTCGACTTCCCGGCGGTGGTTCCAACGGCAGCGGTCCCAACGGCGCTGCTTCCAACGGCGGTGGTCCCGACGGCGGCGGGTGCAGCAGACCCGGTCACGGCGCTCGGCGCCGCGGGTACAGCAGGGGCGGCGGAAGCCTCAGGCTCGGTGGTGATCGGCTGGCCGCCGTAGGTGGCGATGTCGTGTTCGAGCGTGCGAAGCATGTCCACCGCCTCGTCGATCATCTGCTGGTCAGCGGCAGCAATCCCCTTGACGAGCCACTGTGCCAACGCGAATTCCGCCGAAAGTGCTGCACGGCGTATCAGGTGCCGGTCGGGAGTCTCTTTGCGTGCAGTGGTGTATGCCTTCTGGACGGCCTCGATGAACGGTTGATCGTGTACCGCAACGAGCCAGGCGAAGTCGTCGGCCGGATCTCCAACGCGCAGATCGGTCCACCCCGTCACGGCTGACACGCGTGTGCCGTTCAGCAGAATGTTGTCTTCATGCAGGTCACCGTGAACCACGCACGGGTTGAACTTCCACAGGGCCACGTCCTCCATGGCGTGCTCCCAGCGCCGCAGCAGTGCGGCGGGGATTTTGCCCGTGGTTGCTGCCTGGTCCAATTCGTTCAGGCGGCGCTGCCGGAATTCGTTGGCTGTATAGCTGGGCAAGTCCGCGGCATCGACCAAAGCCTGCGGCAGGTCATGGATGGCCGCCATCGCGGCTCCAATCTCGGTGGCGACCGCAGCGCCGCCGGCGGCCAGCTCTTCGACCGATCGGGAACGGCCGGAAAGGTGGGAGTACACGAACGTGGTCAACTCGCCCTGCCGCACCGTTCCTGCCACAGTCGGCATCAGGAAGGGCAGTTCGGCGCGGATGCCCGGCGAGAACGCGCTGAGCACCAGCAGTTCGGTTTCAAGGCGGGTACTGGCTTCAGGGTGCTTGGGGGAGCGGACGCGCCAACGCTTCCGGTCCGCGTCGAGCAGCATCGCGGCGTCGAAATCCGCCGCGTCGTCCGGATCGGATGCGCAAGCGGTCAGGTTCAGGCCGGGCACGGCGGCACTCGCTACCGCCGCCAGTTCCATGGGGGTCATCCGTCTCACCCCTCCACCGTAGGGCCGGGAGCTGGGAGATTCGTGCAGTACAGCGGCGAGTCGCCGGAACCTATGCCCGCAGCGGCATGTCGAGGCCCTCCGACGACCCTCGCAGACGCCGTCCGAATGTGAATTGTCAGTCCAACTGCGTACGGTAGAACCATGACCTTTTCCCATCCTCTTCCTTGGCCTGCAGCGGTATTGGACAGGGGCAGCAGTCGCCGGCAGGAGCCCGGATTCCTTGAGGATGTGCTCGCCGCGGCTGAGACGCGGGTCATGGTTCTCGCTGGCGGCAAGACCCTGATCGACAACGGCCGCATCGTGCTGTTTCCTCCCTCCGAGGTGGCCGACCCCGATCTGGTCGTCTTCCTCGGCCGTCCCCTGGCCGTAGACCGGCGGGATGGGACCGCGAGGCGGGCCGCTGACCTCGTCCTGATGGCCGTTTCCGAGGACCAGGGAGCAGAACTGGCGGCCGCCGCACCGACCGGCGCCAGCTGGGCAGGATTCCGGGAAGTGGCTGCCGGCCTGGATGCCCTCGACGCCGGGGCCTTCCTCGAAGCTCTCGCCATCGTGAACTGGCACCGTACCCACACGCACTGCCCCCGCTGCGGGGCCGCCACCATCATCGAGGCCGGCGGATGGGTGCGCAAGTGCCCGGTCGATGCGTCCGAGCATTTCCCGCGGACGGACCCGGCCATCATTGTCGCCGTCGTCGGCAAGGACGACCGGATACTGCTGGGAGGTGGCAGCACCTGGGGCAGCAACCGGTACTCCACGCTTGCCGGATTCGTTGAACCCGGCGAATCCCTTGAGCAGGCAGTGATCCGTGAGGTCGGCGAAGAAGTCGGCGTGCGGCTGCACAGCCCCACCTATCTGGGGTCGCAACCATGGCCGTTTCCTGCCTCGCTGATGCTGGGCTTCACGGCCCGGACCGAGGATGAAGTGCCCACTCCGGACGGAGTGGAAGTGGTTCGGGCCCGCTGGTTCAGCCGGGAAGAACTGCAGGCAGCCGTCCTCAGCGGCGAAGTGGTCATCTCGCCGCGGGTGTCCATCGCGCGCGCCCTGATTGAAAACTGGTTTGGCGGCACCATTGAGGACGCACCCAGCGGGGAACAGTTCACCGAACCTGGCAGTGCCGTCGGGCAGGGCGCAGGAGAAACCGCTGCCTCAGCGGCGGCGGGCGGATCCGCGGGCGGCAAATGACGGTGGACACCGTACCCGTAACCGATGAACGCTCCCTGGAGGAGCGCATCCTCGACGGGCTGGACGACGAACAGCGCGCCGTGGCGACCACCCTGACCGGACCGCTATGCGTGCTGGCCGGTGCCGGGACAGGCAAGACACGGGCCATCACGCACCGGATCGCTTACGGAGTGCACAGCGGCGTATACAACCCGCAGCGGCTGCTCGCCGTCACCTTCACGGCGCGGGCGGCAGCGGAAATGCGCACGAGGCTTCGGGACCTGGGCGTTGGCACCGTTCAGGCCCGCACCTTCCATGCGGCGGCGCTCCGGCAACTGCAGTTCTTCTGGCCCCAGGCGGTGGGCGGCCCGATGCCTGGGCTGCTGGACCACAAGGCCCAACTCATCGCCGAAGCGGCACGTCGGCTGCGGCTCTCCACCGACCGGGCCGCCATTCGGGACCTGGCCGCTGAGCTTGAATGGGCCAAAGTGTCGATGCTGACGCCTGAAACGTACCTGCAAAAGGCCTCCGGGCGAGGAGAGCCGGGAGGTTTTGACGCGACTGCCGTCGCCCGCCTGTTCCAGGCCTATGAAGATGTTAAAACTGACCGCAACGTCATCGACTTCGAGGACGTCCTGCTCATCACTGTCGGCATCCTGCAGGAGGACCCGCGTGTTGCCGCCACCGTTCGGGACCAGTACCGACACTTTGTGGTGGACGAATACCAGGACGTCTCCCCGCTGCAGCAGCGGATGCTGGACCTGTGGCTGGGTGGCCGGGACGAACTGTGCGTGGTGGGGGACGCCAGCCAGACGATCTATTCCTTTACAGGCGCCACCTCCCGCCACCTGCTGGAGTTTCCCCGACGCTACCCTGAGGCCCAGATTGTGAAGCTGGTGCGGGATTACCGCTCCACCCCGGAAGTCGTACAACTGGCCAACTCGTTGCTCGCCGGACGGCGCAGCGCCGGACCGGCTGCCGATGCTGAATGGTCCAAACCGCTGCAACTGCTGGCGCAACGGCCCAACGGGCCGGCACCCGAGTTCCTCGAATGTTCGGACGACGAAGCTGAGGCCGCCGCGGTTGCAGCCCGCATCAAGGCCCTGATCGGAGCAGGAACCCGGGCCAGTGACATCGCCGTCCTGTTCCGCACCAACGGGCAATCCGAGGCCTATGAACAGGCACTTGCCTCCGCCGGCGTCGGCTACCAACTGCGCGGCGGCGAGCGTTTCTTTGCCCGCAAGGAGGTTCGCGACGCCATCCTGCAACTGCGCTCCGCCTCCCGGATCATGGCCACCGACGGTTCCGACGACGGCGGTCCTGGCACTGTCGGGCAGCTGGTGCGTGACATCCTGGCCAGCCTGGGCTACACCGAGGAACCGCCGGGCACCGGTGGAGCCGTACGCGAGCGTTGGGAATCCCTGGCCGCGCTGGTCTCCCTGGCCGATGACCTGGCCGTGACGCGTGGTGCGGCTCCCGGTGGATTCCGACTCGAAAACTTCGTGGCCGAACTACAGGAACGGGCCGTGGCACAGCACGCACCAACGGTGCAGGGCGTGACCCTGGCGTCCCTGCACTCGGCCAAGGGCCTGGAATGGGAAGCAGTCTTCCTGGTTGGGCTGAGCGAGGGCCTCATGCCCATCTCCTTCGCCGACAGTCCCGAAGCCATCGATGAGGAACGTCGGCTGCTGTACGTGGGCATCACCCGGGCCCGGGAATTCCTCGCCCTCTCCTGGTCCACCGCAAGGACGCCGGGCGGCCGAGCCAACCGCAGGGCCTCCCGCTTCCTGGATGGCTTACGGCCTCACTCCGACGGGCCGGCCGTTGGCACCCCAGCCGGATCCGTGGGATCACGCACCCGCCGAAAGAGCCAGGCACCGGCGTCGTGCCGCGTCTGCGGCAGCATGCTTTCCACCGGCGCCGAGCGCAAGGTGGGCCGGTGCAGCAACTGCGCTCCCACCTACGAGGAGGCAACGTTTGAGTCGCTGCGTTCCTGGCGGCTGCAGGCGGCAAAGGAGGCGGAAGTACCCGCGTATGTGGTCTTCACCGATGCAACCCTGGTTGCCATCGCGGAGGCCCGCCCGCAATCCATGACCGAGCTGGCCGCGCTCGCCGGTGTCGGACCGGCAAAGCTTGAACGGTACGGGCACGCCGTCCTGGAAATCCTGGGCAGCCGCGCGCCGGACGAGGAGGCCTAGCCGGGGCCGCCCATGCCCTGAAACTGGCAGCCGCAGCCCGGGTGCGGGTGGTATTCGCGCCGAGACCAGGCACCATCCGCGCAGCGCAGCGTGAGCACCGCAGACCAGCTGGAAGGCCGGTGCAACCCATCCAGGAATACCAGCGCGTGGCGTGCCGCCAAGCCAGCGAGGGACACGGCGAGGGAGCTGTCCTCGGGCCGCATCGGTGCGTGCTGCTCCTGTTCGGTCAACTGCCGACGTACCTCAGGCCAGCCAGGGTCAGCGTCGGCGTGGTGCCATTGCACGCATTCCGCGCACGCCGTTTCTCCAGGTACCACCAACGGCCCCACGGTGCCATCCTGCTCACGCAGCAGGACCAGCAGATGGGCTTGGTCACCGGTGAGCAGCCGGGCGCAGACGGCAGGGTCCGGAGCGTCAAAACCAACGGCGATGGCCAGGTCAACGGCCCGCAGCCCCGGACCGTTGGCCAGTCCAGGCGGCAGGACATGAACCTGCACCGCTGGCCCGGCCGCCAGCAACTGACGGCGGACGGCGGCGGCCCTGGTCATTCCCACGTCGGCGACCCCGTAACCACCCGGTCCCACGTCGGCAGCGCTCACGCGGCGGCTGTCAGCCAGCAGGAAGGTGCCGACGCCGGCCATCGCAAGCGAGCCGGCGAGCAGGGCACCCGTTCGGCCCAGACCGACCAGTTGCACCACCGCAGCTGACCGGCGCCGCAGGGCTTCTGCCGGATGGCGTCCCTGGCTCGCCGCAACCTGCGCCGCGTCCCCTGCCAACAGTTCGCCCGATAAGCCCGGTGCCGCATCGTCCAATCCCGGGCCGACGTCCTTCTCCAACAGTGCCGGGGCAAGACCGGACAGGAGGTGCTGTGCACGTTCTTCGGATATACCGGCTGCCGCCGCCGCCGACGTCAGCTCCTCCGCGAACAGACCCCTCCGAAGCCTGTCGATGACCGCGACATCCCCGGCAGAGAGATCCTCCAAAATGAGACCGCTCCTGCCGATGCCTATCTGGATGGTGTGCTGGTTTCGGTGAACCACCCGTAGCCCCGGATTGATGCGCATCCGTTGTCCTCCTTGATCCCGTGCCCGCTCTCGGTGCAGGGTCGTCGGCCGGGACGGGAAGCGATGCTGGCGTGCTGGTGCAACGATCGTGCCACACGCTCGCGAGGCTGCCGACTTTATCCACACAGGCGCCCGGCCACTCCCGGCGCAACCGTCGGGCCGGTGTTCCCGTCCTGCACATGCCGTTCTGGCGCCGACAGGCACCGACTTACGGAAGCGGATGGCCGCCTCGTTGGTTGCTGCAGGTAGCGTTGATGCATGACCAAACCACGATCCGCAGGATCTCCGCCCGTAGTGGTGCGGCGTTCAGCACGGCGGCGTCGGACCGTTGCCGCCTTTTGGGAAGCGGGTACAGCCGTGGTGGCCATTCCGGCTCACTTCAGTCCAGCCCAGGAACGCGAATGGGTGACGAAAATGGTGGCCAGGCTTCAGGCCAAAGAAGGCCAACCCGCGTCGCGGCGCCGTTCGTCAAGTGACGCGGACCTCATGAGGCGTGCCGGCGAACTGTCCCACAGCTACCTGTCCGGCAAGGCACGTCCGGTCAGTGTGCGCTGGGTGGGGAACCAGAACTCCCGCTGGGGCTCAGCGACGCCCGCCGAGCGCACCATCCGGCTCTCCGACAAGCTCCAGGGCATGCCGGCCTGGGTGGTTGATTACGTCCTGCTGCACGAGCTGAGCCATCTCCTGGTGGCCGGTCACGATGCCTCATTTTGGCGCCTGCTGGAGGCGTATCCAGACACCGATCGGGCCAAGGCCTTCTTGGAAGGAGTCAGCTACGCCACCTCCCGCGGCATGCCCGCGGAAGAGTCCCCTCCGGTCGAAGACTGACCAGCCATCGGCTGCCTGGGACCGACCTAGCCGCCGGGCCGCACGCTACCCGGGACCGACCAGCCGCCGGTACCCCGGCACCCACGACCGGCCTCTCGGGTCAGGCTGGGGCCGTGCCCGGACTTTCGGCGGAGTCATCGCCCTCGTCTTTGGGTCCGTTCGCGGTTCCTGCGGCTGGGTCCTGGCTTTCGCCCTGCGGTCCGCCCTCGCCGCCCTGGGAAGTGGACCCGGACCCGGGATCAGAGCCGTCCCCCGGTGCCGTGTCGTAGTCCCCGTCGAGGAGTTTCGCCAGGGCGGCGTCGACATCAGACTCGGAGGCCTCCAGCAGTTCCCGCCGGGCACTGAAACCGGTTGGATCGTCCAAGTCGGCAGCCGTGGGCAGGAGGTCCGGGTGCTCCCAGATGGCGTCACGACCGGCGATCCCGCGCTGTTCCTTGAGCGTGGCCCACAGGGTTGCAGCTTCCCGCAGGCGGCGGGGTCGCAGCTCCAGGCCCACCAGGGCGCCGAAGGCGTGCTCCGCAGGTCCGCCCGTGGCGCGACGCCGGCGAACGGTTTCCCGCAATGCAGCGGCGGAGGGGAGGTTTTTGGCCGCCTCAAAGCTGAGCTCATCGACCCAGCCCTCCACCAGCGCCAACGCGGTTTCCAGCTTGCTCAGCGCGGCGTCTTGCTCGGCGGTGCGTTGGGGAAGGAACACGCCCTCGGACAGGGCTGCCTGAATGCCCTCGGGGTTGCTGGGGTCGATATCCCGTGCCAGCTCTTCTATGCGGCTCATGTCAATGTGAATGCCCCGGGCATAGGACTCGATAGCGCCCAGCAGGTGTCCGCGCAGCCATGGCACCTGCACGAACAGCCGGGCATGGGCTGCCTCGCGCACGGCCAGGAACAGCCGCACGTCCGCGGCTGGAATGTCCAGTCCTTCTCCGAAGATGGCCACGTTGGCCGGCAGCAGCGCCATCTCCAGATCGGCCAGGGGAACACCGATGTCGGTTGAACTGACAACTTCCTTGGCCAAAGCACCCACAGCCTGGCCCAGCTGCATGCCGAACAGGGCCCCACCCATGTTCTGCAGCATCGATGCGGCGCCGCCCATCATGGACTTCATCTCTTCCGGCAACTGCTCCTGCATGGCGCTGGACAGGGCGAAAGCGATGCTGTTGGCCACTGGCTCCGTCAGGCGCTTCCAGGTGCCCAGGGTTTCCTCAACCCACTCGGCGCGTGACCAGGCCTTACCGATGAGTCCTGTGCTTGGCAGTTCGGTCACCGGGTCCAGCCACAGTTCCGCCAGGCGCAATGCCTCATCCACCTCACGCGACTGAGCCGCCGTGATGGAGGGGTCACCGCCGGCCGCCGCCTGGCGGGCGTTGTCATGCGCCAGCTGCCAGTTCACTGCACCCTCGCTCTGGCTGCTCATCATGGCCTGCACCTGGGACATCAGCTGGGCCAGGAGCTGCGGGTCATCCGGCAACCCGGCAGCCTTGGCCAGCGCCGCCGGATCCAGACCCTCCATGCCTTTTCCGCCCATCAGGTTTGCCAGCATCTCGGACAGCGGATCCTGGGGCTTGTCGTCGTCGTTGTTTGCTGGGTTCGAAGTCATCTTCAGCCGTTCGTTGGGGGCAGTTGCTGATGCTCCTCACGTTACCGCCGGGCTTCGGGGATGTCTGCCGGGTCCCGCTCCCGTTCGCTGACGGCAAAGCGGTTGACGCCATCAACCGGAATCGAGGGCCAATGATCACAATCCGGACGCAGAGGTTCCGCCCGGCCTGCAGGCAGACGGAAAGCAAAGGTGAAACCCGTAGGCTAGGACCAGCAGCCGTAGGACCGGCGCGTGCAGCCGGGGGAGAGGTACAGGTCTTGACCGAAACACATGCAGTGCCCGCCGGGGAAACCGACGCGGCGCCGGCCGCCAGGCATCCCCGCAACGGCCGCTTCACCGCAATGCTGGTCTCCGGTGCGCTCACCTTGGTGCTTGCGCTACTGGCGTTGGCGCTTCCCGTTCCGTACGTCGTGGAGGCTCCCGGTCCCACCTTCAACACGTTGGGGCAGGACGAGGGCAAGCCCGTTATCCAGGTGCAGGGCCACGACACCTACGACTCACAGGGCGCCCTGGACCTGGTCACCGTGTACGTCACCGGCGGGCCAAACAGCAACGTCAGTGTCTTTGGCGCGTTCCAGGCGTGGCTGAACAAGCGTGACTCGGTGATCCCCGTGGAGCTGCTCTACCCGCCCGGCACCAGCCCGCAACAGGTCGAATCGCAGAACGTTGCCGCCATGACCGGCTCGCAGGAGAATGCGACGGCTGCGGCGCTGACCACGTTGGGCATCAGCTACGACAGCGCCTTATCAGTGGCAGCCCTGCCGGATGGGTCGGCTTCCGCCGGCAAGCTGGAACCCAATGACGTGCTGCGAACCATCAACGGGGAGCCGGTCACTGACATCACCGTCATCCAAAAGGCGCTCGCCGCTTCCAACGGCGATGCCGTTGACGTGGGATTCCAGCGGGCGGGGAAGGACCAAACCGAGCAGATCACTCCGCAGCGGGGCAGCGACGGCAGGTACCTCCTCGGCATCCAGCTGGCCGCCTCCTACACGTTTCCATTCAATGTCAGCATCGCCCTGACCAACGTGGTGGGCCCGAGCGCGGGCATGATGTTCGCCCTGGGCCTGATCGACCGGCTCACCCCGGGAGACCTCACCGGTGGGAAACACTTCGCCGGCACCGGAACCATCGACCCGCAGGGCAACGTCGGCGCGATCGGTGGGATCGCCCAGAAGATGATCGGGGCCCGCGAGGGTGGTGCCTCGGTTTTCCTTGCCCCCGCCGCCAACTGCAACGACGTTGTGGGCCACATTCCCGACGGACTCCAAGTGGTCAAGGTGGAAACTCTGGACCAGGCACAATCCGCCGTTCGCCAGATCGGCTCCGGCGCCGATGGTTCCACGCTTCCCACCTGTACGGCAGGATGAACCGAAAGGCCCAATTCCTGAGGTTCCGCCCCGATCCGGCCGGAACCGAACGGACGAACCGTTCGTGGCATACGTAACAGCACAACCAGCAAAAACCCGGCCGCAGAGCCATCCGATCCAGCACTACGTACTTCCAGTCGAGTAGAGGTAAGCGTGTCCAGTCCCGCCAGTCCGAACAGAACCACTCCCACGAGGCGGCGCCGCGGCGCCCTGTTCCCGACCCTGGTCGTCGTGGCGCTGCTGGTTATCGGGTTCGTCTTCTTCGCGAATGTTTACACCGAGGTGCTTTGGTTCAACCAGATCGGTTTCCTCGACGTGTTCTGGCGGGAAAACGCCGCCCGAGGCCTGATCTTCCTGTCCGGATTCCTGCTGATGTCCGTCTCCGTGTACGTCTCCATCCGTGTCGCTTACCGGGCCCGGCCAATCTATGCCCCTGACAGCCAACTGCAGGACAACCTCAACCGCTACCAGGCGCAGCTGGAGCCCGTTCGCCGCGCCGTGATGATCGGCGTCCCGGCGGTGTTCGGACTTTTCGCCGGCACTGCAGCCATGGCGCAGTGGCAAAAGGTCCTGCTGTTCCTCTTCCAGGAGCCCTTTGGGTCCTCCGACCCGCAGTTCCATCTGGACATCAGCTTCTTCACCAACACGCTGCCCTTCCTGGGCTTTGTGTCCGGTTTCCTGATCAGCGTGGTCCTGGTCTCGGCCGTCACCGGTTTGCTGACCCACTACCTCTACGGCGCCATCCGGCTCCAGGAGCGGGGCCTGTTCACCAGCAGGGCCGCGCAAATCCATTTGGCCGTCCTCGCCGCGGCCTTCCTGCTGCTCCTGGGCGTGAACTTTTGGCTGGACCGCTACGCCACCGTGCAGGACAACGGGGGGCTGCGGAGCGGTGCCCTCTATACCGACGTCAACGCGGTGATTCCCACCAAGGCGATCCTCGCCGTCGCCGCCCTCATCGTGGCGGTGCTGTTCATCGTGACCGCCGTCATCGGCCGGTGGCGCCTGCCCGTGATCGGCACGGCCATGCTCGTCATTACGTCGATCCTTGCCGGCGGCATCTACCCCTGGGTGGTGCAGCAGTTCCAGGTCCGCCCGTCCGAGTCCACCCTGGAAGCCGAATACATTCAACGCAACATTGACATGACCCGAGCAGCGTATGGGCTCAACGACGTGGAAGCCACCGCATATAACGCCACCACCGACGCCACCCAGGGCGCGCTCCGCCAGGACGCGGAAACCGCCGCGAACATCCGCCTGCTGGACCCCAACCTCATCTCGTCAACCTTCGGCCAGCTGGAACAGTACCGGCCCTACTACCGGTTCCCCAGCACCTTGAACGTTGACCGCTATACGATCAACGGCAAGGTGCAGGACACCGTCATCGCCGTACGTGAACTGAACCCGGACGGCATCAACCCGGCGCAGCAGACCTGGTACAACAAGCACCTGGTCTACACCCACGGCTATGGCGTCGTCGCTGCCTACGGCAACACGGCCACGGTCGACGGCAAGCCGGTGTTCATGCAGTCAGGTGTCCCCTCCAACGGTGAACTGGGTACCGACAGCAGCTACCAGCCCCGGATCTACTTTGGCCAGTACTCGCCCGACTACTCGATCGTCGGAGCCCCGGAAAACACGCCGCACGTGGAGCTGGACCGGCCGCAGACCTCCGGAGGGTCGGGGGATTCCCAGACAACCTTCACCGGCAACGGCGGACCGAGCATCGGTAACTGGTTCAACCGGCTGCTGTATTCGATCAAGTTCCAGTCCTCGGACCTGCTGCTCACCAACGGAGTCAACAGCAGCTCCCAGATTCTGTACGACCGCACCCCCGAGGAGCGGATCAAGAAGGTGGCGCCCTACCTGACCATCGACGGGAACCCGTACCCGGCCGTCGTCGACGGTCGCGTGAAGTGGATCGTGGACGGCTACACCACCAGCCCGTACTACCCCTACTCGCAGCAGCAGCAGCTCGAATCGGCCACCACCGACTCGTTGACCGAGCGCAACGGCACGGGGGCGCTGCCCAACAACTCCATCAACTATTTGCGCAACTCGGTCAAGGCCACCGTTGACGCGTACGACGGTTCAGTTTCCGTCTACGCCTGGGATGACAAGGACCCGATCCTGAAGGCCTGGGAGAACGTCTTCCCCAACACCGTCAAGCCGTTTTCGCAGATGTCCGGTGACCTGATGAGCCACGTCCGTTACCCGGAGGACCTTTTCAAGGTCCAGCGGGAGCTGTTGGGCAGGTACCACGTCACCAACCCCAGCGACTTCTACAACAACACCGACGCCTGGAGCGTGCCGAACGACCCGACCACGTCGAACGAGGTGAAGCAGCCGCCGTACTACCTGTCCCTGCAGATGCCGGGCCAGAGCGCGCCGGCTTTCTCGCTGACATCCTCCTTCATCCCGCAGTCAGTGCAGGGCACGGAATCCCGCAACGTACTGTATGGATACCTGGCAGCCGACGGCGACGCCGGCAGCAAGCCGGGCGTGAAGGCTGAGGGCTACGGCAAGCTGCGGCTGCTCACCTTGCCCACCGACACACAGGTCCCCGGACCAGGGCAGGTGCAGAACACCTTCAACGCCGATCCGACGGTCTCCCAGGCGCTGAACCTGCTCCGCCAGGGATCCTCGACGGTCCTGAACGGCAACCTCCTTACCCTGCCCGTAGGCGGCGGGCTGCTGTACGTGCAGCCGGTGTACGTGAAATCGACCGGAGAAACCTCTTATCCGGTGCTGCAGCGCGTGCTGGTCGCCTTCGGCGACAAGATCGGATTCGCCCCGACACTCAACGCGGCCCTGGACCAGCTCTTCGGTGGCAACTCCGGAGCCGCTGCCGGAGATTCGGATAAGGAAGCACAAACGACGACGCCGGGGACCTCCGGTTCCAGTGGTGGCACCACCGGGGAGGACCCCACAGCCAAGGCGCAGTTGAACCAGGCGCTCAACGACGCCAACCAGGCGATCCGCGCAGGACAGGACGCGCTCGCCAAGGGTGACTTCGCCGGTTATGGCACGGCGCAAAAGAAGCTCAGCGACGCCATCGCTGCGGCTCTTGACGCGGAGTCACGGTTGGAAGGAACTCCCGCTGCCGGGGACACGGCCACGGCCGCTCCCACCGCGGGTGCCACGGACACCACGACGACGCCGCCCGCAACGCCATCGGCCACACCGCCAGCAAACCCCGCGCCTTCCGCTACGTCAAAACCCACCCCATAGCGGAAGGGGAGACGGACGTCACCCTGCCCCGATTTGGTCCGAAAGCCCGCCCCGGGTAGAGTAGTAAGTGCGACGCGGGGTGGAGCAGTTCGGTAGCTCGCTGGGCTCATAACCCAGAGGTCACAGGTTCAAATCCTGTCCCCGCAACAAAGAAAAGGCCCCGGCCGGTGGAAACACCGACCGGGGCCTTTTGCTATGCCCATCGGCGTGTCGTTCCAACATGCCGTCACATTGTTGACGTCCGCTCCGTGCTTGCTTCACCATTTCATGTATTGATGTATTCGTGATCTATGCGGGCAGCTGGGGCCTTCGTAGCCAAGCTTCAGAGGAGAGGCTCATGGCTGGCAAATTCGAAATCTTTCAGAACCGGGGAGCGTTCAGGTTCCGGCTCACCGACGACCACGACGTGGTGCTCGGAGCCTCCGGTCCCTTCGGCACCAAATCGGACGCCGCGAAGGCCATCATGGCTGTTCGGGAAAACGCGGCAGCCGGGCAGATCGTCGACACCACAGCGCCGTCCGGCCGACCACGCAGCAGCACGTCGCGCAAAGCGGAATACGCGACCTCATGATCGTCCTGCCGGAACGGCCAGCGCTTCCTGGAGCCGAAGGGTCCTGCCCGGTGGTGGCATTGACGCCCGATTATCAGGCCTGGACCCCGGAGGGAACGGAACGCCCGAAGGATGCCGGAGCGGTCCGCCGGGAGGCCATGCGCAACCACCCCTCCAATCACCGCCGCTCCGAGATCCTGCGAGCGGTGGCCCTACCGGAAGCCGAAGGGGGCGAGGCAGGGGACACCCCGGTCGCCACAGTGAACCAGGGCAGCACCGCCCCGACCGGCAGGGAGGACAAGTTGCGCGTTCTGGTCAGTCTTGACAGCAACCTCGACTCCGCGCAGGTCAATGTCCGCGGTTCAGTCACCGTCACCAACCTGTGCGCGCTGTACGCCATCCTGCGCCGGACGAACGAGTTCATGCCCGGCATGGACATCTCGGTGGACCTATCGCTGGCACACACCTGCCCCGAAGCCGTCCGCGAGCTGGAAGCGACTGCGCGCAACAGGGCATTGCCGATCGCCGCAAACCGGGCAGATACGCCGGCGGTGCTGGGAGGAACGGACCCTTCGACGGGCTATGCCTCGACAGTCCTGCCACTCCGGCTGCAGATCAGGACAGCTGGCAATGGCTGAATTCCACGATTTCGGGGCGCCGCTCTACGAAATCAAGGCAAACCTCTTCAAGGGTCTGGCGCACCCATTGCGTATTCGCATCCTCGAAATGCTCTCGGTGCAGGCTGAGGTCTCAGTTGCCGACCTGTTGGCGGGAACCGGTCTCACGCCTTCGCACCTGTCGGCTCACCTGGCGGTGCTAAAGCGTTACCGCCTCGTCGTGGGCCGGCGGCGGGGTGCGCAGGTGCTGTATTCAGTCGCTTATCCGCAAGTTCCGCAACTGCTGGCGGTGGCCCGCGCCCTGCTGCACACCATGTTGGAGGACACCCACGACCAACTCGAGCACTCGGTGCATGCGTTGGACGGGGCCGATGTGCAGCAGGCAATCAGTCCTGTCGGGGCCGATCCGGCGGCCATCCGCAGCTAGACCGTGCCCAAATTCCCCGGCCCGCCGCGCAATTAAACGTGTCACACTCTCTAGGCCATACCACCGTGGCCTAAGCTAAGTGCCGACAGTGAGAAACGCCGTGCAGCCCGGATGCTCCTCTGCGTCGCATCCGAAACTTGGAGGAACAACGTTGAGTACAACTACCGTGGACAACACCACCCTGCGCCTGAAGTCCGTTCTGGACGTCCTGCGGAACCACCAGCTCTCCGGCTCCTCGCTGGGCGCCGGCGCCGCCCTGGCCGAGGCCATTGCCCAGGTTCCCTTGGACGAGCGGGAGAGTGAGCTGCTCAGCGGCGGCATTCCGCGCGGCCACAAGGCTCTGACCACAGCCACGGCCAAGCTGGTCAAGGCAGGCTGGCTTGTTAAGGGCCGCAGTGGCTGGACCATCACCGAGGATGGGCTGCGCGCCACCGTGGCGTTCCCGGAGCCCGAATCCTTCGCCGCCGCCCTGGTCGGTGGAACCCCCGTCCCCGCTGACACCCCGTTGCCGACCGAACCCGTCGAAGCCCCCGCGAAGCCTGCTCCGAAGACCCGCAAGAGCACCGCGAAGGCCGCTGACGGCGACGCCAAACCCGCGCGGAAAGCGCGCCCCAAGAAGGATGCAGCGGAGGAGCCGGCTTTCCAGCCGGAGCTGCCTGAGCCGGCCGCCGCAGCAACTGCTGCCGCTGCGGAATCCGCAGCGCCGGCGAATGGTGCCGCCGTGGAGTCTGCAGCGCCGGCAGAGGATGCCGCGGCAGAGGACCAGCCCGAGTCCGTTGCCATTGCGGGAGACTTCAATACCCACCTCGGTGCGCCCGAGAACTGGTCACCCCAGTACGACGAGGCACAGATGAGCTTCGACGCCGATAAGGGCCTCTGGGTGCTCACGGTGGACCTGCCAGCGAACCTCTACCACTACAAGGTCGCTCTCAACCGGTCCTGGGATGAGAATTACGGCGCGTACGGGGTGCGCAACGGGGCCGACCATGAGCTCCACCACGCCGGCGGCACTGTTACCTTCAGCTACGACCACCGGAGCAACGACATCAGCATCAGCCACTGATCGGCTGAGCTTCCGTCGCGTGGAACGGCTGAACCCCGTCCCATGGCCGCATAAGGGCAGTAGCGGCTAAGAACAGTAAGGGGTGTGGCGCCCGGACTTTAAGGCCCGGATGCCACACCCCTTGTCGTAGGAACCGAAATTGTCGTAGGAACCGAACTAGTCGTAGGAACCGTCGTAGGAACCGAAAGGCGGGCGCGACTTCGCCGCCGACACCGCGTCCAGGCCAGGAGTTGACGGCTGGCCGTCAATCCTCGGGAACTCCCCCCGTCAGCGGCACGCTCAAGAGGCGGTCATCCCCATTCTTGGGAGAGCCGCGGCCATCGGTGTTATTGGTCAGCAGCAGCAGGGCCCCGTCCCGCACCAACACGTCCCGCAGCCTGCCGAATCGGTCGATCAGGTACGCCGCTGCCGAGGGCGGGCTTTGGTCCGGTCCCACCTGAACGACCCAGAGCCGTTGTCCGCGCAGTGCGGCCATATATAACGTCGTCCCACTGATCGCCAGGCCGCTGGGGCTCGCCTCCGCCGTGGGCCACTGCATGACCGGGGAAGTGAACTCGGGTCGGTCGGGGGACAGGCCCTCCACTTCCGGCCAGCCGTAGTTCGAGCCGGGTGTGATGAGGTTCAGCTCGTCCCAGGTATTCTGGCCGAACTCGGAACTCCAAAGCCGGCCGGAGCTGTCCCAAGCCAAGCCCTGAGGATTCCGGTGACCCAGGGAATACACCAGGCTGTCCGGTATCGGATTGTCTGCCGGTGGGCTGCCATCCGGGGTGAGCCGCAGGATCTTGCCATTCAGGGCAGAGCGGTCCTGGGCCAACTGGCGGTTGCCGGCGTCCCCTGTCGTGGCATACAGCATGCCGTCCGGCCCGAAGGCCAGCCGTCCGCCGTTGTGGTTCCCGGCCTTGGCGATTCCCGTGAGGATGTTCTGCGCAGGACCGAGGCCGTACGAGCCGGCCGACCCGGTCAGCGGCATCCGCGCAATCCGGTTGTCAGTCGCCGAGGTAAAGTACGCGAACAGGTTCACGCACGACGACGGGCGGGCTCCGACGGCGCAGGAGGAGGCGTGCACAGCCAGGCCCAAGAGCCCGCCCTCACCCCCCGGCACCACCCCCTGGATCGTTCCCACCGTCCGGGTGCTCCCTCCGGGCAGGACCTCCTTCACGGCAGCGGTGTTCCGCTCGCTGAAGAGCAGGGTCGCATCGGGCAGCTGGATCAGTGACCATGGCACGGACAGGTTCGTGGCCAGATCACGGAAGGTACCGCCGGGTACCTGCACGGACCCGGGTAGCGGGGTCCCCGGCACTGCGGAAGCACCGCCACCGGCCTGGACCGAAGGCCCCGAGGAATCCGATCCCGTCGGGGAGGGCACACACCCACCAGCCGTAAACGCCAGCAGGACCGCCAGAATAACGGACGGCAGGCGCAGCACCTTGACCATGGGCCGAGCCTACGCGCAGGACCGGAACCGGTACAGGCAATGCCCGGCAGGGACGGCCGGGCTCATTTCGCCAGCACAGGGAGGGTCAGGCGCCGCCGAACAGGACCCGGTCCAGGAAGGGATTGCGGAATTTGCCGGCCGGATCATGCTTGGCCGCGAGGTTCCGGAAGTCCTCGAAACGAGGGTAGAGCGGTGCCAGGGTGCCCGCATCGGCGGCAAACAGTTTGCCCCAGTGCGGGCGTGCACCCAGGGGCAGCAGCCGCTGTTCCAGCACCGGCAGCAATTCCTCGACCTCCTGCTGGCGCGGTTTCCACGTCAGGTGAAGGGCCACACTGTCGCGGCCCGCACTAGGGCTCAGCCAGAACCTGTCAGCGGCGATGGTACGGATCTCGGATACGAACAGCAGCGGGACCAGCCGACCGGAGAGACCGCGCATCTCCCGCAGCGCCTCAGCCGCCACGGAGCGCGGCAACAGGTACTCCGTCTGCAGTTCGTCACCGTTGCTCGGCGTGAATTCGTGGCGGAAGTGGGGGAGCCTGTCCAGCCAGGGGCCGGGTACGTTCAGCTGCTCCGTGCAGTTCTCAGCCGACATTTCCGGCAGCGGGTGCCGTGGCCGGGATGCCGGGGTGGCACCGAAGAAGTCCTTCCGCAGGCCCGTCTCCGGGCCGTCCTCCCGCAATTTGCGCCACACCTGGCTGATGGTGTCACCGTAGTAATCGGTGAAAAGGCTGACGCTGTAACCAGCGGAAACGATCGCATCAAAATCTGCCAGCGCCGTTTCCCAGGGCAGATCCTCATAGACCTGCTGTCGCACCTGGAAGGTCGGTTCCACTGCCAGTTCGAGGGTGGTGATGATACCCAAGGCCCCCAGTCCCACCACGGCGGCAAGGAACTCGTCGCCGTCGTCCTCCGTCAACCGCACCAGTTCCCCGCTGGCACGTACCAGTTCGACGGCGCGGACAGCGGTTGCCAGTGATCCGTTGCCGACGCCAGAGCCGTGGGTGCCGGTCTGCACGGCGCCGGCGACGGAGATATGGGGCAGCGATGCCATGTTGTGCAGGGCATAGCCGTGCCGCTGCAGGTGTCGCGCCAATTCGCCGTAGCTGGTTCCGCCACCCACGCGCACCACTGAACGCTCGGTGTCGATGTCCGGTCCGCCGCTGAGGGCCTCGAGCGATATTTGTATGCCGTCCGTGTCAGCGATGTCATTGAAACAGTGCCGGGAACCGAGGGCTTTGACCCGCGCGGAGTCGGCCACCAGGGCGGCCAGTTCGTCGACGGTGCCCGGGCGTTCAATGGACGCAGCCCGGTAGTTGAGGTTACCTGCCCAGTTCTTCATCTGCTCTTCCATGGTGCGGTTGGAGGGAACGGCTGGCTCCATGCTATGTTAGCGCTCACAAGCTGTCGATATCCGTCCGACGGCGGTTGGACAGCCTTATCCGCCAGCAGCAAGGACCAGCCGTGAACGACACAGGGACACCCCGTCCGCCGGTTATGGCCGACGTCGCCAAACTGGCAGGCGTCAGCCACCAGACTGTGTCCCGGGTCCTGAACAACAATCCCAACGTTAGCGCCTCCACCCGTCAGCGGGTGGAGGAAGCCATTGCCACCTTGGCCTACCGGCGCAACACGGCCGCGCGGAGCCTTGTCACCCGGCGCTCCCAGACCATCGGCGTGCTGGCGGCGGAGATGGCTTCCTATGGGCCCTCAAACACTTTGCTTGCCGTCCAGCACGCCGCGCGGGAAGCCGGTTACTTTGTCAGCATTGCCGGCCTGCGGGACGTCACCCGCGAAACCATCAACGAGGCGGTGGACCATTTCCTGGAGCAGGCAGTGGACGGCATCGTGGTCCTGCTGCCGCACCCGGGCGCCCTGGATACTCTTCGGGAGCTCGTTGTGGGCGTGCCGATGGTGGTGGTCGGGGCCGCCGTCGGCGACGCGTTCGGCAGCGCCAGGGTTGACCAGCGGCTGGGAGCCGAATTGGCGGTACGGCATCTGATGGAACAGGGCCACACCCGGATTGGGCACCTGTCCGGCCCCCGGGACTGGATTGACGCCGACGAGCGGACCGAGGGTTGGCGCGGCGCCCTGAAATCGGCAGGACTGAGCGCGGAACTGCTGCTGCCGGGGGACTGGGGCTCCGAGTCGGGATACCGGGCGGGCCTGCAGTTGGCGGAGCGGCGCACGGCGACGGCCATTTTTGTCGCTAATGACCAGATGGCGTTGGGACTGCTGCGGGCGCTTGCCGAGTCGGGGATCCGCGTACCGGATGATCTGTCTGTGGTGGGCTTCGATGACCAGCCCGAATCCGCCTATTTCTTGCCGCCGTTGACCACGGTCCGGCAGAACTTCCAGGAACTGGGCATGCGCTGCATCCAATTGCTGCTACGCCAGCTCGGCGGTGGGGAACGGGACAGCGTCGTTGTCAGTCCGGAGCTCGTAGTTCGGCAGAGTACGGCCCCTCCTGCGGAGTGACGGCGTAAGCGGGGTCATGGCGGCGGGGTTGGTCTCGACGGGCTCGACCGGCGCCAGTGTTGACAAGGGCAATTGTTAGCGCTCACAATGGGTTCATTCTGTGGCCGAGGTCACGGCGACGGCGCCCGGTCCTGGCGCTTCTTTCCTTACCGAACCACCAGCGACACGGCAGGAGGCCCGCCTGCCGGACGGGAGAAACCATGAGTTCCGCACAGAAGGCCAGCCCGGGCGCCAGCGACAGGCTCGAC
>JAODMR010000170.1 GCA_025465475.1 Micrococcaceae bacterium
GGCTCTATTGGGAAGGCCTGAAGCTCAACGTGCTCGCATCGGCCTGGGCAAAGCGGCTGTGGTGGGAGCCCGTGTGTCTATTGTTGCTGACGCCGCTGTTTTCCCTCTGGGAGATGGTGGGGATTGCTCGGGGTGTTTGGCGGTTCGCGGTCAGCGGCGAGCCCCGCTTCACGGTCATCACCAAGCCCGTTTGATCCTTTGCTGTATTCGGGCCAAGGGCGCCCAACTACCTCACGGGCAGCGCATACACGCGGCCGTCGAGGCTTCCAAAGTAGACCATCCCATCAGCCACAACTGGCGAGGAATCGTCAATCGGTCCCCCGGTTGCGAATCTCCACGCCAGCTTGCCGCTGGCCGCTTCAAGGGCGTAAAAGCTGAAATCGCGGCTGCCCACATAGACCAGGCCGCCCTCCTCGACCGGCGATGAGCGGATGCCGTTGCCCGTATCGAAACGCCAGCGTTCACGTCCGGTGTTGGCATCAAGCGCGTAGAGGTTCCCGTCGTCACTGCCAATGTAGACGACCTTTCCAACTACACAGGGTGAGGAGACTACACCGCCGCCGGTCACAAAGCTCCAGATCAGTTCGCCGTTAGCGGCGTTCAGTGCATAGACCAAGTGATCGTCTCCGCCAATGTAGACAATGTTCTTCTCCACCGCCGGCGAGGAGTCGACCGTCATTTGCGTGGTGTATGCCCAAAGAATTTCGCCCGACTCCGCTTTCAACGCGTACACGTTGTGGTCCCGACATCCCACATAGACCACGTCCCCGGCCACTCTTGGCGAGGAATTGAACCAACCGCCCCGCGCAAACCGCCAGCGCTGCTTGCCCGTCGCGGCATCTACCGCGTACAAGTTGTTGTCCCGGCAGCCTACGTAGACGGTGCCCGTACTGACCACCGGCGAGGAGTGAATCACTTCCCCCGCCGGAAATTTCCAGCGGCTGGTTCCAGTGGACTGATCGACTGCATGCAGGTGGCCGTCATTTGAACCAAAATACACAGTTTCGTCCGCGACCGTCGGGGAGGATGTCACTGAACCCTCAGTACGGTACCGCCAGTGCAGCTTCCCGCTATCAGCTGCGAGAGCATATAGATGCTCGTCAACGCTGCCCACGTAGACTACTCCTCGGTCAATTGCTGGTGACGAGTAGACCTCATCCTCGGTCCGGTAGGTCCACACCGGTTCGGGTGGGCGATCCCGTGCCCAGCGGCCGGCGGTCCAGATGCCCGTGCCGAGCAGTGCAAGCGACGCGCCACCGCCTCCCCATTTCAGCAGCGCCCTGCGGCCGACGACCGCCCGCGTGGGCAGCCCTAAATGCTGCACCAACCCGTCGACATCGGAACGGAAAGTCTCATGGTCGAGCCGCACGGCGTTGCGGCGTGCGAGTGGTCTGAGCGCTGCGGGCAGCTCTTCCTCCTCGGGGATCTCTGCACCGTCGATCAATACCGGGATCACACGCACGTTCCGGTCTATGGCGGTACGTACTTCCAACACGATGTAGTCATTTGGGTCATCCAGGCGGCGCTGTCCCTTGTCGTTGACCATTGTGGTCCAATGCTGTCCGACCAGCACTAACAACACACCGCAATTCGCCAGGGCCCCTTTGATTTCCTCCACGAAGTCGAGACCGGGACCGATGGATTCAATATCGATGAAAACCCGGGCATTACCAAACCTCTCGCGCAGGTAATCGGCCAGCCGGCCTGCCACGTGCCCTGTTTCGTCGCGCCGGTAGCTGATGAAGATTCCGCCTGCGGATCGATCTGCCATACCGCCCCCGGTCCTTCCGGCAGTCACTCAACAGTGACTGTCCCGAACAATGTCCGGATTGGATCGATTACGTTTTCGGGATCCCCCCACCTCTGTAGGAAGTCAAGCTGGTATATGGTGGACCGCAGCTGGTCCGGCCGGGCTAGGGCGGCGGCCCTTCCATAGGCGGCGACGGCGTCAGCAGCCGGAATGCGGCCCATAAAGCTTTCATGGAGCAGCAGCTCCGCCTGTGAGACCGCGGCCCAAAAATCTGTGGGATCGGCTTCGGCCGCGCGGCGGGCCAGGAACTTTGTCACAGTGAGGGCCTCCTGCAACCGATCTTCGGCCTCCGCAGCACCCTCGGCCAGGACGCCGTGCCGGATGCCGAGGCGAAGGGCCATGACCAAATTGACACCCGTGTAGAACGTGGGTTCGACTTCGAAGCCCTTGCGGTAGTACTCCTGCATCAGGGCAAACCGGCCTCTGACTCCCGCATTGTCCATCGCGGGTTTCCGATTCTCCAGTGCTCTCTTGTTCAGCCCGGCGAGGATGCCGTAGGTTTCCGAGTCCCCAAACCCTTCCTGGATGGCTGTGGACAGCAGCCTTTGCGCTTTCTCCCGGCATGTTGCTGCGGTGGCCCGACTGCAGCGGCTGGATTCGCCAATCCGGCGGTAGGCCATGGCCAGTTTCTGCAGCCAAGGCCGTCGCAGAGGGCTGTCCGCGGGTGGCTCTGCCTGCTCCAGCAACGCGGTGGCGGCTTCATACGCGCTCTCACGGATAAGTCCGTTGCCCAACTGGATCCGCAGACCAATTCGCGAAGACTCGGAGAGGTCGGATGCCTCGGCTATCTCTGCCGCTGCCGCGAGCATGCTGTCCGTCGACGCGCTCCGCAGCGCCGACTGTACAGTCTTCCGTAGGCGCAGGTCGGTTTCGACAGGACCGTCCTGCCCGGCCTTGCGGCGAAACGGGCCCCGGACCCCTCCCAGCTCGAACCACTCGTGGACGGGGCTGTCGCTGCTGCGCGATGCCAAGACCTCCGCCAGGGCGGGGCGCAGGCGGCGGATGGCACCCTCGCTCTGCTCGTCGGTCAGCTCCGTGCCCCGTTCGAAGCGGTGGATGCGGATCAGGTTGATATCGAACGGCGCCGCGCCGACACGGGTACCCTGCAGCTGCGGGTACACCAGGACTGTCGAAGAACGAGCGAACACGTGCCGCAGCCCAAGTTCGTAGGCGACGTTGAAGTTTGCGGTGGCAAGATCGACGATCACCACATCGCTGTTGGCCAGATCTTCGATCATGCCTGCATGGATGATGCCGCTGTCCGTCTCCAGATCCGCCCGAGCCCAGTCCACATCGAGGTCCTCGAGCAGAGGGCGGTAAATCCGGTGGAACACCGGGTCGCAGTCGTACCTGCGCCGGACCACCGGATCAAAACGCAGGCCGTAAGGCATGGCAACAAAGCCGCGTGGCCGTTTGGCCAAAGGGGCCAGGTCTAGTGTCAGGATGCCCTGGGCTTCTGCGCGCTGTGCAAAGTCATCGGAAACGCTTCCGGCGTCGTCGTCCGGCTGCGGTCGGACGACCAGCGCCCAGACCCGCTCGCCCCTCTCCCGGGCGAGGGCCTTCGCATACGTGATGAGGTGCGCGTTGTGACGGGGGTAAGAGTCCTTGTCGTCCGGGTCCAGGGATCCCTCTGTGATGCGGTTCGATCCTACGGTCTGGAGCAGCCGTTGATATCGGGCCGTCCAACGCTGCCCCCGGCCTTCGACGCTCGATTTCTGGAAAGTCTCTACGTCGAACGGCATTACGAAACGGACGTCGGCGCCTTCCAGCAGCGCAGCCTCGGCGATGACGATGTCACTGCCTGATGCGGCGGCACCAACTACAAGGCTGGGGCGGAGGGATTGCAGCAGCCCGCGAATCCGCGCCGCCAACCGCTCTTCGGCCGCTCGTGGAAACCGGGGTTGCATCCGCTCCGGTTCGTCTGCTTGGACACCGGCATACACGATGATCATCTCGACTCCGGTTCCTTCTGTGGAGCTGGTTTATGTATTGTCCCCTGAAACTGGCAGTCCGGGGCTTACTTCGAGGTACTCAAATTACCGGGATGCCCCTCCCGCCGCTGCCGGTGGCTCATGTTACGGGTGAGGTAGCCCACACAGTCAAACCAGCGGGCTAATGGGATCTCCGGCGGTTCCGCTGCCGAGCGAGCTGCGTGGCGTCGTTCGTATTCCACCGGCGGGACCTGGCAGTTCTCGGGCGGGAGGAGCTTCTCTGGCATCGTTGATTTTTTGGGCGCTCGTTATCGATGGCCCTCGGAGGTCAACGGCCTATTGGGGGGCACCAGCGAGCACCGTTCGTGTGGTGCATGTATGTCACCGTATTCTATTTTGGTCCTCGAGGCGGATAATGGGTTCCCGGTCCGCGGATCGCGCCACGCGTGCCCGCCGAGCGTCGCGGATAACCGCCGTCCCGGGTGCCTGCCTTTCTGGGTGCCTGCCTTTCCGGGCACTCGAGGGGTCGGGGTACCGACCCTTGGTGCTTAGGGGCCGACATAGTAAAAAATGACAGTTTTGGACTAGGTCGAAGTGATGGATGCGAGCTCTAGTAACGCACGAGTAACGGTCCGTAGTTACAGTGACGGCATGGCTGAGCACGCTATTCTGGAGCGGCTGCACTCCAGGCGGCGTCTGTGAATGGCGCCGTCATAAAACAGGAGGAGCCGCGGTGGCGGGTCTTTGTTTCGCACACAGCGGAGCTGCGAAAGTACCCAGCGGTTGGTCAGTCATATATTGACGCAGTCGAACGGGCAATCATCAGTTCGGGTCATGTTCCGGTCGACATGATTGATTTCACGGCAGCAGACGCACCTCCAGCACAAGTCTGCATCGATAGGGTCAAGGGTTGCGATGTATTCATCGGAATCCTTAGCACTTGCTACGGCTCCTCCGTGCGTGACAACCCCGGGGTCTCCTACACGGAACTTGAGTACGAAACAGCCAGAGAATCCGGTATTCCCCTTCTCGTGTTTGTGGTGGATACCGCGAGTTCCACTCTGGGAATCCCCCCGAACGCGCTGATCGATCTGGAACACGGAACCCGACAAGTAGAATTCCGAGCCCGGATCCCTGGCACCGCTCCTCGGTTTAAGGATCCTGGTGATCTGAAGTACAAGGTGCTCCAGGCGCTCCAAGAGGAGACAACCCGACAGCGCATCTCCAAGGCGATCAGTGATGTGCAGCAATCTGGCGCGAAGCCTCCGATGCGGGCGTCAAAGTTCATCAACCGGCCACCCGTGACGGCCCCGGCATGGTTTCAGGACCGGGTGCCGGAGACTGAATTAGTTGTCGGATGGTTGTCAGACCCGAGCGTACGGATGATTACCGTGATCGGTCGCGGCGGAATCGGCAAGACCGCTTTGGTCTGCCGCCTGCTCAAGGGTTTAGAAGAGGGCTACGTTCCCGACGTCGCCGATGACAGAGCGGCCATACCGGTTGGTGGCATCATCTACCTCAGCCCCAGCGGCAACCACAGGGCCACCTACCCCAACCTCATCAACGACCTGTGCAGGCTCTTGCGCCCAGAATCCGCCCAGCATATCCAGGCCCTGTATCAGGACCCGCACATCAGCCCCAAACACGTGACACTCGCGGTCTTGGAGTCCCTGCCAGTAGAGGACGGCCCGGTGATTGTCCTGCTGGATAATCTCGAATCCATCATGGACGCTTCCGCCGAAGGTCTTGTAGAGGATGCATTGGATGAGGCTCTCGAGACCGTGCTGCGGGCTCCCGCCCACCCGGTCAAAATCCTCGCCACGACGCGTATTCCCCCCACCACATTGTTGCGGGCGGGACCGGACTCACACGAACCGCTCAGACTCGAGAAAGGCCTAAGCCCGGTCCACGCGCGGATGGTGCTGCGTGCCATCGACCCCGATGGTGCCCTCGGACTGCGAGGCAGCTCTGATGAGGTTCTGGACAAGCTCCAGGAGCATACCCGTGGATACCCAAGGGCGCTTATTGCGGTGAAATCGATCCTGTTTAACAATCCTGAACTCACGCCTGTGGATTTGCTGACCCGCACCCAGAATTTGCCGGAGGACGAGATCGTTGAAGCTCTCGTTGGTCAGGCCTACCGCAGCCTCGACGCCCCGGCACAGCAGGTCATGCAGGCGCTGGCCGTCTACCCCACTCCGGTCGCTGCAGTGGGGGTGGACTTCTTGCTGCAGCCCTATGATTCCACCGTCAATACTGCACCGGTCATGGCTCGCCTGGTGAAGTCGCAGCTGGTCCGTCACGATGCCCGTCAGTATTATCTTCATCCGGTCGATCGCGATTATGTTCGAGCCCAGATTCCCCGTGAAGCCTCCGAGGGACCGACGCTCTCCTACACGTTAAGAGCGCTGCAGGCCCGGGCAGCGGACTACTATTCGCAGGTTCGCACGCCTCCGGAGTCCTGGCGCTCCCTTGACGACGTGCGTCCGATACTGGCCGAGTTCGAGTTGCGCTGCGACGGCGACGACTACGACGGCGCTGCCGCCGTTCTTGGCGAGATTGACTTCGACTACCTGCAAACGTGGGGCCACTACAGCACTTTGCTCCAACTGCATTCACGCCTCGAAGGCCATCTCACCGACCCATCGGAGCAGGCGATCCATCTCAGCAACTTCGGCCACTGCCAGTATTCCGTGGGTAATTACCTGAAGGCCATTGAACTGCACTCCCGGGCGCTGGACATCAACAACCGCGAGATCGGCGACCGCGCCGGCGAAGCGGCGACCCTGGGCAACCTGGGTATCTGCCAGTATTCCCTCGGTAATTACCCGGAGGCCATTGAGCTGCACTCCCGGGCGCTGGACATCAACAACCGCGAGATCGGCGACCGTGCCGGCGACGCGGCGACCCAGGGCAACCTGGGTATCTGCCAGTATTCCCTCGGTAATTACCCGGAGGCCATTGAGCTGCACACCCGGGCGCTGGACATCGACCGCGAGATCGGCGACCGCGGCGGCGAAGCGGCGACCCTGGCCAACCTGGGTATCTGCCAGTCTGCCCTCGGTGACTGCCCGAGGGCAATTGAGCTGCACACCCAGGCCTTGGCTATCAACCGCGAGATCGGCAACCGCGCCGGCGAAGCGACGAACTTGGCCAACCTCGGTAACTGCCAGTTTGCCCTCGGTGACTGCCCGAGGGCCATTGAGCTGCACACGCAGGCCCTGGCTATCAACCGCGAGATCGGCACCCGCGCCAATGAAGCGGCGAACGTGGCCAACCTGGGCAGCTGCCAGTCCGGCCTCGGTAACTACCCGGAGGCCATCGAGCTGCAAAACCGTGCCTTGGCTCTCAACCGCGAGATCAGCAACCCCTATGACGAGGCACTAATCCTTGGTGTTATGGCTCAGGCACGGACTAGAACTGATCAGCTCCAAGATGCCGGTGACTTGTTCGAGGAAGCGATGGAACTAGGGAAAACCCGCGGTTTCAATATGACCGTAGTGGAGTGCAGGGCCGGGGCCGCCCTGGTTAAAATTCGGTTGGGAAACCCCGTCGCGGCGCTCTCACTCATCAATCAGGCCCGGGAATTCAGCTACCCCAGCCCATTCCCGCAACTATGGCTACTCGAGGGCATGGCATACCTGGCGCTGAAGCAGCCGGATCAGGCGCGGCTGGCGTTCCGTGAGGCCGAGGTAGAGACCGGGGCCCTGCTCACGCTGGCGTCGGAGAACGTGGATGCGCTCAGTCTTCGGGTCCTTGCCTGTTGTGGGCTGGTCGTGACCGGTGAAGCCTTAGGGGCAGGTATGGCATTGGGGACCCTTTCGAAGCTGCGAACTACAATACGCAACGCTGCTGGAGTCCTCACCGACGTACTGACGCAGTTCAGCGTCCTTGCCGCTCAGGACGCCGCCGATGCCCTGGCCCCCTTGAAGAAAGCCCTTTTTGAGGAGGAGTGGCGGTGACCGACCACACCATTCCCCGGGTCCTTGCCTGGGCTTGGGAGCAACAGCGCATTTGGTCACTGACCGCCAACCGCCGCAAACACCGCTTGGACCGGGCCCGCGCCGCCGCCTTGGCCCTGGCTCTTGCCACCGCTGTACTGGCGGTGGCCGCCGTTCAGATCACCAGTCCACCACTGTGGATTGGCCCTGCCCTGGGTGCAGCCGCCGCCGTCGCCGCAGGATTAGCAACGGTCCTCCAGCACAGAGTCAACACCGAGCAGATCAGCATCTGGACTCGGACCCGCTCGGCCT
>JAODMR010000010.1 GCA_025465475.1 Micrococcaceae bacterium
CGGCCGGATGGGCAACGCCGGGGGCGGCCCCGCCAGCCTGCTCTCCGGCCTGCTGGGCGCGCCGGTGATCTTTTTCGGCACTGGCCTCATCGAGGACCAATGGCACGACGGGGATGAAAGCATCCACCTCCCCACCTTCCTCGCGGGCGCCGCAACCCTGGCCTTCCTATGGAACGAATTGGCAGAACAGGATCCGTGAGGGACAGCCCGGACCCGCCCACAAGAACCACAACACACGAGCAACCAAGGAGCAACTATGAAGGCGATGGTGTATCGGGGGCCGTACAAGGTCCGGGTCGAAGAGAAGGACATTCCGCCCATTGAGCACCCCAACGACGCCATTGTCCGGGTCTCTTTGGCGGCGATCTGTGGTTCGGATCTGCATCTGTACCATGGGATGATGCCTGACACCCGGGTCGGCATGACCTTCGGGCATGAGTTCATCGGGGTGGTGGAGGACGTGGGTTCCTCGGTGCAGAACCTCAAGCGCGGTGATCGGGTGATGGTGCCCTTTAATGTCTACTGCGGTTCCTGCTGGTACTGCGCGCGGGGGTTGTACTCCAATTGCCATAATGTGAATCCGAACGCGACGGCTGTGGGCGGTATTTACGGTTACTCGCATACGTGCGGTGGTTACGACGGCGGGCAGGCGGAGTATGTGCGGGTCCCGTTCGCGGACGTCGGACCGGCCCTGATCCCGGAGTGGATGGATGATGAGGACGCGGTGCTGCTGACCGATGCCCTGTCCACCGGGTATTTCGGTGCCCAGTTGGGCGACATTGTGGAGGGTGACACGGTGGTCGTGTTTGGTGCCGGCCCGGTCGGGCTGTTCGCGGCCAAGTCGTCCTGGTTGATGGGGGCGGGCCGGGTCATCGTCATCGACCACCTGGATTACCGGTTGGAGAAGGCCCGCACCTTCGCCTCGGCTGAGACGTACAACTTCAGCGAGTACGACGACATCGTCGTGCATTTGAAGAAGATCACCGACTACCTGGGGGCCGACGTCGTCATTGACGCGGTGGGCGCGGAAGCGGACGGGAACTTCCTGCAGCACGTCACCGCGGCGAAGTTCAAGCTGCAGGGCGGTTCCCCGATCGCCCTGAATTGGGCCATCGACTCGGTCCGCAAGGGCGGGACGGTGTCCGTGATGGGTGCGTACGGTCCGATGTTCAGCGCCGTGAAATTCGGGGACGCGATGAACAAGGGACTGACCCTGCGGATGAATCAGTGCCCGGTGAAGCGTCAATGGCCGCGCCTGTTTGAGCACATCCGCAACGGGTACCTCAAGCCGAGCGACATCGTCACCCACCGCATACCCCTGGAACACATCGCGGAGGGGTACCACATGTTCTCATCCAAACTCGACGGGTGCATCAAAACGCTCATCGTTCCCGGCTCCTAGGAGGCACCCGACATGGCCTACACAGCCCACACCAACAAGCAGGCGGAAACCAGTGATGAACTCCGCGCCCGGATCCCCGGGTGGGGTGCGGATCTGGATCCCAAGGACCGCCCCTCCGTGCCACGGCTGAAGTTCGACCCGCAGGCCAGCGGCGCGCACTGGGATTTCCCGGAACGCCAGAAGGAAAAATGGCCACGGGAACGCTCCATCGAACACAAGTTCCTGACGCCCGTGTTCGGAACCTCCTCCCCTCCCAAGGGACTCTCGGGGATGCTGCGGAAATACGCCTACGCACGGTTCAGTGAAGGCCGGGCCGCGCACTGGCTGATCCTGCTGGCCGCCGACCGGGTGGACGCCATCGAAAGCCACCTGGCGTCCTTCGCCACCGGCCGGCCGGACAACCCCATCACCGAAACCGGAATCCGCACGGAATTCCGCCGCAGCGGCTTTCCCACCCGGTTCGCCCCCGGCCGGGTCGACCGGGCACACACCTGGATCGATCCCATCCTGGTCGCCGGCCCCTGGATACTGGCCGCCGGGTCAACGGCCGCAGTGGCCCGGGCCGTCCTCCGGCGGTCCTCCTGAGTGGCGGTCCTCCTGGGTTATCCGGCGGTCCTCCTGGCAGTTGTCAGCGGACCTTCATGGCGCGCCATTCCTCCCGGTGCTCCCGTGAGCAGAACCGCCACGATCCATAGCGGATCGACTCGCTGGTCAATTCCGTCCCGCAGAGAGCGCAGTGGGAGCGTCGCTCGCGGCGCTTTCGCAGCACGGTGAGCAGGACGTTTCCCATGGCATCAGGGTAGATAACGCGCACAGCTGCCATGGGAGTAGTCCACACCGGTCTTTTCGGCCATCGGGCAGATGGAGTGGTGGAAATCACGTGGACGCCGGGCATGGTCCGGCCAAGGAACAGGTTGCCAAGGGTAAGTACCAACTCCAAGGAGAAACCCATGACGACCACATCAACTCCCGCCGCCACCGTGCACGATTCCCTGCTGGTGAACCCGGAAGCAGCCGATGCGCTGTTCCTTGCCGGACGCACGGCCAACGCCTTCACCGACCAGCCGGTGTCGGATGAACAGCTCCGGGCGATTTACGAGCTGACGAAAATGGGTCCGACGGCGATGAACATCCAACCGCTACGCATCACCTGGGTTGGCCCCGGGGCGTCCCGCGATCGCCTGGTGGCGCACATGGCCGAGGGGAACCGGGCCAAGACCGCCGCTGCCCCCATGGTTGCGGTCCTGAGCTTCGACACCGAGTGGCACGAGCACTTTCCGACGGTTTTTCCGCCGGCCGCCGAGCGCAAGGCCATGTTTGACGGCAACGATGAATTGCGCGCCGTCATGGGCAACAACAACGCCCACCTGCAGGCCGGATACTTCATCCTGGCCGTCCGCGCGGCCGGACTGGCGGCCGGGCCCATGGGCGGGTTCGACGCGCCTGGCCTGGATGCGGACCTGCATGCAGGAATGAACCGCCGGTCCTTCCTGGTGGTCAACCTGGGCGTTCCGGCCGAAAACGCCTGGCGGGATCGACTTCCCCGCCTGGACTTTGACGTGGCGACCACGACCGTCTAAGCAACACTCCCGCGGGGGAAGCGCCGACACCAGGGCGTAAACGAAGGCTGGAGCGCCGGAGGTTTTCCCTCCTGCGCTCCAGTCTTTTGTGGTGAGTCTTTCCGTCAGGTCTTCCGAGTTGTCAGCTGCCACTGCCGAACGTGGGCGGAGCCTGCGTGCCGGAGCTTCCCGCCGTGCCGCTGTTACCCGACGTGCCACTGGTGCCTCCGGCGCCGTCGGGCCGGTCGACCCGAATCTTCCGGCCGCTGGCAGGCGGCTGCTCGGGCAACTGCACCCGTACCTCCAGCAGGC
>JAODMR010000057.1 GCA_025465475.1 Micrococcaceae bacterium
GGTCTCGACAAGCTCGACCAACGACCGGTCTCGACAAGCTCGACCAACGACCGGTCTCGACAAGCTCGACCAACGACCGGTCTCGACAAGCTCGACCAACGGAACGGGGTCTCGACAGGCTCGACCAACGGAACGGGCGGGACGAGCGGGGTTAGGCGTGGATGTTGTGCTCGTGGATGGTGTGGCTGGCGGGTTCCAGCTGGAAGGTTGAGTGCTCGATGCTGACCGGAAAGTGTCCCGCCACGCATTTTTGCAGCTGGTCGAGCATCTGCGGGGCGTGACCGTCGGAGAAGCAGGCGTCCTCGACCACCACATGTGCTGTCAGGACCGGAAGGCCTGTGGCGATCTGCGTCGCGTGCAGGTCGTGCACGCCCAGCACATGCGGCAACTGCAGGATATGGGTCCGCACCGAGCCCAGGTCCAGGCCTGCGGGAGTTGATTCCAGCAGCACCCGCAGCGTTTCCAGCAGCAGCCGCAGCGTCCGTGGGAGGATCAGCGCCCCAATGAGCAGGGCGGCCACCGCGTCGGCCTGCAACCAGCCGGTGAGCCCAATAACCACCGCCGCCGCAATCACGCCAACCGAGCCAAGGGCATCGTTGAGCACCTCAAGGAAAGCGGCACGCATGTTCAGGTTCCGGTGCCGCCCGCCGGCCAGGACAGCCAGCGCTGCGATGTTGCCCGCCAGCCCGACGACGCCAAAAAAGGCCAGTTCCGTGGCGGGGATGGGCGCCGGAGTCAGGAGCCGCTGGACTCCCTGAACCAATACGACCAGGCCGACGGCGAGCAGCACCGCTGCCTGCGCGGTCGCCGCCAGCACCTCCGCCCGGGAAAACCCCCAGGTGCGCTTGTCCGTTGCCGGGCGGGCAGCCAACCGCGCCGCCAGCAGGGCCATGGCCAGTCCGGTTGCATCCGTGAACACGTGCGCCCCGTCGAACAACAGGGCCAGCGACCCCGTCAGTCCGGCACCGACCAACTGCAGCACGAACACCAGGACGGTCACGCCCAAGGCCACGGCAAGCCGACCCTGTGAGGAGGACGTGCCGTCTGCTGCGTGCTCGTGGCCGGACATGACTCCATCGTACAAACACGAGGCGCCCGTGAACGGCGGATATTCTTAGCTCTGACCCCGAGCACAGGAGAACATCGGCATGAGCATGCTGGGAACCAAATGGACCGTCCACGGCGACGGCAAGAGCATCACCCCCGGTGAGGTGGTCGCCCCCCAGGAGCGCCTAAGCTGGCCGCGGACCATCGGCATCGGCCTGCAGCACGTGGTGGCCATGTTCGGGGCCACGTTCCTGGTTCCCATCCTGACGCACATGCCCCCGGCGACCACGCTGTTCTTTTCCGGCATCGGAACCATCCTGTTCCTGGTCCTGACCGCCGGGCGGGTACCCAGCTACCTGGGCTCCAGTTTCGCGTTCATCGCCCCGATCGCCGCCGCCCAAAGCACGCTCGGCGTGCCTGGAGCCCTGGGCGGAGTGGTGATGGCCGGCGTCGTGCTGGCACTCATCGGCGCCGTGGTGCAGCGGTTCGGCGCCGGTTGGATCAACCGGTTGATGCCCCCCGCGGTGACCGGAACCATCGTGGCCCTGATCGGACTGAACCTCGCACCAGCCGCGAAGAACAACTTCGACGCCGCTCCCCTGACCGCGCTGGTCACGTTGGTGGTCATCATCCTGGTGAGCGTGCTCTTCCGCGGCATCCTGGGTCGGTTGTCCATCCTGGTGGGCGTACTGGTGGGTTACGTCGTGGCTGTCATCCGCGGCGAGGTCGACTTCACCGCCATCCAGGGAGCGGCCTGGATCGGGCTGCCGCACTTCCAGACACCGGTCTTTTCCATCTCCGTCGTCGGCCTGTTCGTTCCGGTTGTCCTGGTTCTGGTCGCCGAGAACATTGGACACGTGAAGTCGGTGGCCCTGATGACCGGACGCAACCTGGACCCGCTGGCAGGGCGGGCCCTGCTTGCCGATGGCCTGGCCACCACCTTGGCCGGGTTCGGCGGTGGCTCCGGAACCACCACCTACGCGGAGAACATCGGGGTCATGGCGGCAACCAAGGTTTACTCGACGGCCGCTTACTGGGTGGCAGCGGTCGGCGCGCTGGTGCTCAGCTTCTCACCCAAGTTTGGCGCAGCGATCGCGACCGTTCCGCCAGGCGTGCTGGGCGGGGCAGCGACAATGCTGTACGGCATGATCGGCGTGCTGGGTGTGCGCATCTGGGTGCAGAATCGGGTGAACTTCTCCAACCCGGTGAACCTGACCACCGCCGCAGTAGCCCTGATCATTGGCATCGCCGACTACACCTGGACGGTCGGGAACCTGCAGTTCGCCGGAATTGCGCTGGGCACGGCAGCAGCGCTGGTGATCTACCACGGGATGGGTGCCCTGGTGCGGTGGCGTGGCACGGCGATGGACCCGCGCACGCCTGACACCGATGCGGCCGACCTCAGGTCAGCAGCCTAGATTCCGTTCAGCGCCTCGCTCGTTGCGAGCGTGACGTACCGGGCGGCGTCCCTCAGAGCTTCCTCGCCGGAGCGGGCGACGTCGGTGGCGCTCACGGCGGCTACCACGCCGTGGGCGGCCAGTTCGGCCGGGGTAACCTCGATCCGGCCGGCGACGACGACGACGGGTAGGCCCAGCGCCGCCGCGGCGTCGGCCACGCCAACCGGGGCTTTGCCGGACAGCGACTGCGCGTCCAGGGAACCCTCACCGGTGATGACCAGGTCAGCCTCCGCGAGCGCCTTGTGCAGGCCGGTAAGTTCCGCCACCAACGGGAACCCTGGTTCAATCCGGGCGTGCGTATACGCCAGGAAACCGCCGGGAAAACCGCCGGCGGCACCGGCACCGGGAACGTTGATATCCACGCCGGTGGCCTCCCGCAGAACCGAGGCAAGGTTACGCAACCCCGCATCAAGCTGTTCCACCGCGTCCGCGTCGGCTCCCTTTTGCGGGCCGAAAACGTGGGCCGCTCCGTCCGGGCCATAGAGGGGATTCTGCACATCAACGGCCAAGCGGATCTGCACGGAGCTGAGTCGGGGGTCCAGCCCGGTGGCATCCACTGCTGCCACGTCAATCAGGGAGCCGCCACCCAGCGGCACCAGGTTCCCGGCGGTGTCCAGCAGTTTCAGGCCCAGCGCCCGGAGCGCTCCTGTACCCGCGTCCGTCATGGCCGAGCCGCCAATTCCCAGCACCAGTTCCGAGGCCCCGGCGTCCAGGGCGGCGGCAATCAGCTGCCCACAGCCGTAGGAGTGCGCGCGAAGGGAATTTTCCACGGTCCGGTCGGCCAGCAGATAGCCACTGGCCTGCGCGGTCTCGATGACGGCTGTGCCGGTTTCCGCCCGGTACGCCCAGGCGGCTCCGGTGGGTTTCAGGATGGGCCCGACGACGGCGTTGAGCCGCTCGTCGTATCCTGCCGCGACGGCGGCTTCAAGGGTTCCTTCACCGCCGTCGGCCACCGGCTGCATGGTCACTGTCGCTTCGGGATAGACCCGCAACGCCCCCTCCGCCATCGCGGCCGCTGCTTCCACGGCGGTCAGGGTTCCCTTGAACTTGTCAGGTGCAATCAGGATGCGCATGGCTCTATCCTGCCAGCCCGCCGGCGGTGGACGTGTCCTGCGCCCATTGTGTGCACGGCGCACCTGGAGGTGATGGGCAGGAAGGCTGGGAGGCTGAGTGCAGGAAGGCTGGAGCCAGGAAGGCTAGGAGCCGGGCCAGTGGCCGCGGCCGCGCATCACCTCGGCCAGCAGGTCGGCTCGATCGGTCATGACACCATCCACACCGAGGTCCAGGAGGCGGCGCATGAGCGCCGGATCGTTGATCGTCCACACATGGACTTTGATGCCCACCGCATGGGCCCGGGCCAGGAAGCGAGGCGTGAGGACGGGAAGGAACCGGAAGCGTAGCGGCACCTGGAAACAGTCGACGTCGGACACCAGCCGGCGCAGGAGCGGCCGGGGCAGCACCGGTCCCAGCAGGACGAAGGCAGCGGTGCTGGCCATCCCGGCGGAACTCGCGGTTCGCCGGCTGAGCCGCTTCAGCACTGCACGGCGCCGCCGGTCAGAGAAAGAGGCCACGCAGACGCGCTCGTGCAGGCCATACTCCTCGATCACCGCTGCCACGGGCGCTATGGACGCGGCGTCCTTGACGTCGAGGTTGAAACTGGTGTCCGGCAGGGCGGAGACCAGCTCCACCAGGGTGGGGATCGGTTCCGTCCCCCCGATTCGCGCCTTTGATATGTCCGTGTACCGCAGGGCGGCGATCGCTCCGGTTCCGGTGCTGACGCGCTCCAGCGTGGCGTCATGGAAGACCACGGCGACGCCGTCGGACGTGGTGTGGACATCCGTCTCCACGTAGCGGAAACCCAGGTCAACGGCTGCGGAGAACGCCTGCAGGGAATTTTCGAGCCCCTGCCGGGAAAATCCGCGATGCGCGATGGCAAGCGGAACTGCGGAATCCAGGTAAGGCAACGGGCTGGTCACGGCATCAGGAATACCGGTCGAGGTACGGCTTAGGCAAACCGGAGCGCCGCGAGCCGCTCCTCCAGCACCTGGGCGACGCCGTCGTCCTCGAACCGGGGAGCGCGGAGGTTCGCCGCCGCCAGGGCTTCGGCGTGTCCGCTGGCCATGGCGTATCCGGATCCTGCCCATTTCAGCATTTCGATGTCGTTGGGCATGTCACCGAAGGCAATGACGTCCTCGGAACCGATGCCGCGGGCGTCCGCGTAGGCGGCGAGCGTGACGGCCTTGTTGATGCCACGTGGGCCCATCTCCAGCAACGGCGCGGTGGGGGCGGAGTGGGTGACCTCCAGCAGGCCTTCGACGGCTGGCCGAACCTGGCCCAGGAACGCGTCCGCTCCGCCCTGCCGGGCGACGGCGAGGAACTTCACCACCTCCATGTCCGCCTGCAGGGCCTCGGGAAGCGGCGCGGGGCTGAACTCGCCGAGCAGGTCCGCCGATTGTGGTTCCAGGAAGCCCGGCTCCACCAGCAAACCGTCGAGGGTTTCGACGGCGAACAGGGCTCCGGGTGCCACCTGCAGGATCCGGCTGCGGACATCCAGCACCACGCTGGCCGGCAGCAGGTGCGAGGATAGGACCTGCTCCGCGGCGAGGTCGTACACCACCGCTCCGTTGGAGCAGATAACCGATCCGGTGTGGCCGATCTGGCGCCGCAGCGGGTCAAGCCACCGCGGGGGCCTACCGGTGACGAAAACGACCTCCACGCCCGCCTCGGCGGCGGCCTGGAATGCGGCCACCGTCCGGGCGCTGATCTTCCCGTCGTGACCGACTATCGTTCCGTCCATATCGCTGGCAACCAACCGCATACTTCAAGGCTAACCCGCCGCGCGCCCCTACCGGATCTGCATCTCTGCTCGCCGGGGCGGGTTCGCGCCCGCCCGGGACACAGTGATGGCGGCGGCACGCGCTGCAGCATGAAGCAGTTCGACCACCGTTTCGGTGCTCAGCGAGCGCAGCTCGGCGCGGCGCTGGCCGCCGTCGAGCTCCCGATCCACGAGCGCCGACAGCAGCGCGGCCATGAAGGAATCCCCGGCGCCCACCGTGTCCACGACGGTGGTGGCCGGCACGTCGGCCCGGGCTTCGCCGGCGGCGTTGACAGCCCAGGACCCGGCACCCCCGCGGGTGACGACCACGAGGGCAGGACCGCGGTCAGCCCCACCCAGGGCGAGCCAATTGCGGGCCGCCTGCAGGGGGTCCAGGTCCGGATAGAGCCACTGCAGGTCCTCATCGGAAGCCTTGACGACGTCGGCCAAGCGCACGAACGCCTCTGCCTGCGCCCTGGCGTAATCAACATCCCGGATGATGCTGGGGCGGCAGTTGGGGTCGTAGGAAATCGTGGCCCGCGGATGGGCGAACAGCACCGCCTTCTGGACCTGCCCGGCTCCCGGTTCCAGCATCGCAGCGATGGATCCGGTGTGGAGCAAGGTGGTGGCCTGCAACAGGACTTCCAGCCGGTCTGCGGCGTCCTGCCGCAGGTCAGGCAAGTGCCAGTCCAACCGAAAGTCGTAGCTGGCGGCACCGGTGCTGTCCAGGGTGGCCCGGGCAACACTCGTTGGCTCAGCGTCGGCGGGCAAGGGCACCAGGACGGAGTTGCCGTGCAGGTGCGAGGCCACCAAGGTTCCGTAGGGGTCCCTGCCGTAGCGGGTCAGGAACTGCACCGGGTGGTCAAGCCGGGCCAGTCCCACCGCGACGTTCAGCGGGCTGCCGCCCACGTGCGGTTCGGGATCCTGGCCATCCCGGACAACCTCGTCAATAAGGGCTTCACCCATCACCGTCAGCATGCCTACACCCTACGGTCTGGCCGCCGGAATATCCCGCTCTTTCTCGGTCAGGGAAGCGGCAGGAGGGATTGCGCGACCAGGGCTCGGCACACCGCGTACGCCTCGCTCGTCGGATCGATCAGGTCAAAATGGTCCCCCGGCACCTCGATCAGCCGCGCCGGTGCCGGCGCGGGCCGGGCGGGGCCCGCGATGGCGGCTGCGTTGCACACCGCGACATACGCGCGGGATAGCTGGGGCGGAACGGTCGAGTCGTTCGCGCCCACCACGGCGTACACCGGAACCGGCAGCGGGGCCAGCTGCATCGGATCCGCCAGCAGGTACCGGACGGGGTCCTCCTCAGGGGAACTGCCGAGCAGGTCCAGGACAGCACCGTCGCTGAGGTTCTGCAGCCGGGCCCGGCGCAGGTCCAGTAGCCCTGACTGGCTTACGACGGCGGTCAGGGGCACCAGGGGCGCCCACGCTGCTGCCCGTCCCGGGCTGCCGACCGGAAGCTGGGGACGACCCGCGGCCCAGACCGCGAGGTGCCCGCCGGCCGAGTGTCCCAGTGCCGTCACGCGGTCCAGCTGCAGGTCGTGGAGGCCAGCCAGTTGTGCCAGCAGGTCGATGCCCGCCGCGACGTCGTCGAACGTTTCGGGCCAGCCGCCGCCATTGCCCGCGCGGCGGTATTCTAAATTCCACGCAGGAATTCCGTGCCGGGCCAGGTCCTGCGCCAAAGGGGTGCCCAGTTCCGCGCCGTAACGGGACCTCCAGTATCCGCCGTGCAGCACGACGGCCACACCGGCGAAGCGGCGCACGGCGGGCAGGTGCAGTTCCCCGTACTGGCTGGCATCGGCCCCGTAGGGATATCGCAGCACCGAGTCGTCATCGACCGGGGTGGACCCTGCCCGGCCCTGGCGGTCACCCCCGGGCATGATGGGACACGAAATTCCGCAGCACCCGGACGGGCTGGTCGACCACTGAGGCCCGTGCCGCTGCCCGGACCTCGTCGACGGACTCGGGCGGGAAGTACCCGGCATCCTGATACACGTCTATCCGGGTCAGCAGCCCCGGAACGTCCAGTTCCGGGTGGAACTGCGTTGCATATACGTTCTGCCGCACTCGGAACATCTGGACGGGGCAGGCGGCCGAGGAGGCAAGCAAGACCGCGTTTGGGGGAAGTTCCGCGCACGCTTCCTTATGGCCAACGAAGGCCTGGAACCTGTCCGGCAGCCCCGCCAATAGCGGGTCCTGCCGGCCGTCGTCGGTCAGGGTGATTTCCGTGGGCCCGATTGGTTCGCCGTAGGTCCTGTTGATCACACCACCCTGGTGCGTGCCCAGCGTGCCGACGCCGTAACAGGCTCCCAGGAACGGGAAATCGGATTCCACGACCCGATCCAGTAGTGCCGCGAGTTCGGCTTCAACACGGAGCTGGACCGACGACTTGGCCTGCGGCGGGTCGCTGGAGTTAAAGGGACTTCCGCCGACGATGATTCCTGACCAGTCCGCGAGGTCCAAGGCGGGAAGCGGCCCGGCTTCAAGCCGGTGCCGGACCAACCCGGACTCGGGGAGGCAGCCTCCCTCCCGGAAGGCGCGGTACTCGTCGTCCGCCGCAGGGGTTTCTGCCCGGGTGGCGAGAAGGAGGAACGGTTTCACAGCGAAAGCCTATCCATAATGCCTGTCATTGCCCGGTGTTAGCGTAAGGCTGGAACGTAGCGGGACACGGGATGGATGGGATCGGGCGGATGGGTACGCGCTGGCAGCAATTGGATGAGCGGCTCCGGCCGGCCGTGGCGGCCAGCGTGGCGGAGTATGAACGGATCCGCCCCACGCTTGAGTATGTGACGTTGGAGGTGGAAACCAGCATCCGGAACATTTTCCGGGAGGTCCAGACCCAACCGCTGTTCGTAACGAGCCGGACCAAGACCGTCGAATCATTCCGTGAGAAGGCGTCCCGCATGGTGGACCCCGTGCCCGGGCAATTGCCGGCCCTGCAGTTTCCGGAACCGCTGCGAAACCTGACCGACATGGTGGGCGTACGCGTAATTACGACCCTGCCGGGGGACATCGCCATCGTGGCGAACCTGATCAAGCGCCAGCGCAGCATATTCGACTGCCGCGGTGACACGGAAAAGGACATTGGCTCCATCGAGTCCGGCACGTACGGCTATTCCAGTCGGCACTTGATTCTGCGGACCATCCAAAACAGCGTGGTTAAGCATTTTCAGGAGGTATTGGATCCTGCTGCGCGGCCCAGTGGAAGTTACTTTTTCGAATGCCAGATCCGTACCGTTTTTGCCCACGCCTGGAGCGAGATTGAGCACGACATTCGCTTTAAGGCGCAGGACCGGCGCGCCTGGAGCCCCTATTTTGATCGGCAGTTCACTGCGACGGCGGCGATGCTGGAAACTGTGGAATCGGCGTTCTCTGAATTGCACGAGCGGTATGAAACGGTAACGAACTTTTGGGATCCGGCCGGCGAGGGGGCCGTGGCCCTGACGCCCAACCGGATACGGGAAATCTGGCAGACCCTGTTGCCGCACGTGGACCGCAAGAGTGATGACGACTGGGGCTGGGCAGCGGAACTCCTCGCGGCGCACGGGCTGACCCGGACGGTGGAGCTGGTGGACATCCTGCAGTCGGAGGCAATCAGTGACGTCCGCAAGGCCCTTGAACACCGGTACTCGCCCGGTCCGGACCGGCTGCTGGATGACCTGCTGCTCTGGAGGTACGGCACGGCGCACATCGATCTGACCTCCGAACCGGCAGGCACTGAGAGCACGCCGCGCCGGGACAGCCTGCAGCGCCGTTATGGGCAGATGACACGATTCCGGGAGGCTCGTAGGGCCAGGCAGTCCTGACGGTCGTCATAATTGGCTCCCTCCGGGATTACGCGCGACTATGGATGAATGCTTAGGGCAACGAAGAACACACCGGACACCGTCGAAGGGCAGGTAGCCGCTGCACCCGCCGCCGCGCAGGAGCGCACGGCCCGACTGGCAGTGACGATTTTCCCGCTGATTGTGCTTGCTGCGGCCTTCATCGGTTTCCTGCTTCCCGGATCGGTGAAGCCTGCAGCTCCCGCGGTGCCGTACCTGCTGGGCATCATCATGTTCTGCATGGGCCTGACGCTGACGCCTCCTGATTTCACGGCAGTGGCGCGGCGGCCATGGGCGGTTGCCCTGGGCATCGTGGCGCACTACGTCATCATGCCCGGCGCCGGGTGGCTCATCGCCGTCGGACTTCATCTGGAACCCGAACTCGCCGCCGGGGTGATCCTGGTGGGCTGTGCCCCCAGCGGCACAGCGTCAAACGTGATGGCCTTCCTGGCCAAGGGAGACGTTGCCCTGTCCGTTGCTGTTGCCACGGTGTCCACACTGATCGCTCCGGTGGTCACTCCCCTGCTCGTGTTGTTCCTGGCCGGTTCATTCCTGGACATTGACGCCGGAAGCATGTTCGGTGACATCGTCAAGACGGTCCTGCTGCCGGTCATTGCCGGCCTGCTGGCGCGCCTGTTCCTGCGCCGCGTCGTGGCCGCGCTCCTGCCGGTCCTTCCCTGGGTTTCCGCGCTTGTCATCGCCGTGATCGTGGCGGTCGTGGTTGGCGGCAGCGCCTCCAAGATCGTTGCGGCCGGGGGCATCGTGTTCCTGGCTGTGGTGCTGCACAACGGTTTCGGTTTGGGGCTGGGCTACCTGGCCGGCAAGGCCGGGCGGTTGGATAACCGGGCCCGCCGCGCGCTGGCTTTCGAAGTCGGCATGCAAAATTCGGGGCTGGCAGCGACCCTGGCAACGGCTCACTTCTCGCCGTTGGCTGCGCTCCCCTCCGCCGTCTTCTCCGTATGGCACAACATCTCCGGCGCCATCGTCGCCGCCTGGCTCGCCCGCAAACCACTGGCCTAAGGCGGGTTGCCCCGGTCCCGGGCGGGCAATAGCGTTGCAGGTAGCATCTGGACCCGACCTTGAGGAGGAACGTTGAAGGCTTCACCGACGCTGGCAGGGAATTTGCAGGCTGTCCTGACGGACCTGATTGAACTGCACCTGCAAGGCAAGCAGGCCCACTGGAACATCGTGGGCAGAAACTTCCGCGACCTCCACCTGCAGCTGGACGAGATCATCACTGACGCCCGGCTGTTCTCCGACGAGACCGCAGAGCGGATGCGTGCGCTGCAAGCCATCTCCGACGGACGGAGCTCCACGGTCAGCTCGGGCACGTCCCTTCCGGAGTTTCCCGCCGGCCTGGTGGAGACGACGGACGCCGTTGACCTGGTGGTGGAACGGCTCAACGCCACCGTGGCAACCATGCGCCGCGTCCACGACGAGGTGGATGAAGAGGACCCCACCTCCGCGGACCTGCTGCACGGGTTCATCGAAAAGCTGGAACAGTACGCGTGGATGGTCGGCGCCGAGAACATGAAGGCCACCGGGGACGCCTGACCAGGCATCAGGGGGATTACCCCGCCCATTCGGTTCCGGCCAGCGGGCGGAGTCCCGGCGGCCGCGAGTTACGCGCCGCTGACGCCCGGGCTCCGGCAGCCGCTGAGCGGGCCTACCGCCGGCGGGGCGTCAGTTGCTGCCGGGCTCGTGCGGCTCCAATGATGGGTTCCATAAGGGGTCAGCCGCCGGATCGTTGGCCAGGTTGTTTCCTTTTTCCGGCGTTGCCGTTTCCAGCGTGTTCTCGGCCAGTGGATTCGCGCCGTCGTCTGTTCCCTCGGTGTGTTCCTGCCGGCCGCCCGTGCTGATGTCGTCGTCGCTCATGCGATGCTCCCGATTCCGTTGCGGTAGGCCCAGGACGGACCTGTCGTCACCGTACCAATCGCTCGAGGGCCGGGGAAGGCCCCGCCACCGGCTCGGGTTCGAAACCTTGGGACGCAGGGCGGGCCAGTTTCGAGGGCCACCAAATGGCCTTTCCCAGGTCGTAGGACACGGCAGGAACCAGCAGCGAGCGCACCAGCACGGTGTCCAGCAGGACACCGAAAGCGACGATGAACGCGATCTGGACCAGGAACAGGATGGGGATGATCCCCAGCGCGGCGAACGTGGCTGCCAGGACGACGCCGGCAGAGGTGATGACACCGCCCGTTACCCCCAGACCCCGAAGGATGCCGGGCCGGGTTCCCAGTCGCAGGGATTCCTCGCGCACCCGCGTCATCAGGAAAATGTTGTAATCGACCCCAAGGGCAACCAGGAAGACAAAGCCGAACAGCGGCACGGACGCATCGGCGCCGGGGAAGCCGAGAATGTTGTTGAATACCAGGGCCGAAACGCCCAGGGCCGAGGCATAGGACAGCACCACGCTGGCGATCAACAGCAGCGGAGCCACCACTGAACGCAACAGCAGCATCAGGATGATAAGGATGACCCCCAACACCAGGGGGATGATTTTCACCAAATCGCGCTGTGCGGTGTCGTTGGTGTCCAGCGCGGTGGCGGTGACACCACCCACCAGCACGTCCGGATCGGACGATGGAAGGTCTGCCCGCAGGTTCCGTACAACTTCTTCCGCCTCGGACGAGTCTGCCTCGCTGTTCAGAGTGGCGTTAACCAGGACCCTACCATCCTTCACCACGGGTTCAGCCCCCGGAACGGGTCGGCCGCTGCCCGAATAAAAGGATGCCGCGCTGATACCCTGTTGCTTCTGCACGGCGGCCAGGACGGAGTCGCGCGTGCCCTGCGCGGTGACAATGACCACCGGGCTGCCGCTGCCGGCGTCGAAGTGCTTGCCCAACTCTTTCTGCCCGTCCACGGCGTCGCTTTGTGCAAGGATCACGTCCGTTTGGGAGACCCCTGCCGCGCGCAGTTGCAGCACGCCTGCTGAGGCGGCGAGCAGGAGCACCAGGGACAGCAGCCAGACCATGCGGGGGCGCCGGGCAATCAGGCGGCCCACTCCGGTCCAGAGCCGTCCGACTCCCGCCAGGCCGACCCCCACAGCAGGATCGGATGCACGGGAGCCACCGATGGGAGCGGATGCCCCGGCACCACTGGCGGGGATCGCCGAGCCGGCCCGGTGCCTGGCCGCCGGCGCCGTCCCGGCCCCAGGGTTGCCGCGCTCCAGCTTGGGGCGGAACGGCCAGAACGAAATTCGGCCAAAGGCCACCAGCAAGGCCGGGAGGAAGGTCAACGCCGAGAGCAGTGAGAAAACAATACCGATGGCGGCAATCGGCCCCAGGCTGCGGTTCGAATTCAGGTCAGAAACGAGCAGGCACAGCAACGCGAGGATGACGGTGCTTCCCGAGGCCACAATGGGTTCCCACGCTCCCCGCAGAGCCCGACCCATAGCAACCCAGGTGGACTCGACCAGGTGCAACGCCTCCCGGTAGCGGGCCACCAGCAGCAGCGAGTAGTCGGTTGCGGCGCCGATCACCAGAATGCTGAGAATGCCCTGGCTTTGCCCGCTGAGCTTTATCCAATCCCAACTGGCGAACGCGTACACCAGGAGAATGGCTGCCGTGAGGGCGAAGACGGACGTCAGCAGCACCAGGAACGGCAGCACCAGCGACCGGTAAACCACCAGCAGGATGACGAAAACAGCCACCAAGGCAACCAATAGGAGCACTCCATCAATCCCCCCAAAGGCCTTGACCAGATCCGCGGTCAGGCCCGCAGGGCCTGTGACGTAGGCCGTGGTGCCGGTCGGCTTGCCGTCCTCCACGGCCGAACGCAAGTCAGTGACGACGCCGTCAACGTCACCGGTATCCGTGATGGGCACAACGAACTGGACGGCTTTGCCGTCCTCGGAGGGAATGGGACCGGCGACGGCGGTAGTGCTCCCTGAGCCGGCTTGCTGGACGCCAGGCAGCTGGCCGAGCTTTTCACCGAGGTCCGCGTACGCTCCCAGCTGGGCAGGTGCGATGGCCTGGTCGGCGACCAGCAGCACGAGCGCGGGGATTGAATCGGAATCGAGGAACTTCTGCTGCCATTGCCCGGCCATCGTTGATTCGGCATTCGCCGGAAGGAAGGTGGATTGTTCGTTGCTGGAAACCGACGACAGCTTGCCGAAGGTGGGACCGCCAAACCCGGCGGCTGCCAGCCACGCCAGGATCAGCACCGTGGGTAAGACGATGCGGAGCCATCGTTTGGGCTTCCAGTCCTTCGCTTCCATGCTGGTCCTCCGGTAGTTGCCAGGGCGGGTGTTCCCAATAGTTCTATCATGGAACTACTCGATGATCTAGATAAATCTGCTGGCACCAGGCGGAGGGAGGAAGATGGCTGGTATGACATCCGTACCGCAGCCCGGCGAACTGCTTCTGCTGCTGCAGCAGTTCACCGTCGAGACTGACCGTTATGTGGAGGCGATC
>JAODMR010000109.1 GCA_025465475.1 Micrococcaceae bacterium
CAGATGGCCGGCAAGGCGCGCGGCCTGGGTATCCGCGACGCCGACATCCGGATGGCGGAACTGGTACTGAAGGCGGCAGGACAATGACAACGGCAGGGGACAGCAGGACCGTGGAGCAACTCGGAGCGGTGCACTTCATTGGCATCGGGGGAGCCGGCATGTCAGCCATTGCCCGGATCCTGCTGGCCCGCGGCATTCCCGTGAGCGGCTCCGATGCCCGCGGGTCCGCGGAAGTGGACAGCCTGGCCGCGCTCGGCGCCCGCGTCCACGTGGGCCACGACGCCGCAGCCCTTTCCGGCGTCGACACCGTGGTGGTGTCCTCCGCCATCCGCGACAGCAATCCCGAACTGGCCGCCGCACGGAACGCAGGACTGACCGTGCTGCACCGCTCGGAGGCCCTGGCCGCTGCGATGACCGGCAGCCGAGTCATCGCCGTGGCCGGCACGCACGGAAAGACCACTACGACGTCGATGATCACCGTGCTGCTGCGTGGTGCCGGTCTTGACCCGTCCTTCGCGATCGGAGGCACCGTCCCGGCGCTTGGCGTCAACGCCGCCTCCGGCCGCTCCGACGTCTTCGTTGCCGAGGCCGACGAATCCGACGGCTCCTTCCTGAACTACCGTCCACAGGTCGCCGTGGTCACCAACGTCGAGCCGGACCACCTGGACCACTACGGCACCGCCCAGGCCGTCTACGCGGCCTTCGACGACTTCGCGGCCCTCCTCCCGGCCGATGGAGCACTCGTGGCCTGCGCGGATGACGAGGGAGCCAGGGCCCTGGCGCGCCGGGCGGCCGACGCCGGGACGCGGGTGGTGCTTTACGGCACCTCGCCGGGAGCCGATGTGCGGCTGTCCGGGCTGGAACCCGGCACGGGGATCGGCATCACGGCCACGCTCACCCTGGGCGGGACCACCAATGCCCAGAACCTACCGCTGGTGCTGCAGGTTCCCGGGGCGCACAACGCCCTCAACGCCGCTGCAGCCGTCGCCGTCGCCCTGGAACTGGGACTGCCCGCCGAAACCGCCGTGCACGCGCTCGCGGCCTTCAGCGGCGCCGCACGCCGCTTTGAAGCGAAGGGTGAGGCGGCCGGAGTCCGCGTCTACGACGACTACGCCCACCATCCCACCGAAGTCCTCGCCGCCCTGACCGCGGCACGGGCCGTGGCCGGCACGCACCGGATGCACGTGTTGTTCCAGCCCCACCTGTTCTCCCGGACCCGGGAATTCGCTGCCGAGTTCGCCGCAGCCCTGGACCTGGCGGACACGGTGGCCGTGCTGGACATCTATCCGGCCCGGGAAGACCCTATCCCCGGGGTCACCAGCGCACTGATCACCGACCGGATGCGGACCGCCCTGGTTGCCGGCACGGACACGGCTGCGGCCGTCCGGCAGCTCAGCGCCAATGCGGCTCCCGGAGACATCATCCTCACCGTCGGCGCCGGCGACATCACCCAGCAGGGACAGGCGCTGCTGAACGCCCTGCAGGACGCCACAGAGAAACCCGGCCAGGGTACAGACCCCGGTGCCGCACAAAACCCGCATCGGGCGCGGAGTCATGTGCCGGGCGCGGAGGCGGAAACCCGTGAGCGGTAAGCGCAAGCCCCGCGTCATCCGCACCGATCGTTCGCTGCCGAACCACCGGGAGTCCGTCGGGCCCTCGGCTGAAGCGGCCCGCGCGCCGTCCACCGTTGGACCGGGAGGGTCCTCGGCAGTGCCCGTCAACCCGACGGGAGCCGGAGCGGATGCACCCGGCCGGGTCACCGTCCGTGCCCCGGGAAAAGTGTCGGTCCTGGCGCTACCGGAGACCGAGAACCTTTCTGCCTCCCCTGCCGGTTCAGGTCGCGGCGCCGGCACCGGTTCAGGTGCCGGTCCAGGTCCAGGAGAGGACCTTCCCGGGGCGGAGGCGCCGTCCCGCGGCACCCCGCGCCTGCCTGCACAGCTCCGGTTGAGGGCCTGGCTGCCCTCCAGTCCGCGGCTGAGGCTCCCCGGGCCGTTCCGAACCAAACGCAGCGCCCCGCATGCTGCCACCCGCTTAGCTGCTACCGGTGCGGCTCCTACCGGTGCCTCGGCCACGGACCGGTCCTCCGCGACCATCCTCGCCTTTCCCGAGCCCGCCTCCCGCAGGATTCGGCGCCGGACCCTGATCACCGTCGCGGCCGTGCTGACCGTCATCGCCGTCGTGCTTGCCGTCGCCCTGTTCTCCCCGGCCCTGGCCCTCAAAACGATCACCCTGGACGGCAACCGGCTCGCCGGCACGGAAACCCTGCAGGCGGCCCTGGCACCGCTGCGGGACAAACCGCTGACCCAGATCAGCTCCCAGCAGGTGAAGGACCTGCTGGCGCCCGTGCCGCAGATCCAGTCCGTGTCGGTGGAGGCACGTCCGCCATCAACCCTGCTGGTGCACATCGTGGAGCGCGAGCCGGTCGCCCTGCTCAAGAGCGACGCCGGTTTTGTGCTGGTTGACCCCGAAGGCGTGCAGCTGGCCACCGTGGCAGATCAGGCTTCCGCGTCCCTTCCCCTGATCGACGGCGGCACTGCCGCCACCGGGCAGCAGACGTTCCGTGCCATCACGACGGTGCTTGCCGCGCTGCCCGCTTCGGTCCTCGCGCGGCTGGAACACGCCTCGGCGTCCTCGCCGGACGCGGTGGAACTGAACCTCAACGACGGCAAGAAGATCATCTGGGGCAACGCGGGGGACAAGGAACTCAAGGCCAAGGTGCTGGAGTCGCTGCTCAATGCCCCGGCACCCACGGCGCTCCCAGGGAAGCCCGCTCCCGCCGAGATCCAGGTCTACGACGTCTCCGCGCCCCGCCATCCCGTCACCCGGTAGCGGGGAAAATAACAGCTCAATAACCCGACACGCGGGGCCGCTTATTTGCATGCGGCAGCGAAGCCCTTTAGCGTCACTGACAAGAGTTAGTTGACATAACTATAACCTTCAACCTGAGGGTTAAGCTCAAAAGCTTCAAGCAGCGGTCGAGGATTTTTCCGCCGGCACAGGCTGCAGCGGGCAGATTTTCACCAGGACACGAACAAGGGACACGTAACGTGGCAGCACCCCAGAATTACTTGGCCGTCATCAAGGTCGTCGGCATCGGCGGCGGTGGCGTCAACGCAGTCAACCGCATGATCGACGTGGGTCTGCGCGGCGTCGAGTTCATCGCCATCAACACCGATGCCCAGGCATTGCTGATGAGTGATGCCGACGTCAAGCTCGATGTAGGACGCGAACTCACGCGCGGCCTCGGCGCCGGCGCAAACCCCGAGGTCGGCAAGAAGGCCGCTGAGGACCACTCCGACGAGATCGAAGAGGTGCTCCGCGGCGCGGACATGGTCTTCGTCACCGCCGGCGAGGGTGGCGGAACCGGCACCGGTGGCGCGCCCGTCGTGGCCCGCATCGCCCGCTCACTGGGCGCCTTGACCATTGGTGTGGTGACACGCCCGTTCACCTTCGAGGGACGCCGTCGTGCTTCCTCCGCCGAGAACGGCATCGACGCGCTGCGTGACGAGGTGGATACCCTCATCGTGATCCCCAACGACCGGCTGCTGTCCATCAGTGACCGGAACGTCTCCGTCCTGGACGCTTTCCGCTCCGCCGACCAGGTGCTCCTCTCCGGTGTCCAGGGCATCACCGACCTGATCACCACCCCCGGCCTGATCAACCTCGACTTCGCTGATGTGAAGTCGGTCATGCAGGGCGCCGGTTCAGCCCTGATGGGCATCGGCTCCGCCCGCGGCGAGGACCGTGCCGTCAAGGCCGCCGAACTCGCGATCGCTTCGCCCCTGCTGGAGGCATCCATCGACGGCGCGCACGGCGTGTTGCTCTCCATCCAGGGTGGTTCCGACCTTGGCCTCTTCGAAATCAACGAGGCCGCACGCCTGGTGCAGGAAGTCGCCCACCCCGAGGCAAACATCATCTTCGGCGCCGTGATCGATGACGCCCTCGGCGACGAGGCGCGCGTCACCGTCATCGCCGCCGGCTTCGACAACGTCGATGTCACCTCCGCCCCGCAGGAGCAGATCAGGGCCGTTCCCGCCGCGGCCCCGGCCGTGCCCTCGGTCGCTCCGGCCGCGGTGCCCGCAGCAGGACGCAGCTCCTGGGGATCGCAGGCCGCCCCGGTTCCGGCGGACGCCGGCTTCGACGTGGACCTGCCCGCCGTGGTTGAGCCGGACCTGTCCGGACGTCGCACCGACGACCTGGACGTCCCCGACTTCCTGAAGTAAGACCCTGGGCGTAAAGCCCCTCAAGGAAAGGCCAGGTTGCAGTGTTGTGGTGGCACCGGAGCGTCCGTCCCGGAATCGGGGTGGCGTTCACGGACACCGCCGCCGGCAACCTGGCCTTTTCCGTTGGCAGTCCGGACCAGGCACGCGCCAACCGGCGGAGGCTGGAACAGTCGCTGGGACTGCCCTCCGATGGGCTGCAGTTCATGACCCAGGTCCACGGCAACCAGGTGGCCCGGATCCATTCCGGCAGATACCTTCCGGACACCGGGCCAACGGCTGACGCCATGGTCTCCAGGGGACAGGCCCTTGCGGTGCTGGTGGCCGACTGCGTGCCCGTCGTCCTGGCCGGAGAGGGCCCCGACGGTTCCCCCGTCCTGGCCGTCGCCCACGCCGGGCGGGCCGGCGTGGCCAGCCGCGTGGTTCCCCGCACCATCGAGGCCATGCACGCCGAGGGTGCCCGGCACATTGCCGCCTGGGTGGGCCCCTCGGTCTGCGGGCACTGCTACGAAGTTCCCGCGGCCCTGCAGGCGGAGGTGGCCGCCGTCGAGCCCGCCACGGCCGCGACAACCCGGCAGGGCACCCCGTCGCTGGACCTGCCCGCCGGCGTCCTGAGCCAGCTGGACGCTGCGGGCGTCCAGGCCGATTGGATCCAATCCTGCACCTTGGAGGAACCGGGCCTCTTTTCGCACCGACGGGACGCCGGCAGCGGCGCCGAGGGCCGAATCGCCGGAGTGATCTATGCCCTCTCCTGACCGGTCCGACGGGGTCCCGAACCGTGCCCGGGACCTTGCCGCTAACCTTGCCCGCGTCCAGGCCCGGATCTCGGCCGCCGGCGCCGGACGCGCTGCAGGCATGGTGGAGCCCCGGCTGATCGTGGTCACCAAGTTCCACCCGGCCTCCGACGTGGTGCTGTTGCGCGACCTTGGCGTGCAGGACGTGGGGGAGAACCGGGACCAGGAAGCCGCTGCGAAGGCAGCCGACGTCGCCGCCGCCACCGGATCCAAGTCCTCAACGAACGCGCCGGTCGCGCTGCGCTGGCACTTCATCGGCCAACTGCAGTCAAACAAGGCCAAATCAGTGGTGCGCTATGCGGCCGCCGTGCACTCCATCGACCGCCCGCAGCTGGTGCGTGCGCTCAGTACCGCCATGCAGGCCGAACAGGACCGCACCGGTCGGCCCGACCTGGGCTGTTTCGTCCAGGTCAACCTCGACCCGGCCGCCTCCGCCCGTACAGAAACCGGCGCAGGCGCCGGCCGAGGAGGCGCCCTTCCGGAGCACGTTCTCGAACTCGCCGCCCGCATTGATAACTCCCCGGGACTGCAGCTGCAGGGGGTGATGGCCGTGGCACCCTTGGGGGCCGACGCACGCGAAGCCTTCACCCGGCTTGCCGAAATTTCAGCCCAGCTCCGCGGCCGGTTCCCTGCCGCGGGAGGCATCTCGGCGGGCATGAGTGCCGATCTGGAGGACGCCATCGCCTGCGGGGCGACACACCTGCGTGTCGGATCGGATGTTCTGGGACCTCGTCCGGCCGTACGGTAGCCTCGACAGCGTTGGATCGGCCCCGCAGGCATGGCTATCCGGCACTGACCAGCAGCTAAAACATATGAGGAGCTACCATGGCTGGCGCTCTGCGCAAGACAATGATCTATCTTGGGCTCGCCGATGGTGACGAGCACTATGAGGCTGAGCATCCTCAGTCAGTACACAAGAATGAGGACTATTCAGTGGACTACGACCGGGACTCCCGCCGTGCCGAAGCTGCCCCGGAACAGCCTGCACCCAAGGCGGCCGCTGACGATGAGTACCGCGCACCGGTGACTCCCATCAAGCGCGCCGCCTCCAGCCGTGAAGTTCCGGCCGGGCTGCGCCAGATCACCACCGTGCACCCGCGGTCCTACAACGACGCCAAGGTCATCGGTGAAAGCTTCCGTGAGGGCATTCCGGTCATCATGAACGTCACCGACATGGGTGAATCGGACGCCAAGCGGCTGGTCGACTTTTCCGCGGGGCTGGTTTTCGGCCTGCACGGCAGCATCGAGCGGGTCACCAACAAGGTCTTCCTGCTCTCGCCGTCGCACGTTGAGGTCCTGGGCGACGACAAGAAGGCCAGCGACACGCAGGCCAGCTTCTTCAACCAGAGCTGACCCGGCCGCGCCGGGAAGCCCGCGGAGAGGCCATGTGCGTGCAGGCTTCGGGGCCAGTATTGTTGAGGTCTGATCCCGGCCGACTATCTAAGGAACGTGCTCACCAGCGTGTCGATCGTTTTTACGCTGCTCTACCTGTTGCTGCTGCTGTTTTTCCTGGCGCTGATGATCAGGCTCGTCTTCGACTGGATCCAGATGTTCGCCCGGAACTGGCGTCCCCGCGGGGTCGCCCTGGTGGCGGCTTCAGGCGTGTACTCGGCGACTGACCCGCCACTGCGGATGCTGCGCAGGCTCCTGCCGCCGCTGCGGTTGGGCGGTATCTCCCTGGATCTGGGATTCCTGTTGCTGCTGGTCCTGGTCGGCATCGGCATGGCCGTCACACGCTCCTTCGCCCTTTAGTTTTGTGCCGTCCTGGCTGCCCGAAGAGGGACCCGGCCGGCTCCCGTGGTGTTCGTTTTCGCAACCAAAACGAGATACCCTGAAACCGAAATGGGCCGAAGCGGATAGGGGATCCTGTCTTCGGCTGCCGTAGTTGAGATGGCCGCAGGCGGTCTGAACTGATCAGAAACCAACGAGGTGACTAATGGCTCTCACGCCAGAAGATGTTGTCAACAAGCGGTTCCAGCCGACCAAATTCCGCGAAGGTTATGACCAGGACGAAGTTGACGATTTCCTTGACGAAATCGTCGTTGAGCTTCGCCGCCTGAACCAGGAAAATGACGAGCTGCGCGCCAAGCTCGCCGGCACGACCGCGGGCCCGCAGGCTGCCAAGACGAGTGCCGCCACCGTGACCGAAAAGGTTCCGGCGGGTGAGGCGAAGCCCGCCGCCAAGGCAGCCGAAGCCAAGGCTGCCGAGCCCAAGGCCGACGCCAAGGCTCCCAAGGCTGCGGAGCCCCAGGCTGAGGCCAAGGCGGCACCGTCCGCCGAGGCTCCCGCGCCGGCACCGTCCACCCACGCCTCCAGCGCCGAATCGGCTGCCGGCGTGCTGGCCATGGCCCAAAAGCTGCATGACGAATACGTCACCGCCGGTGTCGAGCAGCGCGACAAGATCATCGCTGACGCCCAAATCGAGGCAAGCACCCTCATCAACGATGCCCAGGAGAAGAGCCGCAAGACCCTGGGCGCCCTGGAGCAGCAGCGTGCTGTCCTGGAGCGCAAGGTGGAACAGCTCCGCGGATTCGAGCGCGACTACCGCGCCCGGCTCAAGGCCTACATCGAAGGACAGCTGCGCGACCTGGACGCCCACGGCTCCGTCGCCGCGCAGGACGGCGCCGGAAGCACCACCGGCTCCTAGGATCAGCGGGAAAGCCGGTGGCTGGGAGACTCCAGCCGCCGGCTTTCGGCGTTAACCCGCCACTACACAACACCACCGCAAAGGCGCCATGAACAACGACACCCCTTCCGGCACGCCGCCCCTCAACGCGCCCGACCCTCTCGAGGGCGGGGCCGATGCCCCCATCGGTCCCTTGCGGCAGCCCGCCCGCCGCAGTCGGTTGCTGCTGATCCTGGCCGGTTTTGCCGTGCTCGCCTACGGGTTGGACCAGCTGACCAAGTGGCTGGTCAGTTCGACCATGCGGGAGGGGGAGGTCATACCCGTGCTTCCACCCCTGCTCAACTGGCACTTCATCCGCAATTCGGGGGCAGCGTTCTCCATCGGAGAGAACTTCACCTGGTTCTTCACCCTGGTCATGACCGGTGTTGCCGTGGCCATTCTGGTGCAGGCCCGCAAGGTTGGATCCATCTGGTGGTCCATCGCGCTGGGGATGCTGCTGGGTGGGGCGCTGGGCAACCTCACCGACCGGTTGTTCCGGGAACCGTCCTTTGGCATGGGCCATGTGGTGGACTTCATCGCCCTGCCCAACTTCGCGATCTTCAACATCGCCGATTCCGCCGTCGTCGGTTCGGTGATCCTGATCTGCATCCTCACGTTTAAGGGCGTCCCGTTCCGCGGCACCACGACCACCCCGACGGCGGCTGAATGAGCGCCGCCGCAGCTCTCCAGCAGTTTGACCTGCCCGCCGAACTGGCAGGTGAGCGGGCCGACACCGCCGTGGCCCAACTGCTCGGCATGTCCCGCTCCGCCGCGGCCCTGCTCTGCAGTGAGGGCAACGTGGTCCTGGTCGGCCGGGGCGACCGGCTGACCGTACTGCGCAAGGCCGACCGGGTGCAGGAGGGAGCCCGGCTGCGCCTGACGGTTCCGGAGCGGCCGGATCCGCTGGCCATTGTCGTCGAACCCGTCGATGACCTGAAGATCCTGCTCGACGACGACGAGTTCGTTGCCATCGACAAGCCCGTCGGCGTTGCCGCCCACCCCTCTCCGGGCTGGGTTGGCCCCACCGTGGTCGGTGCGCTGGCAGCGGCCGGCTACCGGATCTCCACCTCGGGAGCTGCGGAACGGGCCGGCATCGTGCATCGGCTCGACGTCGGAACCTCCGGCGTGATGGTTGTCGCCAAAACCGAACACGCCTACACACTGCTCAAGCGGGCGTTCAAGGAACGCACCGTGGACAAGGTCTACCACGCCGTGGTCCAGGGCCTGCCGGATCCGTTGGAGGGCACCATCGACGCTCCCATCGGCCGGCACCCTGGCTACGATTGGCGGTTCGCCGTGATCGAGGACGGCAGGCCCTCAGTGACGCACTATGAGGTGCTGGAGGCGTTCGGCAAGGCGTCCCTGGTGGAAGTGCACCTGGAAACCGGCCGGACCCACCAGATCCGCGTGCATTTCTCCGCGCTCCGCCACCCCTGCGCCGGGGACCTGACGTACGGCGCTGACCCTCGGTTGGCGGCCGAACTGGGCCTCACCCGGCAGTGGCTGCACGCCCGGGAACTGAGTTTTGACCACCCGCGCAGCGGCGAACGGGTAAACGTGGTCAGTGAGTATCCGGACGACCTGAACTACGCCCTGACCGCGCTGCGCAACGGCACCGCCTGACCGCGGGCTCCATCCCGCCCGGTGCAGCCACCCTGTCCGGTGGCCGGTTCGGCCGGCCTGCCCGCCGGACCGGCCACCGTGCCCGGCAACACGCCCGGCGCGTCCAGCGGGGCGCCGGGGAAAGCCCGTTCGACGGCCTAGAATGAATCAGTGGCCAGCTCTGATTCTTTCGTCCATCTGCACAATCACACCGAATACTCGATGCTGGATGGTGCCGCCCGCCTGACCGATCTGTTCAGCCACGCGGGGGAACTGGGCATGAATGCCCTGGCCACCACCGACCACGGCTTTGTCTTTGGCGCCTTCGACTTCTGGTCCAAAGCCAAGTCCGCAGGCATCAAACCCATCATCGGGGTCGAGGCCTACCTGACCCCCGGCACGGCGCGGCAGGACCGCAGCAGGGTGCAATGGGGCGGTGGAGGACGTGATGACGTCTCCGGTGCCGGCGCCTACACCCACATGACCCTGTGGTCCGAAACCACCGAGGGCATGCACAACCTCTTCCGGATGTCCTCCAAGGCGTCCCTGGAAGGTTACCTGTACAAGCCCCGCATGGACCGGGACCTGCTGCAGACCTACGGCAAGGGCCTGATCGCCAGCACCGGTTGCCCCTCCGGGGAAGTGCAGACCAAGCTCCGGCTGGGCATGTACAAGGAAGCAGTACAGGCTGCCTCCGACTTCCGGGACATCTTCGGCAAGGACAACTACTTCTGCGAACTGATGGACCACGGCCTGGACATCGAGCGCAACGTGTCAGCGGACCTGCTCAAGCTGGCCAGGGAACTCGACCTGCCCCTGGTGGCCACCAACGACCTGCACTACACCCACGCGGAGGACTCCGCCGCCCACGCGGCCCTGCTCTGCGTACAATCCGGGTCCACCATGGCGGACCCCAAGCGGTTCAAATTCGACGCCGATGAGTTCTACCTCAAGTCGCCGCAGGAAATGCGCATGCTGTTCCGGGACCACCCCGAGGCCTGCGACAACACCCTGCTGATCGCCGAGCGGTGTGAGGTCGACTTCAACACCAGCGCCAGCTACATGCCGCGCTTTCCCGTCCCGGAGGGCGAGGACGAGCAGTCCTGGTTCGTCAAGGAAGTCGAAGCCGGGCTGCACTACCGCTACCCCCAGGGCATTCCTGACGAGGTGCGCAAGCAGGCCGAGTTCGAGGTGGGCGTCATCACCCAGATGGGCTTCCCCGGGTACTTCCTGGTCGTGGCCGACTTCATCAACTGGGCCAAAAACAACGGCATCCGCGTCGGACCCGGCCGCGGTTCCGGTGCCGGCTCCATGGTGGCCTACGTCATGCGCATCACCGACCTGGACCCGCTCAAGCACGGGCTGATCTTCGAGCGTTTCCTGAACCCCGAGCGCGTTTCCATGCCCGACTTCGACGTCGACTTTGACGACCGGCGCCGCTCCGAGGTCATCCGCTACGTCACCGAAAAGTACGGCGACGAACGCGTGGCCATGATCGTGACCTACGGAACCATCAAGGCCAAGCAGGCGCTCAAGGATTCCTCCCGCGTGCTCGGCTACCCCTTCTCCACCGGCGAACGGCTGACCAAGGCGATGCCGCCGGACGTGATGGGCAAGGGCATGGCCCTGTCCGACGTGCACAACCCCGAAGCCAAGCGCTACTCGGAGGCCGAGGAACTGCGTGAGCTGCTGAGCTCGGACGCCGAATCGCAGCGCGTCTTCGATATGGCGCTCGGCTTGGAGGGCCTGAAACGCCAGTGGGGGGTGCACGCCGCCGGCGTCATCATGTCCTCCGACCCGCTGATCGACATCATTCCGATCATGCGCCGGGAACAGGACGGCCAGGTCATCACCCAGTTCGACTATCCAACCTGCGAGGGCCTCGGCCTGATCAAGATGGACTTCCTGGGCCTGCGGAACCTGACGATCATCACCGACGCCCTGGAAAACATCAAACTCAACCAGGACGTCGACCTGGTCCTGGAAGACCTCGACCTGACAGACAGCGAGTCCTACGAACTCCTGGCCCGCGGTGACACCCTCGGGGTTTTCCAGCTGGACGGGGGACCGATGCGTTCGCTGCTCAAGCTGATGCGACCGGACAACTTTGAGGACATCTCCGCCGTCCTGGCGCTCTACCGGCCCGGGCCCATGGGCGTGAACTCGCACATCAACTATGCGCTGCGGAAAAACAAGCAGCAGGAGATCGAACCGATCCACCCGGAGCTGGAGGAGCCGCTGCGGGAAATCCTCGGCGGGACCTACGGCCTGATCGTGTACCAGGAGCAGGTGATGGCCGCCGCGCAGAAACTGGCCGGCTTCTCCCTGGGACAGGCCGACATCCTCCGCCGGGCCATGGGCAAGAAGAAGAAATCGGAGCTGGACAAGCAGCAGGCCGACTTCTTCGCCGGCATGGCGTCCAACGGCTACTCCCAGGCCGCCATGGACGCCCTTTGGACCGTGCTGGAATCCTTCGCCGACTACGCCTTCAACAAGGCCCACACCGCCGCGTACGGGCTCATCTCCTACTGGACGGCTTACCTCAAGGCCCACTACCCGGCCGAGTACATGGCCGCGCTGCTCACCAGCGTTGGAGATGACAAGGACAAGCTCGCCATGTACCTCAACGAGTGCCGCAAGATGGGCATCGTGGTGTTGCCGCCGGACGTGAACGAGTCAAGCCTCAACTTCACCCCCGTGGGCCGGGACATCCGCTTCGGCATGGCCGCCATCCGCAACGTCGGAGCCAACGTCGTGCACGCCATGGTGGCATCCAGGGAGGAAAAGGGCGCGTTCTCCTCCTTCAGCGACTACCTGCAGAAGGTCCCCGCCGTCGTCTGCAACAAGCGCACCATCGAGTCGCTGATCAAGGCAGGCGCCTTTGACTCGCTCGGCCATCCCCGCCGGGCACTTGCCATGATCCACGAGGAGGCCGTGGACTCCGTCATTGTGCTCAAACGCAACGAAGCGGCGAACCAGTTTGACCTCTTCAGCATGTTCGACGACGGAGATCCTGGCGCCGGAAACGGGTTGGCCGTCGAGGTGCCGGACCTGCCCGAATGGGAAAAAAAGGACAAGCTCGCCTTTGAGCGGGACATGCTGGGCCTCTACGTCTCGGACCATCCGCTGCAGGGCCTTGAGGGGGTGCTCAGCCAGCATGCTGACCAGACCATCACCACCCTCCTGGGGGAGGAAGGCCCGTCCGACGGCGCCATCGTCACCATCGCCGGCATGATCACCTCACTGTCGCGGCGCATCGCCAAGGCCAGCGGCAACGCCTACGCCCGTGCCGAGGTGGAGGATCTGGGTGGCTCCATGGAGGTCATGTTCTTTGGCCAGGTGTACGGCCCCATCGCCAGCATCCTGGCCGAAGACCTGATCGTGGTGGTCAAGGGCAGGCTGCAGCGCCGCGACGACGGTGCGGTCACCTTGAACGCCATGGAGCTCACCGTCCCGGACCTGACCGAGGGTCACGCCGGGCCGGTGGTGATTTCCATGCCGGAGCACAAGGCCACCGAGATCGTGGTGACGGCGCTGGGCGAAGTGCTGCAAACCCATCCCGGCACCACCGAGGTCCAGCTACAGCTCGCCGGGTCCCGCACCGTCAAGGTCATGAAGCTTGGCCTGCACCTGCGCGTCAACCCGGATCCCGCACTGTTCGGTGACCTCAAGGTGCTTCTGGGCCCTGCCTGCCTGGAGGTTTGAGGCTCAGATCTCGTAGTCCAGCGGCTTGGGCGTGCCGTAGGTCCCCCCGTGATAGAGCAGGGGAGCGGTGGCTGTGGTAAAGCCCCCGTCCACCACGTCGGCCACCACCACCGCGTTGTTGTCCAGCACGAAGCGGCGATGGATACGTCCCACCAGCCACGCCTCCGCCCCTTCCAGCAGCGGCACTCCGGCCGGGCCGGGATGCCAGGCGACGCCGTCGAACCGATCCCGGGCCTTGGCGAACTGCCGGGCAAGGTCCGAGTGGTGACCGCCCAGCATGTGGGCAGCGACCAGCTCCGAGCCGGCCACGGCACGCCACGTCATGCTGGTGGTGGCGATGTTGAAGGTGAAGCGCGGTGGTGCGGCCGAGAGCGACGCCAGCGAGGTGGCTGTAAAGCCGTACGGGGCGCCGTCGAGGGACGCCGTGATGATTGCGACGCCGGCCGCGTGCTGCCGGAACGCCTGCCGAAACACCAGCAGCCGCTCGTCTTCGGATCCGATGTCTGTCATGTGCCGCCTCCGCCCTTGCCCCGGCACCCGGTCTGCCGGTTCATCCAGCCTATGCGGACGGCGGGGTCTCGGCGGCATCCGCAAGCGGCGGGCTGCCGGCCAGGGATGATGGTCGGGGATAACAGGGCGGCGCGGGGACGGTGAGGCCGACGGGGCGGGCGGCGCGGGGAGGAGATCCGGGCCAGATGGCTGCTGCCGGGATAACGTGGAACCATGACCCAGCCATCCCCTGCAGGATCGACGCAGTATCCGCCGGCTGTCTACGCCCCGGCGGTACCCAGCGACCTGACGGCGGCTCCACCGGCCTCACTGTGGCGTTGGTTTTGCTCCACGGCTGCGGCAGGACTGCCGGTGGCGCTGGCGTGGTGGCTGGCAGCCCCGGGCGGAGCCTTCTACGGGAACAGCGGAGACACGGAGTCCTGGTTGCCCCGTGACCTGCTGCTCGGCGCGTGCGGCGTCCTGGCCGGAATCGTCACAGCCCTGCTGCTGCTTCCCCACCTCAGGTCCTCCACCCGGACCTCAGACCCGTCCGGCTACGTTGGCCGGGCCTACGCGAAGGTGGTGGCGGCGGTGCTGGGTTCGGCCCTGGGATCCCTTCTCGCCTGGCAGCTGGGGACGCTCGCCGGGACCCTCTGGTCCCACCCGTCAACCGGCAATGCCGCAGGCGCGGGTTTCTCCCTGCGTTCCCTGGGGGTCCTGCTGCTCTGGCCGCTGGCCTGCAGCGTCGTCGTCTTTGCCGTCACCGTGGTGGGCGTGCTGTGGCCCCGGCATGGGCAACCTGCAAGGATTTCGGCACGTCCGGACCGGTAAACTGGCCGGGTGGTTATTCCCCAGCACCCGCAGCCAACGACCGACTCAGCCATTTCCGCCGTGGACGGCGCCGCCGGTGCGGAGACGTTCGTGGCCTTTTCCCGCATTGACCTGCGCGGGCAGCAGCTGACGCCGGCCGAGCTGAAGGCAGCCGTTCCTCGCGCCCGGCAGGCCACCAGGGCCAACGCCGAAGCCGCGGTGCAGGAAATCCTCGACGACGTCCGCTCACGCGGTTTCGCTGCTCTGTCCGAGCTCGCGGAGCGGTTTGACGGGGTGAAACAGGTCCACCCGCGAGTTCCCGCCGCCGAACTCACTCGGGCCTTGTCGGACCTGGACCCGGCCGTGCGGGCAGCCCTGGAAGAGTCCATCGACAGGGCCCGGACCGTCGCCACCGCCCAGCGGCCGGCCGACGTCGAGGTGTCGTTGGCCCAGGGATCCACCGTGACCCAGCGCTGGATCCCGGTTGGCCGGGTGGGTCTGTACGTCCCCGGCGGTCTGGCCGTCTACCCGTCGTCGGTCGTGATGAACGTGGTCCCGGCCCTGGCAGCGGGCGTCCCCTCCATCGCCCTGGCCTCCCCGCCGCAGCGCGAATTCGGTGGCCTGCCGCATCCCACCATCCTGGCCGCCGCCGCGTTGCTCGGCATCGACGAGGTGTACGCCATGGGTGGGGCGCAGGCCATTGCCGCCTTCGCCTACGGGATCACCTCCGGCACCACGACTACAGCTGCAGGCGCCACCGCGGAGCTGCCGGCCCTTGAGCCCGTGGACGTCATCACCGGCCCGGGCAACATTTTCGTCGCCACCGCCAAACGGCTGGTCAAGGGAAGGGTCGGCATCGACTCCGAAGCCGGCACTACCGAAATCGCCATCCTCGCCGACGCCGCGGCGGACCCGCGCCTGGTCGCAGCCGACCTGATCAGCCAGGCCGAGCACGACCCCCAGGCGGCTTCCGTCCTGGTAACGGACTCCCCGGACCTGGCCGAACGGGTGGAAACCGAACTGAATGCGCAGGCTGCCACCACCAAGCACCGCGAGCGGGTGCTCGCCGCCCTGTCGGGGCCGCAGTCCGGCGTCGTGCTGGTAGATGACCTGGACCAGGGGATTGCCGTGTGCGACGCCTACGCTGCCGAGCACCTGGAAATCATGACCACCGACGCACCCGGTATCGCCGCCCGTATCCGCAACGCCGGGGCGATCTTCGTCGGGAACTACAGCCCCGTCAGCCTTGGCGACTACTGCGCCGGTTCCAACCACGTGCTGCCCACCGGAGGCACCGCTGCGTTCTCCTCTGGCCTGAACGTCACCACCTTCCTGCGCGCAGTGCAGCTGGTCTCCTATGACCGTGCCGGGCTGGAGCAGGTGGGCCGGCACATCGTCGCCCTGTCCCGTGCCGAGGATCTGCCGGCCCACGGCGATGCGGTGACCATCCGGTTCAGCTGAGCACCCGAGTTACGTTGTTGTAGTTATCCTTCATCCAGCCGTAAAATGGCGGCAGAGCGCTCCGGCGCCGCAGCCGTCGAAAGGGAGCAGCATGTACTGTCCGTTCTGCCGCAATCCGGACTCCCGGGTTGTTGACAGCCGGATTGCCGACGACGGATCAGCCATCCGCCGCCGCCGGCAGTGTCCCGAATGCGGCCGCCGTTTCACGACAGTGGAAACGACCAGCCTGACGGTGATCAAACGGTCAGGCGTGGGGGAGCCCTTCAGCCGCAGCAAGGTCATCACCGGGGTCCGCAAGGCATGCCAGGGCCGGCCGGTCACCGAGGACGACCTGGCCATGCTCGCCCAGGAAGTGGAAGAAGCCATCCGGGCCAGCGGCGCGGCAGAAATCGAAGCCCACGAGGTGGGGCTGGCCATCCTGGGCCCGCTGCAGAAACTGGACCAGATCGCCTATCTCCGCTTCGCGAGCGTCTACCAGGCGTTCGAATCCCTGGAGGACTTCGAGGCGGCGATTTCCCTGTTGCGGCATGAAAACGAGGTCACCGCCAAGTCGGCCCGAACCGACCGGAAGCCCTTGCCCGCCTCCTGACCAGCAGCCACGGTGGTTGAGCCTGTCGAAACCGGCCACGGTGGTTGAGCCTGTCGAAACCGGGCCCGCGTTGGTTGAGCTTGTCGAAACCGGCCACGGTGGTTGAGCCTGTCGAAACCGGCCACGGTGGTTGAGCCTGTCGAAACCGGCCACGGTGGTTGAGCTTGTCGAAACCGGCCACGGTGGTTGAGCTTGTCGAAACCGGCCACGGTGGTTGAGCTTGTCGAAACCGGGCCCGGTGGTTGAGCTTGTCGAAACCGGCCACGGTGGGTGAGCTTGTCGAAACCGGCCTCGGT
>JAODMR010000110.1 GCA_025465475.1 Micrococcaceae bacterium
TCAGCCCCCTACCCTTCAGCCGCCCACCCGCAGGCCACGTCTGCGCAATACGCCCCGCGTGCGGGGTCCACGGCCACCTCGGGCACCGCAGCCGGCTGGGCGCCTGAAGCATCGGGAGCGTCCGGGTGGACCGGTGACACCAATGCGACCCAACCGCTGGGTCCCCTCGGGGCTCCGCTGCAACCCGGGTACTTCGGCATGCCCTATTCCGGTGCGCAGCCGTCCCGGTCGAAGCGCACGACCGGACCGGGTGCTTCGACCGTGGCGATCGGCGCGGGACTGGCTATCCTGGCAGGCGCCCTGGTCCTGCTGCTGAGCAGTTCCGGGTTGCTACACCTCGGCGGCTACACCGGCGCCACGGCGTGGGCGGCCGCAGGCGGAATCCTCGGCCTGGTCATCATCATCTCCGGCCTGCGCGGCAGGTCGTCCGGAGCTCTTGGTTTCTTCGCGGTGGTGGTCCTCCTGGTTGCGGGAGCCTTCAGCCTGGCTCCGCAAGCCAACTCCTGGTCATTGGCCCGCAACAGCAACTGGACACCGACCGGTGTCGCCGACGCCGCAGAGGGTTTCTCCATTGCTGCGGGCAAGGGGACCGTGGACCTGCGCCAGTTCGCTGGCAGCACCCCCCTGACGCAGGACGTGGCTATACCCCTGTCCCTGGCCGCAGCCGACGTAACGGTGCTGCTCCCCGATGACATCCCCGTAACGGTGCAGAACCAACTTGCCTTCGCCCGGGTCGACAACGGCGGGGTGGAAAATTCCAACCCACCCTTAGGTACCAGCAGTTACACCCTCAATGACGGCGCCCAGGGACACAGCATCGTGCTGCAGATCCACGCAGCCGCCGGCCACGTCAACCTTGAAATCGCAGAGAGCGGTGCACAGCAATGACCGAGAACACCAACAAATACCCGTTCGACAACGATGCTCATGACTCCAGCGATTCCGGGCAGAGCTCCAGCGGTGACCGGGTCGCCCATGGGTACCCGGACGGACACGGGGCCCGGGGCGGGGACCGGGAGGAAGATCGGGTTGGGCACTGGGACAGGGATCGGGATACGGTTCCCGGCGCCCGGTCCGCAGGGGCGGGTACGGATCGCCCGATGCGGGTGGGCACAGTGGTCTGGGGCCTGGTGATCGTTGCCTTGGCCGCCCTGCTGGTGGTGGTACAGCAGGCGGGCCTGCGGTTGGACCCCGGGCAGGTCGTCATCTGGTTGCTGCTGGGGGCCGGTGCGGCGATGGTCCTCGGCGGTGCAGCGTCGGCAGCCCGCCGACGGACCGACCGGAACTGACAGCCCTGAACAGAACTGTCCTGGATGGTGCCGACCCGGCAGTGGCTGGCTGGCTGGCACCAAGTGGAGCCGGCACCAAGCCGGGCCGACCAGGGCAGGAGGGGAAGTTGCCTGAGTCACACCACCGTCTAGACTCTTCAGAGGAGTCCAACGGGGTGCTCGCACAACGACCACCCACTGCAAAGGACAAAACCACAGATGAAGATTGGAATTCTCACCAGCGGAGGCGATTGCCCGGGGCTGAACGCGGTGATCCGCGGCGCGGTACTCAAGGGCATCAAGGTCCACGGCCAGGAGTTCGTGGGCTTCCGGGACGGCTGGCGAGGTGTGGTGGAGGGCGACATTATGGATCTGCCCCGCCAGAGCGTTAGGGGAATTTCCAAGCAGGGCGGAACGATTCTGGGCACGTCCCGCACCAACCCCTTCGAAGGGGATGCCGGACCGGACGTCATCAAGGCCCACCTGGAGCGCCTCGGTATCGACGCCATCATCGCGATCGGTGGAGAAGGAACGCTGGCCGCGGCCAAGCGGCTCACGGATGCCGGTCTGAAAATCGTCGGAGTGCCCAAGACCGTCGATAACGACCTCGATGCCACCGACTACACCTTCGGATTCGACACCGCCGTGCAGATTGCCACCGAGGCCATCGACCGGCTCCGCACCACCGGCGAGTCGCACCACCGCTGCATGATCGCCGAGGTGATGGGACGGCACGTGGGGTGGATCGCCCTGCACGCGGGCATGGCCTCCGGCGCCCACGCCATCCTGATCCCTGAGCAGCAGGTCAGCATCGAGCAGATCAGTGAGTGGGTTACCGAGGCCCACGACCGGGGCCGTGCGCCCCTGGTGGTGGTGGCCGAAGGATTCGTGCCCTCGCACATGGAGTCCCCGCACTCCATCCGTGGTCTGGACACCTTCGGCCGGCCACGGCTCGGCGGCATCGCTGATCAGTTGGCGCCGGAAATCGAGGCCCGGACCGGCATTGAAACCCGTGCCACGATCCTTGGCCACATCCAGCGCGGCGGCGTTCCGTCCGCTTTCGACCGCGTCCTTGCCACGCGGTTGGGCATGGCAGCGATCGACTCAGTGGTGGACGGGCGCTGGGGCACCATGGTGTCGCTGTCGGGAACCGAAATCGACCACGTGGCCTTCGACGCGGCCCTGGGAAACCTGAAAACCGTTCCCCAGCACCGCTACGACGAGGCAGCCATTCTGTTCGGCTGAGCAGGTCCCCCGGCTGGCTAGGCTGGACGCATGACACTTGAGCAGCACACCAGGGCCATTGTGCGGCTGGCTTGGGAGCGGCGTTTCGGGTTCCCGGACGGTTCGCTGGACGACGACGACGCGCTGCAGCAGTTATGCGACGACGGCGCCACCTCCCTGACGTTCCTGCGTCTGTGGGGTGGCGCCGCCCTTGTTGGTCCGGGCTGGGCGCTGGAGGAGGCCCAGGGGTGCACCCCCGAGGAGCTGGCGGATCATGCCACCCTCCTCCGGGTCACCCGGAGCCGCGGCGGGCACGGCCTGGGCACCGCCTCGCTGTTCTACGCGGACGACCTGCCGCTGGTGCAGCCGCCGGAGGAGGTGACGCTCTCCCGGGAACCAGGGGCGGCGTCGCTGCTCGAGGAACGCTGCCCGCCGGATGACATTCACGAGGTTCACCTCAGCGGCATGGATCACACCTTCACCCTGCTCGACGGCGAAACGCCGGTGGCCTGCGGGGCGTACGCCGAATGGCAGGGCATCGTGGCGCAGCTGGGGGTTCTGGTGTCTCCGGAACTGCGGGCCCGCGGCCTGGGCACCCTGGCAGCTTCGGTTGCCGCGCAGGAAGCCCTGGCCTCCGGGTTGGTCCTGCAGGCCCGGGCGGATGTCAGCAACTTCGCCGCCAACGCCCTGGCCCGCCGGCTGGGCCTGAGCTGGGCCGGCACGCAGACCTCGGTGCTCCTGGCCCGCTAGGTGACGCCGGCCGTCCGCTGAACCACCCTTCCGGCTGAACCCCTAGGCCCCTGCGGGACCGGCGGCGGGAGTGTCGGCTGGTTCCGTGCGGGCAGCCGTTTCCGCTCCGGCGCCTCCGGGCCTGCCCCACGCCGTCGGCTGGGGCTTGGCGAAGAACAGCGCCACAGCGGCACCGAGCACGATGACCGCAGCCGGAAGCAGGATGGATTGGCCCATCGCCGTCGAGAAGCCGGCATGCAGGGCCTCCGGCAGGGTGCCGGAGAATTCCGCCCCACCGGAGCTGGCACCTGCAGAGCCGGGCATCTTGGGCAGTTCCTCGGACAGCCGGGACTGCATCAGGGCCGCTATGGCGGCACTACCCAGCACGGCGCCGACCTGGCGGGTGGTGTTGTAGATGCCCGCGCCCGCGCCCGCCTGGCGCGGCGGCAGGTTGCGGGTGGCGGTGGTGGACAGGGGAGCCCAAATTCCGGCATTTGCCAGGCCCAGCAGGGCGCTCGGCAGCAGGAACAGCCAGAGGGCGGTGTCCGGCCGGATCAGCGAGGCGTTCCAGAACAGCGATACCGACATCAGCAGCAGGGCACCGGAGGCGATGAACTTCGGGTTGACCCTGTCGATGATCCTGCCCATCACCGGCGCCAGCGCACCTGAGAGCACCGCCATGGGCACCATCATCAAGGCGGACTGGGTGGGCGTCAGTCCCCGGACGGTCTGGTAGTAGAAGATCAGCGGCAGGCTCATGGCGGTGATGCTGAAGCCGACAGTGGTGATGCCGATGTTGGCCAGGGAGAAGTTGCGGTCGCGGAAAAGTGCCAGCGGGACCAGGGGTTCGCCCTTGTTGACGGCTTGCCAAACGACGAACAGCACCAGGATGACAATGCCGGCGATGATCAGGCCCCAGACGCTGATCGGTCCGGTGATGGTGCCCCAGTCATAGGTGTTGCCCTCCTGGATGCCGAAGACCAGCAGGAACATACCGACCGCGCTGAGCACGACGCCGGGAATGTCGAAGGAGTGCGAGTGGGTCTGGAGGCTAGGAACCAGCCGCCACGCCAGCAGAAAACCGACGATGCCGATCGGAACGTTGATGAAGAAGATCCACTCCCAGCCGAGTGAGTCCACCAGGACGCCGCCCAGGATGGGTCCGACGAGGGTGGCGACACCTGCCGTGGCACCCCACAGGCCCATGGCCGCACCCCGCCGGTCCGGCGGGAAGATGCGGGTGATGACGGCCATGGTCTGAGGCGTCATGAGGGCTGCACCGAGCCCCTGTGCGACGCGGGCGATGATCAGCATCTGGATGTCACCGGCCAGGCCGCACCAGAGTGAGGCCAGGGTGAAGACCACCAGGCCGGACAGGTACAGCCGCTTCGGGCCGAACCTGTCCCCCAGGCGGCCGGTGATCAGCAGCGGCACCGCGTAGGCCAGCAGGTAGGCGCTGGTCACCCAGATGACCGCATTGATGTCAGTGTTCAGGCCCTCCATGATGCGGGGGTTGGCCACCGAGACGATCGTGGTGTCGATCAGGATCATGAAGAAGCCGATGACCAGCGACCACAGTGCCGGCCACGGCCGGGTTACGTTTTCCATTGTTCTCCTTGGAGCCGGGTCACCAGTCGATGCCGCCGGTGCTTATTCGTTCCGTAAAATTTTCCATCCACGCTATCTCTGCGCCGAGCATGGTCTGCTGGAAGTCCAGGTCGACCCAGATTTTGGCGGGCAGGGCCTTCGCCCGAACCGCACGCTCGCTCGCCTGCAGTTCCGTCAGCCGCTCCCGCAACCCGGCCAGTCGCTGGTCCAACGCCTCGACGACGACGTCGGCGGGCAGGTTGTGGGCCTGCGAGACGGCGAGAGGGAATGCTGGATACTCAGGCTCTGCAGCGGCCAGCAGCTCCCGTACTCCGTCGCGGAGCGCGGCAGACCCACTGTCGGTGATCCGGTAGCTGGTGCGCTCAGGGCGGTTGCCCTGCCGCTCGGTGCCGGTGACCTGGACCAGTCCGTGCTCCTCCAGCCGGCCGAGCGCGTGGTAGAGGGTGCCGGGACGAATCTTGAGCAGCCGGTCCTCCTTGCGGGCGATCAGCAGCTGGTACATCTCGTAGGGGTGCATCGGCCGCTCGGCCAGCAACGCCAGGGCAGACATGCCCAGCGGGGTGAGGGCCGTTGACTTCAACACAGACCCCCTCGCACCGCTTTACCAATATTCCGACTCAATTATTCCACGTGGAATAGTCGGGCACAACCGCGGCGTATCTGTGGCATGTCAGTGCGGGCTGCGGAGGAAGCCCTTCTGTCGTCCCACTACCTGTCCGGCATCTGGGGCCACAATGATTTCCTGCGCTGCCGGGTACATTTCCCCGTCGTCGTCGACGGTCAGCACAGCGGCGGGGTCGGTGCTGCGTTTCACCAGGGCCAGGGCGATGGGGCCCATCTCGTAATGCTGTGCGCTGGAGGTCACGGTCCCCACGCGGCGCTCCCCGTCGAGAACGACGCTTCCCGGGGCGGGCAGGGTGTGCTGGGAGCCGTCCAGCTGCAGGAACACCAGCCGCCGTGGCGGGTGCCCCAGGTTGTGCACACGGGCGACGGTTTCCTGGCCCTTGTAGCAGCCCTTGGCCAGGTGAACAGCCGTACGGAGCAGGTCCAGCTCATGGGGGATCGTCTTGTCGTCGGTCTCGGCACCCCGCCGGGGACGCCAGGCCGCGATCCGCAGCGCCTCGGCCGCCCACGTCCCCGCCAGCGGCAGGTCCGCTACGGTCTCGGCCAGCTCGGCGGCCGGTACCAGGTATTCGTACCAGCTGCGTTCACGCCCGGGGTGCGACTCCTCGCTCACCACCGAGTAGGAGTAACCCCCGGGAGCCACCCGCGGCCACGGGTCATGCCATACCAGGCGGTCAGCCCAGGCCGGCACCTGTGCGGTGGCGCCCACGACGGCCCAATCCCCGCTGACGTCCGCAACCTCAACCCGCAGCATGAACTTCATGCTGGCGAGCCACGCCGCCAGCGGTGCTGCTTCGTCCGACTCCACGAGCAGCCAGGTGGCGTGGCCGTCGTCGATAACACGCGCGTCATAGTCGATTCTGCCCTGCACGCTGAGCAGCAGCAGCTCGGTGCTCAGGTGCGGCAGCAGGTTGCCCACCTGCTGGGAGGAGAGGGAGTTGAGCCAGCTGAGCCGGTCTGGCCCGGTGACCGTTACCACTCCGCGGTGCGACATATCGACGATTGCCGTGGCCGGTTTGCCGTTGGCGCCGGCGAGGGCGTGCTGCTCACGCATCGGGTCACCGTAATGGGCGGCGACGCCGGCATCGAGGCCTGCGGCCTCAACCGCGCCCGGGCGCGACAAAAGGGGGCTGTGGTAGGTCATGGCAGCTAAACGCTGTGGGAGGCGCTGATATTCCGGCGGACGGCCGGACCCGGGCGTGTCAGCTGGAAACGCGCTTGAGGATGGCGGAGGCATGTGCCTCCAGTGAACTGCCCTGCGCGGCAACATCCCAGCGCCAGAACAGGTCACCCTCGACCAGGCCGAAGATGCGAGTGGCTGCGGTGTAGTCCTTGGATCCGGCGCCGCGCATGACCGCGTCGGTCGCGAGCCGGATCTGCGGGCCCTTGATCTGGCCGTAGTACAGCTCCGCGATGCCGCCGGGGTGAACGATGGTGGCGGTCAGGTCGAATCCGCCGTCGCTGTTGCGCAGCTTTTCGACGTCGTCGGCCGTGGTCAGGGCGGGAACGATGTCCGCCGGGATCAGCCCGGGGCCACCATCGGCGTCGTTCAGTTTCCGGTCCAGGGACCAGAACCCCGTCTCTATCGACAGGGGCCGCAGCTGGACACCCTCTTCGTCGGTCAGCCAGCTCTCCGCCGAGTAGTGCAGGTACGGCAGGCCGTTGGTGCTGAACGTGACGTGCTGCGAGAAGTGTTCGGACCCTGCCTCACCGGTGCCCAGGCGCCCGTCGCCGCGCCACTGGCCGATCAGCCAGGACAGCGGAACCAGCTCAGGGGTCAGGTCAGTGGGAATTTCGATCGGCATGGACGTCAGCTGATGTCGTTGGTGCTACTTCTGGCCCTTGAACAGCCGCCAGACCACGAGCCCGGCGAACCAAGCCATGGACAGGCCGGCGACGACCAGCAGACAAATGAAGAAGATTTCCAACCCAAGTACGGACATAGCGCCATCCTAACCGAAAGTTACTGCGCCTCAGGAAATGAGCAGCTTGTCGATGAAGTACACCAGCGTGCCCAACGCGGCCACGGGGGCGATGCCCATGGCCATGCCTCCGGCCGTGTTGCGCGGCTCCCCGCCCAGGGTGCCGAGGCGCCGGAAACTCACCAGCACGGCCGCGACGGCGGCCCCGCAGATGGCGGCCGGAACGATGCGGACATCCGAGAAGAGCAGGGCTGCGAGGGGACCTGCGAGCGCGGCCAGGACGATTCCCAGGGGGGCGATGACCCGGTCAGGCCAGCGGATCAGTCCAACGCCCAGGGCGACGGCGGCACTGACGCCGGTGATCAACACCAGGGACGAGCCACCGGAGAACCGCTGCGCAGCGATCCAGCCTGGGCCAAGAGCTGCCAGCACCACGCCTCCGGCGGCGCCCAGGGTCGACTCCAGGCGGTGGCTCTGGCCTGTTCCGCGAACCAGCTGCACCAGGAACACAGCCCCGACTCCCAGCGCCAGCAGGATGGGGACGCCGATGAGGTAGTCAGGTCCGCGGCTCAGGCCGGCGGCGAGGCAGGCGCCGGCGCCGGTCAGGCTGATCACGGTGCCCAGGGTTTTCCGGGCGGGTATCCGCAGGTAGTGCGGCCAGCCAAATCCGAACACCAATGACAGGACGATACCGACTGCAATGGTGAGCGCCAGTGGGGCGTACAGCGCGGCGACCACGACCGCGAGGACAGCGATGCTCACTGCGCCAATGCTCCACGTCTTCACAGTTCCATCCTGCCCTATCGTTACGGCACCGACCGCAACAAGGCCCTCCGGTGAAGGCTGGGCGGTACACTGTCTAACAACCCAGCGCCGGATCCGGAACACCAACGACGCAGGGATACGCCCGAAGATGCGCGTGCGGAGCACATTGGAGGAAGCATGTCGCAGATTCTGTTATTGACCAACAGTGCCGGGTCGTCGGTGGAAATTCTTCCTGCCCTGGAGCTGCTGAACCATCGCGTCCATGTCCTGCCGGCGGAGCCGACCGCCCTGCTGGAAGCCGAGCCGAGCGACGTCATCATGTTGGACGCCCGGAAGGACCTGGTCGGGGCCCGATCGCTGACGCAGCTGCTGCGCGCCACCGGCCTGGGAGCTCCCCTGATCCTGATCCTCACCGAGGGCGGCATGGCTGCGATCTCCGCGAACTGGGCGGCTGACGACATCATCCTGGAGTCCGCCGGTCCGGCCGAAGTCGAGGCACGGCTGAGGCTGGCCATCGCACGCAACGGTGTCGAGCCCGCCGAGGACGCCGGTGAAATCCGTGCCGCGGGAGTGGTCATTGACGAATCGAGCTACACCGCCCGGGTCAACGGTGAGGTGCTCAACCTGACCTACAAGGAATTCGAACTGCTGAAGTACCTGGCCCAGCATCCGGGCCGTGTCTTCACCCGGGCCCAGCTGCTGAGCGAAGTGTGGGGCTACGACTACTACGGAGGCACCCGCACCGTGGACGTCCACGTGAGGCGTTTACGGGCCAAGCTGGGCTCGGACCACGAGAACCTGATCAGCACGGTGCGGAACGTCGGCTACCGGCTCACCTTGGTGCGGATGCCCGACGACGAGCTGTCCGAAGCCTGAGCGTCCCAGTCCCGGCAGCAAGCTTCCCAGTCCCGGCAGTAACCGCACAAAGCTGAAGGCCCGATCCATACGGATCGGGCCTTCCTTGGTGGAGGACATACGGGTTGAACGTATCGCGGGCACCCCGGTGGTGCATCCCCCTCGGCCAGCGGTTCCAAGACCGCCAAGCTGACCTGTCGACTATAGGCCAGTCGGGCCGGTGCTGCCAAATTGGACGCTCCCACCGGACTGCCCGCCGCCGGCCCGGCGCCGGCCCGGCGCCGATGGCTCTCCTCGCCAGCGGCTTGGGCGGCAATTAGTCTTGGTCCATGGATGCCACCCGAACACAGAACTGGCCGGTCCGCGCCGTCACGGGAGCACCGGACCCCCGGCTGCTGCGGGACATCGGCGCGCTGGTTGCCGCTGCCCTTGAATCCGACGGGGTTCCCCCGCTGTCCGAGCAAACCCTGGTGGACCTGCGGGCTGAACAAGCCAAACCGGACTCCCTGCTGGTGCTCGCAACCTATCCCCCCGATGAGCCCGATGACCCTGCGACCGGGGAAGACCTCGCTGGGGCGGCGGTGATCGTCACCACGCAGGAAGGCTCCGTGCTGGAGATCGTGGTGCACCCCAACTACCGGAACCAAGGCGTGGGGGCCCTGCTGGTTGACCGGCTCAAGGAATTGCGCGGCCTGGAAGGCCTGAAAGCCTGGTCGCACGGCAACCAGGAAGCGGCCGCCGACCTGGCCGCAAGATATGGGTTCACAGCGGTGCGCGAGCTGTGGCGGATGCGGCTGAGCCGCCCGGAGCAGTCAGGCGAGGCGTTGCCCGAACCGCAACTGGCGGCCCCCTACATCCTGCGGACGTTTGTGCCGGGGCAGGACGAGGATGAGTGGCTGCGTGCCAACGCTGCCGCCTTCGCCGACCACCCCGAACAGGGCGGCATGACCGGCGCCGACCTGCAGGCCCGGATGGAGGAGCAGTGGTTCGACCCCGCAGGCTTTTTCCTCGCCGTCGTGCCGGAAGCGGGCGCAGCGGGGACGATCGCGGGTTTCTGCTGGACCAAGGTGCATCCGGCCCGTGCAGGCCACCCGCCCCTCGGAGAGATCTACGCCGTCGGGGTGGTCCCCGGCGCACAGGGCACCGGGCTGGGCAAGGCCCTGACCATCGCCGGGCTGCGTCACCTCCAACAAGCCGGGCTCCAGGCGATCATGCTGTACGTGGACGCGGACAATGCTCCGGCCGTCGCGCTCTACCATCGATTGGGCTTCACCGGGTGGGATGCAGACGTCATGTATGCCGCCGCGACGGTCTAGTCAGGCCAAAACCTTAGTAGTGTTGAGGCGAAACCAACGACCTGCAGGGGGAACTCACATGACACCGGAAAGCACCGGAACAGCCGGAGTTGCCGCCAAGCTGGGCACCGAGCGCTTTGGTTCCTCCGAGGTGCCTGCCGCACGCGCCATGCAGGACCGGATCGACATCCCCGAGTTTGCGCCGAACCTCGGCCCGGTGGGCGACGTCCGGCCGGACCGGTTCCTGGACCGGGAGCTGAGCTGGCTTGCCTTCAACGCCCGCGTGCTGGAACTGGCGGAGGATCCGGACCTGCACCTGCTTGAGCGAGTCAACTTCCTGTCCATTTTTGCCTCCAACCTCGACGAATTTTTCATGGTCCGGGTGGCCGGGTTGAAACGGCGCATCGCCACAGGGTTGGCCGTGCCCTCCCCCGCCGGCCTGAGCCCGGTGGAAGTCCTGGAACAGATCAGTGCCGAGGCGCACAAGCTGCACGTTCGGCATTCCCACGTTTTTGCGGACCAGATCCGGCCTGCCCTGGCATACGAGCACATCCACCTGGTGCATTGGGACGAACTGGATGATGCGGCCAAGATCCGCCTCTCCACCATGTTCGCGGAAAAGGTCTTCCCCATCCTCACGCCATTGGCAGTGGACCCGGCGCACCCGTTCCCGTACATCTCCGGGCTCTCCCTGAACCTGGCAGTGGTGGTCCGGAACCCGGTCAGCGACAAGGAACTCTTCGCCCGCCTCAAGGTGCCGGACCAGCTCGCCCGCCTGATTTCCGTCGATGGTCCCCGTGCCGGGACCGTACCGGGCCGCGTGGCCCGCTTCATTCCGCTGGAGGAGGTCATCGCGCAGCACCTGGACCAGCTCTTCCCTGGCATGGAAGTACTGGAACACCACACCTTCCGGGTGACACGCAACGAGGACCTCGAGGTGGAAGAGGACGACGCCGAAAACCTCCTGCAGGCGCTGGAGAAGGAACTGCTGCGGCGCCGGTTTGGCCCGCCCGTCCGGCTTGAAGTCACCACTGATATCAACCCGAACATCCGTGCCCTGCTGGTCCGGGAACTCGGCGTGGACGAGTCGGAGGTCTACATGCTTCCGGCCCCCCTTGACCTGCGTGGAGTGTCAGTGATCGGCAGCATCGATCGACCGGACCTGCGCTACCCCAAGCACGTCCCGCACACCTCCCGCTACCTCAATGAGTCGGAAACGTCCAAGGCGGCCAACGTGTTCGCTGCCATGCGCCGGCGGGACATTCTGCTGCACCACCCATACGACTCCTTCTCCACCTCGGTGCAGGCCTTCCTGGAGCAGGCGGCGGCGGATCCCAAGGTACAGGCCATCAAGCAGACCCTGTACCGAACCTCGGGCGACTCCCCCATCGTGGATGCCCTGGTGGACGCTGCGGAGGCCGGCAAACAGGTTTTGGCACTGGTGGAAATCAAGGCACGTTTCGACGAGCAGGCCAACATCTCCTGGGCCCGCAAGCTGGAACAGGCCGGCGTGCACGTGGTGTACGGCATTGTCGGGCTCAAGACCCACTGCAAGCTGTCGCTGGTGGTCCGTCAGGAACAGGACGGGCTGCGCCGCTACTCCCATATCGGCACCGGCAACTACCACCCCCGCACCGCCCGGTACTACGAGGACCTGGGCCTGTTGACAGCCGATGACCAGGTCGGCGAGGACCTGTCGAAGCTGTTCAACCAGCTGTCCGGTTACGCGCCCAAGTCCACTTTCAAGCGGCTGCTCGTGGCCCCCCGGTCCGTCCGGTCCGGCCTGATAGACCTCATCGAGCGGGAAATCGCCAACAAGAAGGCCGGCCTGGACGCGAAAGTCCAGATCAAGGTCAACTCCATGGTCGATGAGACGATCATCGATTCCCTGTACCGCGCCTCCCAGGCGGGTGTGAAGGTCGACGTCGTCGTGCGCGGTATCTGTTCACTGCGACCCAACGTGCCGGGATTGAGCGAAAACATCACCGTCCGCTCCGTACTGGGCCGTTTCCTGGAGCACTCCCGGGTCTTCGTCTTTGGCAACGCAGGAGAGCCGGTCGTGTACATCGGATCCGCCGACATGATGCACCGCAACCTGGACCGCCGGGTGGAGGCGCTGGTGCGGCTGCGCAACCCGGAAGACATTGAGTACATCACGTCGCTGCTTGACAGGTATGTGGACCCGGGTACGTCCAGCTGGCACCTGGACGATCAGGGAAACTGGATCCGGCACCACAGGGACGAGTCCGGACGGCCGCTGAGCGACGTGCAGTCCTGGTTGCTCGCCAACCGGTCGCGTCAGCGCTCCCTGGCGCGACGCTGATGCCGACGGGGACGGGCAGCAGGACCAGCAGCAGTGCCCAGGCCACCAAGGTGGCCGTCTACGCCGCCGGCGCCCTGGTCTGGCGTGAACGCCGGAAGGAACTGGAAGTTTTGCTGATCCACCGGCCCCGCTACGACGACTGGTCCTGGCCCAAGGGCAAGATCGACCCCGGTGAGACGCTGCCGGAGACGGCTGTCCGGGAAGTCGCGGAGGAAATCGACCTTGCGATCACCCTGGGCATTCCCCTGCCCACCATCCACTACCCGGTGAACGCAGGAACCAAGGAAGTACGGTACTGGGCAGCAAGCCTGGGCGACGGCAAGCCGCAGCCGGATGGCAAGGAAGTGGACTCGCTGCTCTGGTGCAGCCCCGCCCGGGCTGCGGAACTGCTCAGCAACCCGTCCGACACGGAGCCCCTGGATGCACTGGTCGCAGCCTATGAGCGCAATGAACTGGACACCTGGCCGTTGATCGTGCTCCGTCACGCCAAGGCCAAGCCCCGCTCCTCGTGGGCGCGCGCCGAGGGTGACCGGCCTTTGGCTGCCACCGGGCTGCGCCAAGCCATGGCCGCCAAGCGCCTGCTGCTCGCCTGGGCTCCGCAAAGGGTGGCGACCAGCCCCTGGCAGCGCTGCCTGGCCACCATGGCGCCCTACGTCAAGGCCACGTCCGCCAAGGTCAAGGTCTATGACGCCCTGACCGAAGCCCACCACCGGCGCCAGCCCCAAAAGACAGCCGCCGTGGTGGAATCGCTGCTCGATAAGCGCAGGTCGGTGGCCCTGTGCACGCACCGCCCCACGCTGCCGACGGTGCTGGATCAATTGGGAACGCACATGCCGCCGGAGCTGCGCAGGGAGCTGCCGTCCAAGGACCCGTACCTGTCCCCTGGCGAGCTCATTGTGTGCCAGATCAGCCGCGCCGGGAACCACGTGGTGTCCGTTGAGCAGTACAAACCGTACGACGACTAGCAAGTAGGCATAACCGTTGACAATTTCCACTCCGTACGAAGATATGTTGCGCGACGTGATGGCGCACGGAACACCCAAGTCTGACCGCACCGGCACCGGCACCCGCAGCGTCTTCGGCCGTCAGCTGCGCTTCGACCTGGCTGAATCCTTCCCCCTGATCACCACCAAGCGGGTGCACTTCAAGTCGGTGGCCCTGGAGCTGCTGTGGTTCCTCCGCGGTGATTCCAACGTCCGCTGGCTGCAGGAACGAGGCGTGCGGATCTGGAATGAATGGGCCAACCCCGACGGCGAACTGGGCCCGGTCTACGGCGTCCAGTGGCGGTCCTGGCCCACTCCCGACGGGGGCCACATCGACCAGATCGCGGAGCTGATGGAAGGATTGCGGACCAATCCGGATTCACGCCGGCACATCGTCTCGGCCTGGAATGTGGCCGAGCTCAAGAACATGGCCCTGCCGCCCTGCCACGCGTTCTTCCAGTTTTACGTGGCTGACGGCAAACTCAGCTGCCAGCTGTACCAGCGGAGCGCCGACACTTTCCTGGGCGTACCGTTCAACATCGCCTCCTACGCCCTGCTCACCCTCATGATCGCCCAGCAGGCAGGATTGGAACCCGGTGAGTTCGTCTGGACGGGCGGAGACGTGCACGTCTACGACAATCACGTGGAACAGATTCGCGAGCAGCTCAGCCGGGCCCCCTACCCCTATCCGCAACTGGTGATCAGCCGCCGGCCGGAGTCCATCTTCGATTATCAGTTGGAGGACTTCGAACTGGTGAACTACCAGCACCACCCGGCCATCAAGGCACCGGTAGCGGTATGAGCGGCTCCGCCGGAAACGAACTGTTCAGGTTCGGCCCCGGTTATCCCCGGCCATTGATCGGCATGATGTGGGCGCAAACCGACGACGGCGTGATCGGCCGGAACGGTGGCATGCCCTGGCGGGTCCCCGAGGACATGGCCACGTTCAAGGCAGTCACCAGCGGGCACCCCGTCATCATGGGCCGACGCACCTGGGAATCGTTCCCAGCCAAGTTCCGCCCGTTGCCGGACCGCACCAACATCGTCATCACCCGCTCCAAGCAGTGGGACGCCACGCCCGAGGCGGAAGGCGCTGTCGTCGTGGGTTCACTCGATGAGGCATTCGCTACGGCGGCCACTGCACCCGGAGCCGAGGAAGTGTGGATCATCGGCGGTGGCGAGATCTACCGCCAGAGCCTGCAGCGAGCCACCGTAGCGGCCATCACCGTCATTGGATCGGCGGTCGGCGGTGACACGTTCGCCCCGGAGCTGGGTCCGGAGTGGGCTTTTCGCGGGGCCGACCCTAAAGAGGGTTGGCAGAACAGCAGCAGCGGCACGCCCTACCGCTACACCCTTTGGGTGCGGGAACCGCACGCTTCCGGGCCAGCCACGTAACAGGTTCGGGGCCCAGTACGGCTGCCGCCTAAACTGGATGCATGATGCACAACGAGATTCCGTCCGTCGGCCTGGTCGGCTGGCGCGGCATGGTCGGTTCGGTCCTCATGCAGCGCATGCAGGACGAGGGTGACTTCGGCCGGATCAACCCCGTGTTCTTCTCGACCTCCAATGCCGGTGGTCCCGCTCCCGCCTTTGCAGCCGCCGCGGGCGGAGACCCTGGCACATTGCAGGATGCCTACGACCTGCAGGCGCTGGGCAAACTGGGCATCATCGTCACGGCCCAGGGTGGCGACTACACCTCTGCCGTATACCCGAAGCTTCGCAGTGCGGGTTGGGATGGGCTCTGGATCGATGCTGCTTCCACCCTGCGGATGAAGGACGATGCGATCATCGTGCTGGACCCGGTGAACCGGAACGTCATCGACGCCGGACTGGACCGTGGGATTCGGAACTTCGTGGGCGGCAACTGCACGGTCTCCTGCATGCTCATCGGGCTTGGCGGTCTGTTCCGCAACGGCCTGGTCGAATGGGGCACCTCCATGACGTACCAGGCGGCGTCAGGCGGTGGAGCCCGGCACATGCGCGAGCTGTTGAACCAGTTCGGGGCCCTGCATTCAGCGGTGTCCGCCCCCCTGCAGGACCCAGCTTCGGCCATCCTTGAGATCGATCGCGCCGTCCTCGCGGCACAGCGCAGCCCTGACCTGGATTCCTCGCAGTTCGGTGCCCCACTGGCCGGTTCCCTGCTGCCCTGGATTGATGCTGACCTGGGCAACGGCCAGTCCAAGGAGGAATGGAAGAACGGGGCCGAGACCAACAAGATCCTCGGCACCACTGACGCCAACCGCATCCTGATGGACGGCCTGTGCGTGCGGGTGGGCACCATGCGTTCCCACTCCCAGGCCCTGACGTTGAAACTGCGTGAGGATCTGTCGGTTCCGGAGATCGAGTCCCTCCTGGCCAATGACAACAAGTGGGCCACCGTGGTCCCCAACACCAAGGCAGCAAGCCTTGAGGGTCTGACGCCGGTGGCCGCGTCGGGTTCGCTGGAAATCCCCGTGGGGCGCATCCGCAAACTGGAAATGGGCCCCGAGTACATCAGCGCCTTCACGGTCGGGGATCAGCTGCTGTGGGGCGCCGCCGAGCCGCTGCGCCGCATGCTTAACATCGCCATTGGAGCCCTTTAGCCCGATCCGATGAACTGCCGGTAGCGTTCCGCTGCCCGATCGAACGCACGCTGCCGTGTGGGGCTGAGTTGCGCGAAAGGTAGAGCCTCGGGCGACGCGGTGTCCCCCGAGCGGACGTTCCTGCGCCAGGTTCCTATCACCCGTCCGCCGGCCGTGATGGTGGGTTGGAAGATTCCGTTCTTGCCCGGCACGACCTGCTCGGCGTGGGCTGGATCCAGGGATGCGCTGCGGTCTCCGTAGCCAAGCATCATCTCGTCAAAGCCCGGTAACAGCAGCAGCTGGCCGGCGCCTGGGAGCTGGCCGCCTGCGGCTCTTTGCCCGTCCAGCAGCGCCGCCGTTTCCGGAGACAGGTAGTAGTCGATGTCGTTGCAATCCATGCGTTCAAGGTGGGGAGCCGCTGCCTCCAGTCCCATCTTGGCGTCCTTGACCGTGAGCTTGCTCCACCAGGTGAAATCCGTCAGCCGGGCGGGTCCCCGGGCCCGGAAGTAGCGCAGCGCCAACTCGGCGAGCCCCTCCTCCCTGGTCAGGTTGCGGGGGTGAGGAATCCACTCGGCCGCCAGGACAAACAACTGCCGGGTGCCATCCAGGGGACCCTGTACCAGGACGCCATCCAGGCTCAACAGGGCCAGGAGATGCACGCCGCGTTGCCCGGAGGTCGATTGGCCGGCCTGCTCGAAAGCAGCCAGCAACGCCTCTCGTGAGGCGGCCTGACCACCTGCCAGCAGGCTCTCCGCGACGCCGCGGACCTGTCCCACGTCCGCCGTCGTGATGCCGAGCTGACGGTGCCGCCCAGCCATTCCTGCGATGGTCCGCGCGGATGTCAGACCCAACACCCAGCCCAGGTCCTCACCGGCCAGAAGGTGCAGGGTGCCGCGCATGGGCCAGGACCGCACCACCGACCCGCTGGACAGGGCCGCCCGCACCGTTGCCAGCGTTGATCCCGGCGACCGCAGCCCCACTGAATACAGGGCGCCGGGCAGGTCCTGGGCCTGCAGTGCCATCATCCAGCGCACCGCGTGGACGGGCGAGTCGAGTCCCGGAGCGAGGAGTCGTTGGCTGTGCAGCCGCAGCACCCGGATGGCCGCAGGCGGAAGGGACGCCGTCATGGCCCTATTCAATCAAAGCCGACCGACGAACAGGCGCCCGCCCGGACCGGAATGAACCGGCCCGAACGGGCGCCTGAGGAAAGGAATCGGGTTAGCGGGTGCGCAACTGGGAGGTGACGGGGCATTCGAAGGGGTCACGCTGTCCCAGTCCCACCCGGTTGAGGTAGCGCATCACGATCATGTAGCTCTGGCCGAGGGTGGTTTCGGTGTAGGTGATGTCCCGCTCTGCGCAGTACTCCCGCACCATGGGCTGAACGAGCTTCAGGTTGCGGGAGGACATGGTCGGGAACAGGTGGTGTTCGATTTGGTAGTTGAGGCCACCCATGCCCTTGTCCACCCACCAGCCACCGGAAATGTTGCGGCTCATCAGCGTCTGGCGGCGCATGAAGTCGATCTTGACGTCCTTGGGCACCAGGGGCATGCCCTTGTGGTTGGGAGCGAATGCCCCGCCAAAGTAGATCCCAAAGGTGGCCAGATGGACGCCCAGGAAGGCCAGTCCCAGCCAGGGGCCCAGGACGGCGAGCACAACGAGGGGGAACACAACCAGTCGGATCGCCAGCAAGGCAATTTCCGTGCGACGGGCCGGGACGATCTGGTTCCGGTCCAATACCCTGCGGACGGCCGAGATGTGCAGGTCCAGGGCCACCAGCGTGAGCAGCGGAATAAAGAACGAGCCCTGATGGGCGGCGAACCACTTGGCGAAGCCGGTGCGCTGCCCGGCATCCTCCGGGTTGAAGACAACGACGCCAGTGGCGATGTCATCATCCTTGCCGATCCTGTTGGGGTTGGCATGGTGCTTTCCGTGCTTGTTCATCCACCAGCCGTAGCTGAGGCCAACAACGAGGTTGGCGATGATGCGGCAGGTCCATTCATTCCGTTTGGCGGAGGCGAAAATCTGCCGGTGACCGGCGTCGTGGGCAAGGAAACCAGCCTGGCCCAGCAGGAAGGAGAACAGCGCCGCCGTGGCCAATTGCCACCAGCTGTGACCCAGGACCACGAAAAGGGCCGCTGTGGCGCCGAAGCCCAGCGCCAGCGTGACCATACGGCGGATGTACCAGGGAATCTCCCGCTTCATCAGTCCTGCTTCGCGTACCTGCTCGGTGAGCGCGATGAAGTCAGTAACGTGCCGGTCGCGTTGCGGCCGGGCGGGCCGCCGCGCTGCATCCGGCCTGCTGAGTACGTCCGTTGTCATGTGAATCCCTTCGAAACCTGCCAGTCATTCCTATGCCCCAGCCTAAGGAGCCGGTTGCGGCTGCCACATCACACGGGGGGACCGTCCTGGCCCCGTACCGCGGTAGGGGGCGGACTGACTTCCCCTCTTGGAGCGGGAGTTAGCGGTGGCGGACCTGCAGCTCGACGGATGCCGGAGCCGGTTGGGCATCCAGCTGGAAGCCGCAATGACAGCGCCAGACCGGAGGGAAGGCTGCAGTGTCGCGGCCGGTGTCATAGGTGTGGATGGCCGTGGACTGCCCCGGGACAAAGGCCCGCAACTCCATGGGGCCGCCGCAGTGCACGGGTGCCTGGCCATTCGTGCGGACCAGGGTTGAAGCAGGGGATGCCATGTCAAGGGCACGCCGGAAAAGGCTTTTGGAAAGGCGGGAGGTGGACAGGGGCAGACCGGGCGACGTTGCCATGACAAGCCACTACTCCTTCAACTAACAGGGATGGGTTCCTATTAGTAAGCATACATATAGTTAGCCTGGCTAGGTATTTCGGGAGCCCGAATCCTCCTTCCCCTCGGTTATGGCGGCCCCCATTTCGCCCAGGAACCGAATAACCACTTCAGCCTGTGCTGGCGTCAGGTGTTCGGCGACCTCCATCATTCGCCGGTGCATCCCGCCGAGGGTGCGGCGCACTTCGGTGTCGGACTCACGTGTGGGCACGATAACCAGTGAGCGACGGTCGGTGGGGTGAGGCTCCCGTCTGGCGTGCCCGCTGCTGACCAGGCGGTCGATCAGGGAAGTGGTGGAGGCAGTGGTGATGCCGAGCATCCGGCTCAGTTCCTTCGGCCCAACGGCCAAACCGAGCCGTTGTGCCCGGAGCAGGTGGCGCACTGCCAGCAGGTCCGTCTCGCCCATCCCCATGGCGTCCCGGGTGGAGCGCCGGATGGCCTGCTCGCAGGAACGGTACTGCCGCAGTGCCCGTAATACCGCCGCGCCGCTTGTAGCGCCGGCTCCGGCAGCACCGGCAGCCCGCGCGGCGGTCGTTCCCGCAGCCTCCGGCCCGTACCAATAGCCCGAGGCACCCAGCTCATCAGCACCCATGCTCCAAGCGTAGTCGTCAGCTGGGCACCGGCAGGCAGCTACAGGCTACAGCCGAACAGCCGCTACAGGCTGCAGCCGATCAGGAGGGGTTCCGCCTCCAACTGCAGGCCAAACCTGCGCTGCACTCCGTTCCGAACTTCCCGCGCGATGGCCAACACGTCCGCCGCGGTGGCGCCACCCCTGTTGGTGATCGCCAGGGTGTGTTTGGTCGAGAGGGCTGCCCTGCCGGCGGACGCGCTGTCCGGGTCCAATCCGAAGCCTTTGGCGTAACCGGCCTTGTCGATCAGCCAAGCGGCACTGAGCTTCACCTGGTCAGTTCCGTGGAGCGGGTAACGGGGAGCCTCGGGGGGCAAGGCATCCGCCACGTCCCGGGAAACGATTGGGTTGGTGAAGAAGGACCCGGTGGACCACGTATCGCGATCATCGGCATCCAGCACCATGCCCTTGCTGGCACGCAGGGCCAGCACCGCCCGACGAACGTCCAGGGAGTAGGCGCGCTTGCCAACCGGAACGTCCAGGATGCGCGCCAGCTCGGCATAACGCACCGGGGCGCTCATGCGGCCCAGGGCAAGCTGGAACTCAACGGTCAGCACCACATAGCGTGGCGATCCGGCCGTCGTCGTGCGCTTGAGCAGGGAGTCGCGGTAGCCGAACTGGAGTTCCGAATTGGTGAAGGTTTGCACGGCGTTGCGCTGGCGGTCCCAGACGCGGAGTGAGGCGATGGTGGAGGAGACTTCGGACCCATAGGCGCCCACGTTCTGCACGGGGGTTGCGCCGGTGGAACCGGGAATTCCGGAGAGCGCCTCCAGTCCGCTGTAGGCATGCAGAACCGTGGTGTGGACCAGGTCGTCCCAGTTGTGGCCGGCCTGGACCACCAAGGACACGCCGCCGCAGCTGTCCTCGGAGTCCACGCTGTAGCCGGTGCTGGTGATGTGCAGGACAGTACCCGCGAACCCTTGGTCTCCTACGACCAGGTTGGATCCGCCGCCGACAACAAGCAGCGGCTCGCCGGCGTCGTCGGCCGCACGGACAGCGTCGATGATTTCCTGTTCGCTGGCCGCTTCCACGACCCTGCCCGCCGGCCCACCGACGCCCAGCGTCGTAAGGTCGGCCAGTGTCCCTAGGGATGTCTGCTCAGTCACCGCTTAAGCCTAGCCGGTGGCCACGGCGGCACGACGACGGCGACAGCGCAGCTCGGGCGACGCTGACGGGCGAGCCAGCAGCTTAGGTGACGCGGCAGCCTAGGCGACGCGGACGAGGGCCTGGGCCTTGACCAGTACCTTCTGTCCGCCGGCGGTCACCGTGAGGTCCACCCTGGCCGTTGAAGCTTCAGGGTTAAGGGCGCCGATGACTCCACGCACCTCAACCACAGCGAAGGCTGCCTCGGATGACGCACCAAGGGTGGCTGCCTCGGAGCCAGCATCCCCAGAGCCGGGGGCACCGGCTTCAGCAGTGTCTTCCGCGGTTGCATCCTCTGCGGTTGCATCCGTTGCGGTTGGGTCCGGAACGGGCACCGGCTTGGTGAACCGCGTCTGGTAATCGAGGACCGCGCCCGGGTCGCCGGCCCAATCCGTCACCAATTGCACCGCTGCTCCCATGGTGAACATGCCGTGCGCGATCACCCCCGGCAGGCCAACCTGGCGGGCGAACGCCTCGTTCCAGTGAATGGGGTTGAAGTCGCCCGAGGCGCCCGCGTAGCGGATCAAGTCCAGCCGGGAAACCTCTATGCGGCGCGATCCGATGTCTTGCCCCACGCTGAGTTCGCTCAACACTGCCGGCATTACTGCTCCTCTCCGCGTACCAGGATGGACGACGTCGTAGTGGCAACCGGTTCGCCGTCGTCCGTGGTGATCTCGGCGCGTGTCGTGATCATGGCGCCACCGCCCATGCTGCGGACCGAATCGACCTGCAGGGAGGCGACCAGGCGATCTCCCGCCACAATGGGCCGATGGTGCGTGAACCGCTGGTCCGCGTGGACCACACGCGAGAAGTCGATGCCGGATTCCGGATCAGAGACCAGTTGGGCATCAGCGCGCTGGGCCACGATGATGGCGAACGTCGGCGGTGCCACCAGGTCCGCATAGCCGAGGGCGCGGGCTGCCTCCACGTCGAAGTGTGCAGCGGACGTAGCCTTGACCGCCGTCGCAAACTCCCGGATCTTCTCACGCCCGACGTCGTACACCGGACCCGCGGGATAGCTGCGTCCCTGCAGCTCAGGGGAAATAGTCATGCTCCACCCTAACGTTTCCGCAGTGCCGGCTCTCGGAGCAGAGACGTTTAGGACCTCACCCGGCCCGCCAGCACGTCAACCACGCGCAGCAGGGACTCGACGTCGGCGGCCTCGCGTCCGGCCGTGCCTGGACTGGCTCCGTCGGCGCCAGCACCGTCCGCGCCGCCGCCGTCGGCGCCCCCATCTTCCGCGCCGCCGTCGGCGCCGAACAAGGCTGCGTTGTAGTACAAGCCGTCCCCGAGCAACATGATTGCCCTCGCCACAGCCGGATCCGGAACATCCCGGGCAATCAGGTCCAACCAGGTTTGGTGGATCTCCTTGAACGCTCCCCTGACCTGCTCGTCCTGGCTTTGGGCAAGCCTCATGGCGGCGACCAACGTGCGGTCAAAGCTCGTTCCTGCGAACACCGACGTCCGGACGTAATATCGGGCCGCGCCCTCCGGGGCCGCAGCCATAAGCTCGAAATCAGCCTCAGCAAGGATTCGCAGCTTCTGCACCAGGCCCGCCGTCAGGGCATCGCGGCTCTTGAAGTGATACAGCAGGCCGCCTTTGGACACGCCGGCTGCTGCTGCCACAGCATCCAGCGTGGCGGCCCGCTCACCTTCGGCTATCAGAAGCCCCTCGAAGGCGTACAGGATCCGGTCGCGGGCCGGCGGCTGAGCAGTCATGGAACAACTCTAGCCATAGGGAGGAATAACTATACCGTCTGGCTGGTTTACTGTACCGACTGGACGGTATAGCTTGGAGATATTCCTACGCTGAGGTACTCCTCCCGCTTCCTCCGCTTCGTCACACTTCCGGAACCAACCCTGCAGGACTTGTCATGACAACAACAGCTCCCCTCCACCGCCTTCCCGTCGCACCGTCCACCAGGGCCAGTCACCGCGACTGGTTTGCCCTGGCCGTGTTGATGCTGCCCGTCCTACTGGTCGCCGTCGACAACACGGTGCTGAGCTTCGCTGTCCCCGCCATATCCCTGGCGCTGCAGCCGGATGCGACCCAGCTGCTCTGGACAATCGACATCTACCCCCTGGTCCTTGCCGGGCTGCTGGTCCCGATGGGCAGCGCAGCGGACCGGTTTGGCCGCCGTCGGCTGCTGCTGATTGGCAGTCTTGGCTTTGCCGCCGTCTCCTTGGCAGCAGCGTTTGCTCCCAGCGCCGAAGCGCTGATTGGTAGCCGTGCGGTGCTGGGCTTCTTCGGTGCCATGCTGATGCCCTCGACCCTGTCACTGATCCGCAACATCTTCGTGGATCCGGCGCGACGGCGCATAGCCATTGCCGTGTGGGCGGCAGGTTTCTCCGCCGGCGCTGCCCTTGGACCCCTGGTGGGCGGTGTCCTGCTGGAGCACCTGTGGTGGGGGGCGGTGTTCCTGCTGGCGGTCCCGGTACTGGTTCCGCTGCTGGTGCTGGCGCCGGCTTTCGTGCCGGAATCCCGGGACCCGGCGCCGGGCAGTGTGGACGTCCCGGGCATCCTGCTGTCATTTGGCACCATGGTGCCGGTCATTCTTGGCATCAAGCTGCTGGCCGAGGACGGTGTGGGCTTCTCCTCGCTCGCGCCGCTGCTGTTGGGGCTGCTGCTGGGAACCCTCTTCGTGCGGCGCCAACTTCACCTCAAGGCACCAATGCTTGACGTGCGGCTCTTCCGCAACCCGGTTTTCACCGGCGGTGTGAGCGCCAATTTGCTGAGCATCTTCTCGCTGGTGGGTTTCCTGTACTTCGTGTCCCAGCATCTACAACTGGTCGCGGGACAGTCACCGACGACGGCCGGCTTCACTCTGCTGCCCGGCCTTCTAGTCTCCATCCTGGCCGGGCTGGCTGTGGTGCGGGCCGCGCGACGGATACGTCCGTCCCGGCTGGTGGCAATCGGACTGCTGTTAAACGCCGCGGGCTATGGCACGGCCTGGCTGGCCGTGCACGCCGGCGGCTCTTCAACCGGACTGATGTGGGCCTTCGTGTTCCTGGGCGCGGGCGTTGGCATATCGGAAACGATCTCCAATGACCTGATCCTGGCTGCTGCTCCACCGGCCAAGGCGGGCGCCGCGTCGGCCATCTCCGAAACCGCCTACGAGGTTGGCTCCGTACTGGGCACCGCCGTGCTCGGCAGCCTGTTGTCGGCCGCCTACCGCAACGCCGTGACAGTTCCGGAAGGCCTGTCAGCTCCCGCCGCACATGCCGCCGGACAAACCTTGGGCGGCGCCATCGAATCCGCCAGGACGCTGCCGCCGGATGCGGCGGAGGCACTGCTGGCCTCCGCCCGCGCAGCCTTCGACTCCGGCGCGGGAACCGTGGCGGCGATCGGCGCCGTCCTGATGGTCCTGGCAGCCGCCCTCTCCCTGGTCACCCTCCGCAACAGCCACAGTTCCTAACCCCCGCGGTGGTCGAGCCCGTCGAGACCGGTGGTCGAGCCCGTCGAAACCCCCGGGGCTTCATGGTCTCGACAAGCTCGACCACCGACGACGGGCTCGGGGTCTCGAC